>JAZUMJ010000167.1:0-9784 GCA_045603605.1 Ructibacterium sp. | reverse complement strand
AGAATATGCTCCCGCTCCAAAGCCTGCATAATCCATACATTGCCAATATCTGCAATTATGTTGGCTGTTTAATCCGTTTCTTGCGAAATTAGAAATCTCGTATTGATTATAGCCCTTTTCTTCAAGATATTTAATTGTCATATCATAAAGATTTCTGCTTAAATCATCATCAGGCAGTTTTAAATCCATTTTAGCAAATGGTGTACCCTCTTCAACCTTGAGTGCATAACAGGAAATATGTTCAGGGTTGAATTTAACCGCCTTTTCAAGAGTATTCTTCCAATCCTCTTCTGTTTGATTAGGCAAACCGAAAATCAAATCAAGGGATATGTTATCAAATCCGCCATTTCTTGCATCTTTAAAGCATCTTTCAAAATCCTCAAATGAATGAATTCTGCCAATGAATTTTAGCATATCATTATCTGCCGATTGTAAACCTATACTCACTCGATTAAAGCCGTAGTCCTTTAATTTCCTAAAGCCTTTTTCGTCAATTGTTGCAGGATTACATTCAAATGTAATTTCACAATCCTTTGTGATGCAAAACTTTTCCTTTATAACATCAAGAATTTTACCTAAGCTTTCAGGTTTAAGAACCGTTGGGGTTCCTCCGCCAAAATATATTGTATCCACAATATCGGTTTTGGGGTATCTTTTTATTTCCTCACACAGAGCAGAAATATACCTTTCTTTCCAAGAATCCATATTTGCATAGGAATTAAAGTCACAGTATTTACATTTGGCTCTGCAAAATGGGATATGAACATATATTCCCAAAGACACCCAAATCACCTCTTATTAATCCAACTTCAAAACTGACATAAATGCCTCCTGAGGAACTTCAACAGAACCTACCTGACGCATTCTCTTTTTACCCTCTTTCTGTTTTTCAAGAAGCTTACGTTTTCTTGAAATATCACCGCCGTAACATTTTGCCAAAACGTACTTTCTCATAGCACGAACAGTTTCACGGGCAATAATTTTACCGCCGATTGCCGCCTGAATAGGCACCTCAAACAGCTGTCTCGGAATAACATCCTTAAGCTTTTCTGCCATTCTTCTTCCTCGGCTGTAAGCTCTTTCTTTATGAACGATAAATGAAAGTGCATCCACCATCTCGCCGTTTAAAAGCATATCAAGCTTAACAAGCTCAGCTTTTTCAAAACACCTGAACTCATAGTCAAATGATGCATAACCTCTTGTTCTTGATTTTAACGCATCAAAGAAATCATAGATTATCTCACCCAAAGGCAGGTCATAATTAAGCGAAACTCTTGTATCATCAAGATACGTCATATCAATATAGTTACCTCGGCGTTCCTGACAAAGTTCCATAATACTTCCAACAAATTCCTTAGGGGTCATAATTGATGCTCTTACAATAGGTTCCATCATATAATCAATCTCAGATGGTGACGGAAGATTTGTAGGGTTATCAATGACCAATTCGGTTCCGTCCGTCTTTATAACCTTATACTCAACAGACGGAGCGGTTGTAACCAAATCAAGGTTATATTCTCTTTCAAGTCTTTCCTGAATAATTTCCATATGCAAAAGACCCAAAAATCCGCACCTGAAACCAAATCCCAATGCAATTGAAGTTTCTGCATCAAAGCACAGCGATGCATCGTTTAACTGAAGCTTTTCTAAAGCCTCACGAAGGTCATCGTATCTTGCTCCGTCAGCCGGATATATACCTGAATACACCATAGGCTTAACCTCTTTGTAACCGGGCAAAGCCTCTGTGGCTCCGTTTTCAACGGTTGTTACTGTATCACCAACGTGAACCTCTTTAACATCTTTAATACTCGCAGCAATAAAACCAACTTCTCCGGCACGGATTTCATTTGAATTTACCATACCATTAGGATGCAGATATCCTGTTTCAACAACATCAAACTCCGCTCCCGTTGCCATAAGCTTAATCCTATCTCCGGCACGGAGCTTGCCGTCTATAATTCTTACATATACAATAACACCCTTATATGGGTCATAATATGAATCGAATATAAGTGCCTTAAGAGGTGCATTTTCATCTCCTGATGGAGGCGGAACAAGCTCAACCACCTTTTCAAGAACCTCTTCTATATTAATTCCGTTCTTTGCCGAGATAAGGGGAGCATTCTCTCCATCAATTCCTATAACATCCTCAATCTCTTTTTTTACTTCCTCAGGTCTTGCCGCCGGTAAATCAATCTTATTTATAACCGGAACAAGCTCCAAATCGTGTTCTAAAGCAAGGTAGGTATTTGCAAGAGTCTGCGCCTCAATTCCCTGAGCCGCATCTACAACCAAAACAGCCCCCTCGCAGGCAGCAAGACTTCTGGAAACCTCATAGTTAAAGTCAACATGCCCGGGTGTATCTATAAGATTAAGGGTATACTCCTCCCCATCCTTTGCCTTATAAATAAGCTTTACAGCCCTTGCCTTGATAGTAATTCCTCTTTCACGCTCCAAATCCATATTATCAAGAATTTGAGCCTGCATCTCCCTTTCGGTTAAGGCCCCTGTATGTTCCAAAAGCCTGTCTGCCAAGGTACTCTTACCATGGTCTATATGTGCAATTATTGAAAAATTCCTTATTGTATCCTGACGATTGCTCATTTTCTTCCTCCGCCTATTAAATATTTACTTTGATTAATCTAAATACCTGCTCTGCAGTATCACTTAAGTTTTTATACGCATTATCTATATCCATTGCCTCTTCCAAAGAGCAAGGCTTTCTCACTATTGGGAAAAAAGCATCTATTCCGTGGTCATTGCATAAAACAGCATCATCTGTTACGCATCCCGAAAATGCAATTACGGGTTTGTTATATTTCTTTGCAAGCTTTGCAATACCGATAGGAGCTTTCCCCATATACGATTGTCCGTCAAGTCTGCCCTCTCCTGTAATTACAATATCTGAATTTTTTATATATTTTTCTACTCCTGTTTCATTAATAACCAAATCAACTCCGGATTTAAGAGTGGCATTTAAATAGGATAACAGTGCAAATCCCAAACCGCCTGCCGCTCCTGTTCCCTCTGCATTTTTATTAGCTGTCGGTATAACTTCTTTGGTTTTTTCGGCATAGTTTTCAAGCCATAAATCCATATCTTTTATCATTTGAGGGGTTGCCCCCTTTTGGGGTCCGTATACAGCACTGCAGCCATTTTCTCCGCAGAGAACATTTTTTACATCACAGGCAACACAAAATGTACATTCTTTAAGTTCCTTAACAGCCTTATCTGTTTTTATATCAACAATTTCTTCTAAGCCCTTTGCGCCAAAAGGCACCTGGTTGCCGTTACAATCCAAAAACTCAAAACCCAACGCCTGAAGCATTCCTATTCCGCCGTCATTGGTTGCACTTCCGCCAATTCCTATGATAAATTTACGGCATCCTTTTGATATGGCATCTAAAATAAGTTCACCAACACCATAGGTTGTTGTGTTAAGGGGATTTCTTTCTTCCTCGCTTATAAGGGTTATCCCTGCCGCCGCCGACATCTCTATTATTGCCGTTTTGGTTTCTTTAATAAACCCATAACTGCTTTCAATTAATTTACCCAGTGGATTATGCACTGTAACTTTTACTGTTTCACCGCCGTTTGCGGCGATAATTGCATCAACAGTACCCTCTCCGCCGTCTGCAAGAGGACTTATGTATATATCTGCATCAGGATAAACTTTTCTTATCCCGTTTTTAACTGCATTTCCACCTTGAAAAGTATTAAGACTTCCTTTAAATGAATCTATTGCAACTGTTATATTCAATATTACCACTAACCTTTCAAATATAGATTATATTCGTATTTATCACCCTGATACTCCTCTTGTATACGGGCAATAAGTTTATCAAAGCCAAAGCTTTTATAAATATATTCAGCCTTTTTATTGTCATCTTCCACTCCCACGGTAAATTCTGTGTATCCATTTTCACAAAGCTTATTAATCACATTTGACAGAAGATATTTTCCTAACCCTTTTCCTCTAAAATCCTTATGTATTCTAAATGCATACAAATATGCTCTTCTGTCTTTAACCGCAAAACGTTTATCTTCATTTTCATACATTACACGCAGTTCACCTATTAAAACAGAATTTTCATACAAACAAAATATATCAATAATTCCGCTTTTGATTTTCACGGAATTATCTTTTATCATTTCATTAACATCATTATATTTATATAACTCTGTTAAAACCTCCAATTCATCTGCCTGCAACGCTCTTATATATTTCATTTCTTCTTCCTCAAACCATTAATTCACACTTGTCCATTTATACTATAACATAAAAATTTTAAACCGTCAATTTTTCTTACACTAAATATTGATTTTTTTATTTTTTTATGATACAATGAGTTCGAGGTGTTTAAAGTGAAAAAATTATGTGCATTTGATTTAGACGGGACACTGGTTAATACAATTTCTGATATTGGAAATGCCGTAAACCATTCTCTTGAATTAATGAATAAACCAACCCATCCCTTGGAATGCTATAATAAAATGGTTGGAAACGGTATGGAACTGCTTTGCAAGCGTGCGTTGGGAAACGGAACTGATAAAGAAGTTAAAGAATTAATTTCTTTATATAATTCATACTATATGGAAAACTGTTGTATTTTAAGCAAGCCCTACGATGGAATAATTCAATTGCTTAACAGTCTTAAAGAAAATAATTTTATTCTGGCAATAATATCAAATAAACCACAAAATCAATCAAATGAGGTTATCTCAAAGTTGTTTTGCGAAAATACCTTTGATTATATAATAGGTTCAAATAATGGATTTCCCAAAAAGCCTGACCCGTCTGCTTTTAAGTTTTTAATGGAGCATTTTAATGTTTCTGCTGAGCAATCCTGGTTTGTAGGGGATTCTAATGTTGATGTTGAATTTGCTAAAAACAGCAATACCAAATCTATCGGTGTTTCCTGGGGGTTCAGGGGTGAAGAAGAGTTAAAACAAGCAGGAGCCAATTTTATTGCACACAATGCATCAGAACTTGAAAAAATTATATTGGAAAACCTATAAAAATATTAACAAAACTAAGTAATTTTATTACAAAAAAATTTTTAAAAAAATTTTCAAAAAACCCTTGACAAAACTAACCAATCCTATTATAATATACAAGTCGGTTCTTGAAAGGGGTACTTTTCAGGGGCTAAATTAAATAGGTGTGCGAGCATGCTGGAATAGGCAGACAGGCACGTTTGAGGGGCGTGTGTCAACGACGTGTGGGTTCAAGTCCCACTGCTCGCACCATTTTTATATTGCCTGATTGTGTAAGGGTAGCACAAATGACTCTGACTCATTTTGTTCGGGTTCGAATCCTGATCAGGCAGCCATAAAAAAGCGACTTGCTTCGGCAAGTCTCTTTTTCTTTATACCAAATCTGCTATATCATAAATAAGTCTTTCGGTCTTCTCCCATCCAAGGCATGGGTCGGTAATTGATTTTCCATAGATACTCTCACCGATTTTTTGGGCTCCGTCTTCTATATAACTTTCTATCATAAAACCCTTAACCAGATTTTTAACATCATTATCGTGATTTCTGTTATGCAAAACTTCCTTTGCAATTCTTATCTGTTCTAAGTATTTTTTGCCTGAGTTTGAATGATTTGTGTCAATTATTACAGCCGGATTTTCAAGTCCGCTCTTTGAATATACCTCACAAAGATGAACCAAATCCTCATAATGATAGTTTGGCATAGACTCACCATGTTTATTAACATAGCCCCTGAGTATTGCGTGAGCATATGGGTTACCATCAGTAGTAACCTCCCATCCACGATATATAAAAGTATGTTTATGCTGCGCCGCTGTTATTGAATTCATCATAACTGTTATATCACCACTGGTTGGATTTTTCATTCCAACAGGAACACTTAAACCACTTGCTGTAAGTCTATGCTGTTGATTTTCAACCGAACGTGCACCAACTGCAACATAAGCTAATACATCATTTAAATATCGGTCATTTTCAGGATAGAGCATCTCATCTGCACAAGAAAATCCTGTTTCTTTTAAGGCACGGATATGTAGGTCACGGATTGTTATTATACCGTTTAACATATCAGGTTTCTCTGTCGGGTTGGGCTGATGCAACATCCCCTTATATCCGTCGCCTGTTGTTCTGGGTTTATTGGTATAGATACGAGGAATTATAAATAATTTATCCTCCACTCTTTCCTGAACTTTTCTCAGCCTTGAAATATAGTCAATAACACTATCTTCATTATCTGCAGAACAGGGACCGATTATCAAAATAAACTTATTTGATTTGCCTGAAAAAATATCTTTAATCTCCTCAGCCCTTTTAGTGACAATACCTTCTAATTCTGTCGATAATGGATACATTTCTTTTATTTCATCGGGATCCGGAATTCTTCTTTCAAAATTCATAGTGTATAAAGCCTTCTTTCTTATGTATCATAAAATTGCATACTCCTTGATTATAACGCCCGATAAATAATTTGTCAATCAAGATTTATAAAATCTTTCCCAATATAATCAACATAATAGCTCCGGGAAGGCCAAGAACTCCAACCGTCATTGCATTTAGCAAGTTTAATGCAATATGAATTCCAACTCCGCTGAATATGTAATTTATTAACCACACTACTCCACCGCCTACAAACCACCTGAACAAAAATTTTAATATCCATTTAAGGGGTTTTATAAATATCCAGCAACACACATACAATATAAAAAGACCTATTACATAAATAAATATTGAGCCTGCATCCAACGCCATAGCTTATCCTCCTTATGTATATTTATGTTAAAGTTTATGTAAAAAGGTGGACAAATATGAAAATTAATATGATTTGTCTTCATTTTCTTAAAAATCTATATTAGTTTTTAGATTTTGTATGAAGAATACATCCAATACGCCCGACTTTGCAAGGAACGCCTTAACAATGTCTGTATCGGCACTCAAATAGACGCCGGCTCACTTTTTTTATACTTACTTGGGGATATACCCGAATAATTTTTAAAAAATCTGCTAAACGAAAATATATTGTCAAAACCCAGCTTTTCTGCTACGCTTCCTACACTTTCACCTTTCAAAAGTATTTGACAGGCTTTATCAAACCTGACCTGATTATAATATTTAATTACAGGCATACCAAAATACTTTTTAAAATTTACTTCCATATAATACTTATTTATAAAAAATTTATCTGCCAGAAAATCTAAATCCAGCTTCTGTGTATAATTTCCGTCAATATAGCTTTTGATGTTAAGCATATCCATATTGGTTCTATCGTTAGCAGTCTTTGCCTCTTTGTCAAATTCAGAAAAAACTATATATAACAGATGAAGCATTTTTTCTTTGCACAACAATTGATAAATGGTACCCTTCCTTGAAAAAAATTCAATTAATTCGTAAAGCTGTGCTTTGAAGTATTGATAATTACTTAGATTAAATACTGTTGGAATATCAATATCCACATAATCTTTGCGAAGAAGTTTTTGATTTTCAGGGCTTAAACTTTTGAATTTTTCGTAACAGACAAAAACTTTCTCACTTAATTCATCTGTATACAAATCAAAATGAACGTGAGGCTGAACAAAATCTGCGTTATTAATTCCTGTAATACTATGCTCAATTCCGGGACGAATAAAAATTATATCGTCTTTCTTACAATTATACTTTTCCTCTCCCATTGTTAACAAACAGCATCCGTCACTTACATATATTATCTCATAATCAAGGATAATTCTTGGTTTAATTTCAAAGGGAAATTTTAGAGTTGAATCCCATGCTCTGCGGACATAAGGTGATAATAAACTATAATTCACAAATAACCCTCCTCAAGAATTGATAAATTTATAATAACATATGTTATTTATTTTTACAAGCAAAAATAATATAATTAAAATATATTTTAATTTAGGAGGCAAATTATGTTTAACGGATTGATAAACGGAATGGGTGACCTTACCAAGGTTTCAAATGCAAAATCACGTTCAATTTCCCCTGAAAACTTTACGGGAGAAAAGGGCAAAGGCGGTATGGCAAAGGATGGTCCTGCAAGAAACGCAGCAAGGGATTTAGGTCAAAAATGGAAAATGTCACCTTATGTTATAATTCAGCCCGGAGAAACCTTTGAAATGGCAAACATTGAAGGCAGCGGTGCTATTACTCATATTTGGCTGACACCAACAGGAGTTGCAAGAAATCAAATTATAAGAATGTATTGGGATGACTCCAAAACCCCGTCTGTTGAGTGTCCTCTCGGTGATTTCTTCGGAAACCCCACAGCTGACCCTGATGTTTTAATCGGCTCTATTCCCGTTTGCGTTAATCCTGCAAAAGGCCATAACTGCTACTGGACAATGCCATTTAGGAAAAATGCAAGAATAACACTTGAAAATCAAAATGATGATGAAGTCTGTCTTTATTATCAAATTGATTATACATTAACTGAAATCGAAGAGGATTGTTGCTATTTCCATGCTCAGTTCAGACGCACAAATCCTCTGCCATATAAAACCGATTATACCATCATTGACGGAATAAAAGGCAAAGGTCACTATGTAGGTACATATATGTATTGGGGCAGTAACAACTCCGGTTGGTGGGGTGAAGGTGAAATAAAATTCTTTATGGACGGCGATACCGAATTCCCCACAATCTGCGGAACAGGAACTGAGGACTATTTTTGCGGAGCATATAACTTCGATGTAAATAAACAATATAAGAATTTTTCTTCGCCTTACAGCGGATTTATCTCTTTTGGAGTTGACCAGTTATATGCATCACAAAAGCGTTTTTCTCTGTATCGCTGGCATATAACAGACCCCATTCGTTTTGAAGAAGACCTTAAGGTTACCATTCAGGCAATGGGTTGGAGAGAGGGCGGCAGATATCTGCCATTGCAGGACGATTTATCATCCGTTGCTTTTTGGTATCAAACCAAACCGGCAGATAGTTTTCCGGAACTTCCCGATAAAGATTACAGAGAAATTAGATAGTATATATATGGATGCAAAGACTTGCATCCATATTTTTATTCTACAGTATTGCAATAATTAAACTTTTATTGTATAATAAAACCATACTAAAACAATGGAGGAAATTCAAATGAAAAAAATATTCGCATTATTCCTATCTACTGTATTTATTTTGGTTTCATCAGTTGTTATTGCGTCTGGAGAAACAGAAACAAAAACTTTGGCACCCGGTCAGTCATATATGTATAGCGATGACGGAGAAATTATGATGACTATTATAAACACCGGTTCAAAGGATGCTATTTTAATCGGTGAATTTCCCGAAGGAAAATACTCGAAATTTTATGGAGAAATTGCAAT
This sequence comes from Ructibacterium sp., assembly GCA_045603605.1. Classification (GTDB taxonomy): domain Bacteria; phylum Bacillota; class Clostridia; order Monoglobales; family Monoglobaceae; genus Ructibacterium. The sequence continues at coordinate 473 of JAZUMJ010000167.1, read as the reverse complement.
TCCTGAAAATACCGAGATTACAATAAAGATGACCGAGTATTACGATGATGACGATAACGGAGAACTCTCCGAAGATGAAATTTGGGAAACTTCATCGGTATACTCTGCTATAACCGAAACAACACTTTCTTTTCAGTTTCCTGAGGAATTTCCAATGTTACAATCAGGAAGTATCAATGTAAAAAACAACCAAACTGTTTATTTCCGAAGTATAATTGAATTTGAAAATTTAACAGGTGAAGACATAGTATATACCCCAAACGGTGCAACAGTTACATTAAAAGGAGATAAAAAGGTTTATTATGAAGGATAAGTCGGAGGCCAAAGGCGGTCTTAGGAAGACAACTCTGCCTTTCAACTCCTTGGCCCACAGAACGACATGGCTACGATCCGACTTATTGAATTTGAAAATTTAACAGGTGAAGACATAGTATATACCCCAAACGGTGCAACAGTTACATTAAAAGGAGATA
>JAZUMJ010000166.1:0-4977 GCA_045603605.1 Ructibacterium sp. | reverse complement strand
TGAAGAAAAAGCCGAGTGGGATAAGCAGGCTGCTGAATGGAAAGCCAAGCAAGAGCAACGCAAGAAACGGAAAGAAGGTGCTGACAATGGCTGACAAACACCTGCACGCCGTTATGTTTGACGGAACAACCTTTGGCATGGAAATCGAAGCAAACACTCAGGCTTATAGAAATTTCAAAAAATCAATCAAACATGAAAAGGCGATCGGAGTGTTCGACACTCCAATAAACATAATGACCGTGCCTTATCTTTCGCTTGCCGCCATTATGAGAGAGGCTCATTGGATGGTATCTGAAAGTAAGCTGTTTGATAAAATCGAAATTGACGGTTTATCAGAAAAATATATCTATGTTAAATACTCCGATGAACCAATAGACTTTGAGAAAAGGAGAAAAAGCAATGCCTGAATTCATAGAGCGTGAAGCGTTATTGAATGAAGCCAAAAAAAGAGCACAAGCATTTTCAGCTGCCTTGATATATGAGGCAATAAAAGAAGCTCCTGCTTGCGATGTGGTTGAGGTTGTTCACAGCAAATGGATTAAAAGGAACAACGAAAGAAGATGTCCCGTTTGTCACTTCTTCTATCTGACCAACGGAACAACAGTTTATAATCTCTGCCCGATGTGCGGAGCAAAAATGTCAGGCTCTGACACAAATCTCCCTACCAATAACGATTGGATAAGCGTTGAGGATAGGTTGCCTGAAAATGAAAGCCTATGCTTAATTTGGACAACAGTATATTTCACTCCTGACCACACAGATGATCCTGACCATTGTGACAGTTTTGAAATATCTGCATTTCACCCGGATCATGGATTTATTAGTGAAAACGGATTGAACGTAAAATTTTGGCAGCCTCTCCCCGAACCGCCGAAAGGAAGTGATTGAATGGCAACTTGTAACGAGTGCATACACAGAGAATCTTGCGGAGCAAAAGGCGGAATACTTAAAGATTTTTCTACATGGAAACTCCGTCAAGATGTAGAAACAAGGTGCGGACACTTCAAAAACAAATCCCAATATGTTGAGGTTGTTAGGTGTAAAGATTGTGCCCACGCCGTTGAACACAAATACAGCCCCGCATTTTACAAGTGTACCGGGTGCAGCTTCCTCAGAGGCCGTCTGGTGAGTTCAACCTTCTGGTGCAAATGTGGCGAAAGGAGACAGACTGAATGACACGAAAACGATTTATCAAACTGGCTATGTCGCACGGGATGCCGAGAAACGAAGCTCGACGATACGCCGAAGAAATCAACCAATCAAACGTGCCGTATCGCTTCGCTTATAGCATAGCATTCTTTGAGGTTCGTTTTGGTCCCGTTCTCAGAGCCATAGGAATGAGTATAGCCGAAACCATAAAACGCCTCAACGAGACGGATATGAATTTCAAGGAGTTTATGGAGAAAGTTAAACAGGAGGAATCAAAATGACAGACAAAGCCGTGCTCATCAGCCTGCGTCCGAAATGGTGTGAGTTGATGGCAATCTTTAAGAAAAAGGCTGAAATCAGAAAAACGAAGCCGAACCTTGAAACACCCTTCAAATGCTACATATATCAGACCCACCGAACTTGGGTATATAAGCTATTTCCTTTCCTTGCAGATTACCAAGGCAAGGTGATTGGCGAGTTTGTATGTAACAAAATCGATTATTGGCAGTACAACTATATGGCCGGTGTGTTACACATTGCAGATATGAGTATCTTGTCCTGCATTTCCATTGATGGCCTTTTGGAATATCTCGGACATCGTTTCGATGCGAACGGCTATGACAAAAGACTTTATGCCTGGCACATATCAGACCTTGTAATTTACGATAAGCCGAAGGAATTGAGCGAATTCAGCAAGTACGGTTTCAGTCATCCTGTACCACTCAAACGTCCGCCGCAGTCCTGGTGCTACGTGGAGGTGTTGAAATGCGCTTGATTGATGCAGAGCTCCTTGAAAAGGAATATATAAAATCTCTGAACAAAGATACACATCAAACAGTTGCAGGCTCAATAATCCACGTGCAAGAACACAATCACATTCTTCATCTCTTGGAAAAAGCACCGACCGTTAATGTTGTCACAGAAGAACGCTGCCGAGAAATCGCAAACGAGATGAAATCGGTATTTATTAACGAAGCACTGAAACGACTTTCAAAAAAATTGGACGATGCTTCTTTTTATATCACAGACAACCATTTCTCTTTCGGAGTATTTGATAAGTTTGCTGTTGTCAGAATGTCCACGGTGGATGAGGAAATCAAAAAAACGTTTAAGGAGTAAACAAATATGTTTAAAGTCAAAAGAAAGAATAACCCGGCAATTATATACACCGTTCTTTCGGTTGTGTATGAGCAGGGCAAAATAAGATTTTTAATTTATAACGCCATGGGTCAATTCGAGTTGGTTTGTGCATCACAATTTGAATTGTTTGACCCTGAAAAACACGCCATAGGAGAAATGAAAAATGCCGATTAAAAATTATACAACAAAGATTGATGTGTATAGGACCATCGGAGAAATCCAAGGTTGCCTTGTCCGACACGGTGCCAGACAGATTATGCAGCAGTATGATGAAAACGGTCATCCTCAGGCGTTGTGCTTCAGCATTGAAACACCATTCGGAACAAGAGGCGTTAAGCTCCCCGCAAACACCGATGCCGTTCACCGTGTCCTTATGGAGCAGAAGGTTAAGGTTGACAAAGAGCAGGCCGCCCGTGTTGCCTGGCGTATCATTAAGGACTGGGTTGACGCTCAGATGGCTATTCTCGAATCGGAAATGGTCAGAATGGATGAAATCTTCCTTCCGTATATGATTGCGGATAACACCGGCAATACTCTGTATCAGCTTTACAACAATAATCAGTTGTGTTTGGAAGGAGGTGCAAATAATGGCATGGCTTAATAAGAAGGTCAGATATACCTTGACCGGATTTGAAGGCGTAGTAACAGCCTATGCTGTTTACGCCAACGGTAATCAGTCCGTACTCATTGAAACGGTTGACCGTTCAGGCAGACCCGTTGAGTATTGGGCAGATACAAAGTCCATTGAGATGGTCGAAGACTGGGAGGGTTAACAATATGACACAGTTCCACATCAGAGCTCCTCCCGTTATAAGCTCCACAACCAACAAAATATCGGAGGAATGAAAATGCAGTTAAAACCGACCATTAACAGAGTTATTGTCAAGCCGATTGCCCCGGAAGAAAAAACGGCAAGCGGCATCATCCTTCCTGCTGCAGCTCAGGAAGAAAATCAATTCGCCGAAGTAGTCAGAGCGGGAGACGGTTCCGAAGTTCCCGTCCTGAACGAAGGTGACAAAGTAATCTACAAAAAATATGCCGGCACAGATGTTCAACTCGGTGACGAAAAATTCACGATCGTTTCGGGCTCTGACATCATTGCGGTAATTACCGAAACATAAGGAGTAATGAAAAATGGGAAAATATAAAAAATTATATCTTGAAGCACAGAGCCACATTGCAACACAGAACCAGCTCATCGGTGAGCTGAACGGATACAAAGCACAGCTTGACGATTATGCCAGAATGATGCAGGCTCTCCAGGTTGAGAACCAGCGTTTTCTTGATGAAAACAACAAACTTATGGAGCGGCTCTCCACCGCAAAGGCTGAAATTGATAAGAAAATCATCTGTGTTCATCAGCTCGAGGAGACCGTTGATGCAAAGGACAAGGAAATCGCCGAACTCGTTGGGAATATGGACAGACTTCAGCAGACCGCTGATGATTATATTGAAGGTTTGAAGGAATCTGCAAGACTGACGGGAGTCTGTGACGGTTGCCGTTTCAAAGGTGTCAATGTTCAGAAATGCGGAACCTGCACCCGCAACCCCAGAGCGATTGACAAGTTTGAACTTCCTGATGCTGTGGAAGATACGGCTCCTGCTCCCGTTGAAGCGGGAGTGAGCACCGCCGAGCTTCTTGAATGTGAAGCAGAGGTTGACGATGTTCCTGAAGCAACACCCGTTGAGAAAATCGTTCCGCCTAAGGCGAAAGACGAAGACCTTAAGCCTGCACCCAAAGAGAAAAGACAGCACAAGAAATACAAGGGCAAGGGCAAAAAGAGATAACAAAAAGCCGCCGAGATGATGTCCGGCGGCGTTATCTTTATATATTTACTTTATATTGCGTTTATTCTGTGCTACACTTTTGCTACACTTTTATATGGTTTTGGGTGGTTTTCTGTGGTTTTGGAACGAAAACGGGTATTTTCTCACCAAAAAGAAGAAACCGCCAATCCCTTATATATCAAGGATTGAGCGGTTTTCTATGGTGATCCATCGGAGATTCGAACTCCGGACACCTTGATTAAAAGTCAAGTGCTCTACCGACTGAGCTAATGGATCATTTATTTATTTGTTTTTTTGACGCTCCAATATAATATATTATTTATCGGCACTTGTCAATACCTTTTTCAAAAAAATTTAGCATTTTCTGATGCTTATTTTGGAGAACACCGCTTGAAATGTCACAATATATGGTATATAATAAAAATAATATTGGGTTATTATATCATTATAAGGATATTATTTATCTTTATTTTGGTTTAATTCCTTTCACAGTAATTTATCTGATAAGGAGATATATTATGAAGCTTACAATGTCTCAGGCTCTCGTTAAGTTCCTCGATAATCAGTATATCAGCTTTGACGGAGTGGAATCAAAATTTGTTGACGGTATTTTCGGCATTTTCGGTCACGGATGTGTTGTAGGTATCGGTCAGGCCCTCGAGCAGGGCGGTCACTCACTCAAGTTCTATCAGGGCCACAACGAGCAGGGTATGGCTCACGCCGCAATGGCTTTTGCAAAGCAGAAAATCCGCCGTCAGATTATAGCGTGCACTTCGTCAATCGGCCCCGGTGCGCTTAATATGGTAACAGCCGCAGGTACTGCAACCGCCAACCGCATTCCCCTGCTTCTTCTTCCCGGCGACACTTTCGCCTGCCGTCAGCCCGACCCCGTTCTTCAGC
>JAZUMJ010000165.1:0-13008 GCA_045603605.1 Ructibacterium sp. | reverse complement strand
GTTCATATGTAACTAAAGGAGTTGCTGTGGGAGCCACCGTAGGTTCTGTTGTAGGTTCATATGTAACTAAAGGAGTAGCTGTGGGAGGAACCGTAGGTGTTGCTGTGGGATATGCTGTAGGTGTTGCTGTAGGTTTTAGTGTCGGTGTTGCCGTAGGTGTAAAGGTAGGCATCGTCCCCGCCACAAAAGAAATGTCGTTTGCATTTGCATATTCTTCAACAAATGAGCCACTTACACCGTATATTGTAAGATTATAGGGTGTATTATAAAAAACATCCTTACCTATGCTCATAACACTCGCAGGAATCATTATACTTGTTAAGGAGGTGCAACCACTAAACATAGAATCGCTTAGGCTCGTGACACCTTCTCCTATTGTTGCACTTGTTAAGGATATAGAACCCTTAAACGCAGAATTGCCTATGCTCGTTACGCTATCCGGAATTTCTATGCTTATTAATGAGGTGCACTTACAAAACGCACAATTTCCTATGCTCGTTACGCTGTTTCCCAGTGTTACACTTGCTAAGTTGTCGCAATCATAAAACGCATAACCGCCTATGCTCGTGACACTATCCGGAATTTCTACGCTTGTTAAGGAGTCGCAATTATAAAACGTCCTATATCCTATGCTCGTTACGCTGTTTCCGAGTGTTACACTTGCTAAGTTGTCGCAAGCATCAAACGCAAAATCTCCTATGCTCGTTACGCTGTTTCCAAGTGTTATACTTGCTAAGTTGTCGCAACCAAAAAACGCAGAATCTCCTATACTTGTTACGCTATCCGGAATTTCTATGCTTGTTAAGGAGGTGCAATAATAAAACGCTTCCTTGCCTATGCTCGTTACGCTGTTTCCAAGTGTTACACTTACTAAGTTGTTGCAACCATAAAACACATAATCTCCTATGCTCGTGACACTATCCGGAATTTCTACGCTTGTTAAGGAGTCGCAATTGTTAAACGCATAACTACTTATACTCATTACACCATTGGGGATTGTATAGCTTTTGCCTTTGTCTCCGGGATATCGAATAAGAATAGTTTTATTTTTATTAAACAAAACACCATTTATATCGCAATAATTCACATTATTTTCAGATACCTCTATGCTCGTTAAGGAGGTGCAGTTATGAAACGCAGAATCTCCTATACTCGTCACACTATCCGGAATTTCTATGCTTATTAATGAGGTACAATTATAAAATGCATCATGTCCTATGCTCGTTACGCTATCCGGAATTTCTATGCTTGTTAAGGAGATGCATTTATAAAACGCTCCGGCACCTATGTTCTTAACCGAGCTTCCCATTGTTACATTTGCTAAGGAATCGCAAGAATAAAACGCTCCATAGCCTATGCTCGTTACGCTGTTTCCAAGTGTTACGCTTACCAGCTTGTTGCAGGAATAAAACGCATACCCGCCTATACTTGTAATGCTATCAGGAATTTTTATGCTTATTAAGTGGTTATTACCGGAAAATGCTTGATAACCTATACTTTTTACAGGATAGCCATTTATCTCGGACGGTATTACAAATCCTGTTGCTGAACCTGTATACTTCGTTATCTCGGCATAGCTGTTGTCGAGAATTTCATACTTAAATCCGTCAGTAGTTGTTCCACTGCCTGTTACGGCTTTTATAGAAATATTCTTATCAAGCTTTGCTTCTTTATCTTGAGTTTGTGCAAATTCTGTTGTTTCGCTGAATTTTTTCATGACAGCTTCTTCGCCATCTGCAAATGCACTCATGCAGGGTATAAATGCATTTAAACAGAGTATCAATGCCAACAGAAGAGAGATGCTTTTCATTGTTTTCATATTTTTGGAACACTCCTTAACCAAACAGGTATTTTTTACCTAAACTTACATTACTTTTTCATATTTGTCAATACCAAATATGGTTTTTTGCGGTATAACTCCCTGTCTGCACCATTCATTTTGTTTTACCTTATAAAACATTTTGTGCACGATTTATCCATTTCCATATATGCACAGGTCATTTGAAAACTGCCTTTTAAATCAGTTTTTACATCAACATGCCGGCAGGCATATAAACTTCTGTGTAGCATAATATCACTGAAAGTCACTTGTAACTTTCCCCCTTCGGCTTTTTTAATTCTTTTGTAATGCTTTGGTTTTGTTGTGCATAGATTGTACAAAGCACCTTTGGAGGGACACGCATTATGGAATACAAAAGGTATAAAACATCTCGCAAACGTCGACGCAAACGCTATCGCACGGCAACACGTCAACGCACTCAAAACTCATCATCTGCACCTCGAGCAATTTTTTTATTACTGCTTTCGGGAGGCATTATATATATGCTTTCCGCTTCTGCCGCAGGTACTTATCTTGCAGAAAATTTTGTCGCTCCCATATTTGAAGCATTTAACAAAAACTCCGACAACACCGACGATGACGGAGCATTAGCAGTCAGCCTTTCGACCGATAAGGATTCTGTAACAAAAGATGTAACACTTCCGGGAATCACATTGTACACATTACAGATGGGCATATATGCTTCTCACGATAACGCTTGTGCACAGGCGGATATATTAAAGGCTCAGGGTGCGGCAGGTTACATTTTAACCGACGATGATAAATTCCGAGTTCTATCGGCAGGTTATGAAGCAGCAGACGATGCACGCAAAGTGAAAGAACGCTTAATGAGCGACGGTACGGACTGTGCATTATTCACTCTCTCATGTGAATCATCGGCTTTTAAAATAAGCACCGATAAAGAAAATGCCGATTCTCTTATTAACGCCTTTGCCGCATTTAAAGCAGCACAAAATTCGCTGTCAAATGCAATACTCGCTTTCGATTCCAACGCCCAAAGCATAAGCGAAGGTCAAAGTGAATGCAATAAAATATTGGAAGCATTTAAGAGCGATATGGATATAATCTCAAAAAGCGAAGATATTCCGTCACAGCTTGACGGAATGATGAATTGTTATGATGAATACTGCTCTCAATTATCGGCACTAAGCTCTTCAGATTATGATAACCGCAGTACCTTTGCCGCCGCAATGAAGTACAGCCAGCTTTTAATGGCAGACGCATACATAGAATTTTCATCCGAATTGTCGGCATCTCTTTGAATTATAAAAGACTTTTGAATTTGCTTTTCAAAAGTCTTTTTCTTCATGATGTATACTCACACATGTTCATGTTCGGTTTTAAACACATCCGCAACCTCCATGATTGTAAGATACGCATGTGGATCTATGGCATGAACAATTGCTCTCATTTTTGATATTTGGAATCTGTTTACAACAAAATATATTATTGTTTTTTCCATATTTGAATAACCGCCCTGTGCAGCAATTTTTGTAGTTCCGCACTCGAATGCATCCATAAGTGCTTTACCTACCTCGTCGCTTTTCTCGGTTACAATAAGCACGCCCTTTGAACGATCCAAGCCCTCTACGATAAAGTCGATGGTTTTCAGACCTGCACCGTAAGTGACAATGGAATACAGCGGCAATATCCAGCTGTTGAGAACAATACCTGCAACAATGTAAAGCAACGCATTGTAAACCATTACAAATGTGCCGACAGTGATATTAAGCCTTTTGGAGAATATTACAGCCATTACTTCTATTCCGTCAATAGCTCCGCCGTATCTTATTGTAAGACCGCTTCCTACACCCGATATAAGGCCGCCAAACAACGCACATAGCAACAAATCATTTCCGGCAAGCGGTGATGCCATGCTTACGTCTATGGGCAATACGTCCGTAATAAGCCATGCTCCCAATGAATAAACTATAACGGTAAACACCGAATAGACCGTGAAAACCGCACCTTGCTTTTTTAATCCGAATATAAACAAAGGTACATTCAATACGGTAAGAAAAAATGACAGCGATAAATATTCCGGCGTAATCTGTGACAAAAGCATTGATGTTCCCGAAATTCCGCTGTCATATAAATGTACAGGAGCAAGAAACACAGTAACACCGAATGCATTTATAAATCCGGCAATCAGCAATATCAAGAAGTTCTGCCATCTTAATTTTGAAAGCTGCATTTTTAAATTCTTCATTCTTCCACTCCTGTTTAAATTTATATTAAGTTGTAATTTCCGGGTTTTATATTAAACCTTCAAACCCGTTTTGTCTTAATGCCTCATATAATACTATAGCAACAGAATTTGAAAGATTCAATGACCTCATTTCATTTCCCATTGGAATTCTTATTGCATCGTCTTTTCTTCGAGTCAAAAGTTCTTTGCCCAAGCCTGCTGTTTCCTTGCCGAAAACAATAAAATCTCCGTCTTTAAATTCTACATCGGCATAGCATTTTTCCGCATGGGTAGATGCAAGAAAAAATCTTGCCCCCTTATGCTTTTCCTCTACCTCTTCAAAAGAATCGTAATATGTGAGGTCAAGTGCATGCCAATAATCAAGCCCTGCACGCTTTAAATGCTTGTCGTTTATTTCAAACCCAAGCGGACGAACCAAATGCAATGCACTTCCCGTCACTGCACAGGTTCTTGAAATATTACCCGTATTCTGCGGTATTTCAGGTTCAACCAATACTATATTAAACATTATTTTCCCAACCCCACTTCTCTTGCGTAATGGAATATATACTGCTGTACTATTCCCGAATATTTACCTAAACGGATATTTAGCGATTCAAGCTCCTTTTTCGAAGGATCCCGTCCGTCAAAGAAAAGTTCTTTTAATGCACGCTTCATCCATACATCAATAGGAAAAGCGTTTGTAAAACCAAGCGAAAAAAGCAATATACAGTCTGCCACTTTAGGACCTATCCCCGAAAAAGACAGCAATTCTTTTCTCGCCGCTTCTATCGGCACATTTTTCAATGCCTCAAGCTCATATCCGTCCGCTATTCTTTTTGCACTCTTTAAAATATACGGTGCCCGATAGCCGGTTCCTATCTTGCATAATTCAGCTTCGCTGAGGCTCGCTACGGCATCGGGTGTAGGAAAGCAATAGTAATATCCGCTTTTATCTGCAAGTTCCTTTTTCTCACCGCAATAAGCACACAGCTTTTCAACTATACCGCTTATTCGCTTTATATTGTTATTCGCCGATATTATAAACGATATGAACGCCTCAAACGGCTCCTGTTTAAATATCCTTATTCCGCTTCCATACGGCACGCAAACACTTAACCGCTCATCGTCAAGTATAATCTTCTCTATTTGACCGTAATCACGTTCAAGGTCAAAATAATTACTCCAAAGCTTCACATCTTGTTCTTCGCAGTTTTGGATTTCGATTATGCCGTTATATTCAATAATACGCACGCCTTTATTAAAGGCAACACCGAACATACTGCCGTCACGTTGTTTTGAAAATCTGAAAGCCTGACCGCACAAGCACGAGCGTTCAACATTGAAATTTTGAGCATTTTCTATTATTACAGAACCGTTTTTATAGTAAATATCCATGATGAAAAAACAAAACAGGAACCGCTCGCAAAATCAACACGAACCGATTCCTGTTTAAAACACTTTGTTTAAGGCTTAGTTTGCAGCAGCTTCTTCGTATACGCTGACCTGCTTGCGGTTGTTGTGCTTTGTTTCAAAGCGAACGATACCGTCTATCTTTGCAAAAAGCGTATCATCCTTACCGATGCCTACATTATTGCCCGGATGGAAATGTGTTCCACGCTGTCTTACGAGAATGTTGCCTGCGAGAACAAACTGACCGTCTGCACGCTTGGGTCCCAAACGTCTGGACTCACTGTCACGACCGTTACGGGAACTACCAACACCCTTTTTATGAGCAAAAAGCTGTAAATTGATGTTCATCATGACTCATACCTCCTTCTCGATTACTTTGAGGTTCTCTTTGTAGTTCTCTGCAATAGAGCGAAGCCCCATTGCCATTGTTTCAAAAATAATTTCTGCTTTTTCGACATCCTTATCAGCAACATCGTTACTGAGCATACAGTAAACCTCGGCTTCTGCGACTTCATATGCACATTCAAGCTTTAAATACCCGATTATGCCCATAAGAGCCGTTTGCGTAAGTGCGGAAACAGCACTGCAAACAATGTCATTGCCCGCCTCTCCTGCCATTGCATGGCCGAGAGCTTCAAAGCCGACTATTTTACCTTCGGAGCGAAAAATATTGACCGTAGTCATTAGCCTATTGCCGTTATTTTCACTTTTGTGAAAGGCTGACGGTGACCCTGCTTCTTGCGGATGTTCTTCTTGGGCTTATACTTGAAAACAACGACTTTCTTTGCCTTGCCCTGCTCAAGTACTTCAGCTGTAACAGAAGAACCTGCTACTACAGGTGTGCCTATTTTGGTGCCTTCTTCACTGCAAAGCATGAGAACTTCAAACTTTACCTGTGCACCAACTTCAGCATCGAGCTTTTCGACGAGAATTTCATCGCCCTGCTCAACCTTATACTGCTTACCTCCGGTACGGATAATAGCGTACATACAAGTGTATCCTCCTTATACCAGTCTCGCCCATGCACGGTGTGTCGCAAGCGACAAACTTAAAAAACCGTCACGGAGCGGCTCAGTGAATGATTCTATCAGAAAAATCCATGCCTGTCAATGCTTTTTTATCAATCTAATCAAACAGAATATACAATTATACCGGCAATTATAATGCCTAAGCCGAGCATCTTTTTTGCACTAATTGTTTCTTTTAAGAAAATCCTGCTTAATACTGCAATAAAAATGTACTCGCTTGCACCCAGTATAGGTGCCATTGACAGAGGAACTACTCTATAAGAAAAAATTGTCAAAAATGTAGCCACAACGAATATCATATATGCAGTAAAAGTGAAAGGATTAAGATATTCGATCAATAATTTTTTGTGTTTCTTTATAAGCGCAAAAATCCTGCTTTTACTGTTTCTAAGCTTTTGAGTTAAGCTTGGAAAAGATTTATTCATGAAAGTAAAAACATTATTATCCGCCCTCTTTGTACTGCTCTTTTTCAGCATAAGCTGTGCTATTGCTGAGATAAAAGTACTGCACAAAAACAGACCACAATGCAAAACAAGCTCATTCATCCGACTTCACCACCAATAACACTCCTACTATAACTATTGCCGCACCGATTATCATTTTTAAAGTAATGACTTCATTGAACAAAATCATTCCCCATAACATCGACCATACGGTTCCAACTGACTTATTGGAAAAGGCAACCGTCAATGGGATATGTTTAAGTACTTGCTGCCACATAAGCGCATAGGTAAACAGAATCATTATCTCGCCTACATACAGAGCAACAAACTGCCATGATAAAAATTCTTGCTGGGCTGCTGCTTTGGAAAGCACGCCGCCAAATGACAAGAACAGTATCAGCCCTTGTAATATCAAAATCCATTTTGTTTTTTCGTTTAACTTCAATGCACTCATATATTTTTAACCCTTTAATCTGTACACTGCAATCCCTATATTTTCACTTTTGATTCACTTTGCTTGCAAAACTTCATATACTCACGAGCTTTTGTTCCTGTCATAAACAACAAATCCAAAATACTTACATAAGGATCAAACTCACCATGAAGCTGAGGATAGTCAGGATAACCGTCATAGTTCATATACTCAAGAATTATCCCTGCATCATCAAATACCGAATCTACTATGTAGTCCTTCGCAGCAGGACCTGAAAGATAATAGTCACCGCCTGCCGCCTTAACCAATCCTGCCAACCTTTCCGTTTTACCATCTTCGAGCGTATAATCGGAAGACCATGTTATTTTCGTTGTAATTCCAAGCATTTTGCAGATTTCCATCAAAAACAAGTGATTTACTTCACTTAAATAATCGAGCTTTTCTGCCCTTTGATATAACTCGTGTACCCATGGTGAAAGTTCTTTCCAAAATGGTGCCTTTGAGTAGCTTTGCGACAATGTCATCATGTGGGATTGTGCCCAGTCATGATCACTAATCTTTGTTTCATTTATCTTCTGCAAAAACTTTCCCTTGGTTTCAACAGGAATAGTCAGCCATTTAATTCCGTGTTGAGTTCTGACTTTATTGCGGTTTCGCCAATCACGCCTTGTATATTGCATATCGTCATAAAGAATGAATTCATCCACCATTCCGATAATATCAAAATATCCCTTCCATGGAATATAGTTTGATTGTAAAATTGCAATCTTTTTCATTACAAAAGCCCTCTTTCGTGCTATACTTTAAGCTTTGCTTTTATTTGTAAAATGCCTTTACCTTATCAGCTATATATTCCGCTTTATCTTCCTCGAGTCCGTAATACATCGGCAACCTTACCAATCGTTCACTTTCTCTGGTGGTATATTTATCCTCACCAATAAATTTGCCGAACTTTTGACCGGCAGGCGCTGAATGTAACGGCACATAATGGAATACCGCTCCAACTCCGTTACTTCTCAAATGTGCAATGAGCGCTGTTCGCTCTTCAAGATTTTTAGCTTTTATATAGAACATATGCGCATTATGAACACAATCCTCAGGAATAAACGGCAACTCTATTCTGCCATCGTTTTTAAGTTCTGAAAGTGCATCATAATACAAATGCCATGTTTTTAATCTGTCTTCATTTACTTTATTCGCACATTCAAGCTGAGCATAAAGATACGCCGCATTTATTTCACTGGGCAAATAAGATGAGCCGTAGTCAACCCAAGTGTATTTATCAATCTGTCCGCGGAAGAACTTACTTCTGTTTGTGCCCTTCTCACGAACTATTTCTGCTCGCTCAATATTTTCTTCATCACGGATTAAAAGTGCACCGCCCTCACCCATGCTGTAGTTCTTTGTTTCATGAAAGCTGAAACATCCGTAATTACCAAATGTACCAAGTGCCTTTCCTTTATATGTTGACATAATGGCTTGTGCCGCATCTTCTACAACCATGAGATTATACTTGTTTGCGATTTCCATAATTTTGTCCATTTCACAGGAAACACCCGCGTAATGCATGGGAACAATGCACTTCGTTCTGTCCGTTATAGCTTCTTCAATCAAGTTTTCATCCATATTCATTGTATCGGGTCGAACATCGATAAAGGCTATTTTTGCACCTCTTCCGGCAAATGCATCAGCAGTAGAAGAGAAAGTGTATGAAGGCATTATAACCTCATCACCCTCTTTTATGTCACATAAAACCGCTGCCATTTCAAGTGCGTGCGTGCAGGAAGTTGTAAGCAAAGCTTTTTTCGACTTTGTCTTCTCCTCAAGCCAAGCATTGCACTGCTTTGTAAACTTGCCGTCACCGCAAATCTTGCGGTTTTCCACAGTTTCCCTTATATAATCAAGTTCTGCTCCTACATATGGCGGTACATTAAAATTAATCATTTGTCTTTCCCCAGCATACTATAGTTATATTATTTATTATCCTTCGGTAAATTGCCTGGCTCGTTGATGATCTCTCGAATAGTTGACTGTTTTAGATTGCTTACGGTCATATATATTCTTCCTATGTATTCACCAATAAACCCAAGGGCCAGAAGTATTAAGCCACCCAAGAAGAGCAAGACTGCCATTGTAGATGCATATCCTGCCGCCATTGATGGATTCACAATCTTTGAGATAACAATTCCAAGACCGGTAGCAATACCGAAAAAAGCTATCACGATGCCCAAAAAAGCAACCATTCTAAGCGGAACTGCAGAAAAATTAGTGAACCCATTCAACCACATTTTCAAAAGCTTCTTGAACGTATAATTTGATTTTCCGTCCAAGCGTGCTCTGTGTGGCATTTCTATCTCGGTCGTTTTTCCGACAAGAGTATTTAAATAGCCCATCATTGAGGGAAACGGGCTGTCATACGATACACACGCATCAACAGCAAAGCGACTTATTGCATAAAAGCTTGAGCCATGTATCCCCTTTGCTCTTGTTCCATTCATCTCTGCTATTTTGGCATTTATTTTGCTTGTAACACGTTTGAACAGGCTGTGTTGTTTATTCTTGAAGTATGCGTAAACGACATCGTATCCTTCCATAACTTTTTCGGCAAGCGGTATAATACCTTCTGCAGGGTGCTGTCCATCATCATCCATATATACCAATACATCACCCTTCACATAAGGAACAGCCGCAAGCTTTGCGCAAGTCTGCCCGAAATTACGCGATAAATTCACACCTGTGATTTTCGAGTCTTCTTCACATAATTTTCTGATTACGGAAAATGTTTCGTCAAAGGGATAGTCGTTAACAAGTATGATCTGATAATCATACTCCGGGCGACTTTTTATCACGCCACGAATTTCATCTACTACTTTTGCGATAGTATTTTTAGATTTATAGCAAGGTATAGCCACAGAAATCAGCATCTGCATATCCTCCCAACTAAATAAAAATCTCTGACATTCTTGTATTTTGTCAACCAAAAATTACCCCGTGAGAAAGAAGATAGTATTTTCATCATTGTAACATATTTGCAGTATGTGATACAATACTATTATTTAAATAGTCGCAGGAGGTATTTCACGCTATGCAACGCAAAAAACTGTTAATATTGGGAGGTTCAACCGGCACTTTAGACATAGTAAAAAACGCTAAAGAATTGGGTGTCTATACCATAGCAACAGACAATCTCCTCACAGGAGCTGCAAAGGATATTTCTGATGAACAAGCTTTAGTGAGCACAACGGATTTTGAGGGGTTGAAAAATCTTATTAAAGAACGCTCTATAGACGGTGTATTCTGCGGTCCCAGTGAATTCAACATAAGAAATCTTATCCTCCTTTGCGAAAAAACCGGACTTCCCTGTTATACCACAATGGCGCTTTGGGATCAGTGTGCAAACAAGGACGAATTTAAACAATTTTGCATAGATTATGATATAGACTGTCCCCGATTGTACGATGTAGATGAAAACTCCTCTGATGAAATTCTTTCGTCAATAGATTATCCTATAATCGTAAAGCCTGTGGACGGTTCAAGCTCACGCGGAATAACTGTGTGCACGGATAAATCCCAAGTGCATGAAGCTTGCCGCTTCGCAAGACAAAACTCAAAAAGCAAGCGTATACTTGCAGAAAAGTACATAGATAACGGTGGCGAAATATTCGGGGCACGTTATATTATCCGTGACGGAGAGGCATTTCCTTTCTTGCTTACCGACACATATATTGTCGATCCTATCAATCGCAAAAGTCTGATAAGTCACTGTATTTATGCTCCATCAAAGTATGTTGACTATTTCATGAAACACGTAGATCCTAAGGTTAGGAAAATGTTTAAGGGAATGGGATTAAAGAACGGAACTGATTTTTTCCAAACGCTTCCTTATAACGGTAAAATATATTTTCACGAAATGGCATATCGCCTCAGCGGTGGAATGTCTTTCAAGCTCTCTGCTCCCCTCACCGGTATAAACGATACGAAAATGATGATTCGTTTCGCTTTAGGTGAACCCATCTGTACAACAGAGGAAGAAATAGTTTTAAGGAACTTAGACTTGAAGTATCACGGTAAAATCGGTGCACAAATTTGTATTCCTCTAAATGTTGGTCAAATAGGGTCTATAGAAGGTTTAAAAACAATAAAAGACCTACCTATTCTCCAAGATTTCATACAGTACTATCAGATAGGCGACTCTGTTTCAGAATCAGATATAGGAAACTTAGGTCAGCACTTTGGCAGATTAACTTTCATAGCAGATACCGTACAGGAAATAGAAGATACTGTTGCAATGATAAATTCAACATTATTCATACGTGACACAAACGGCAATATAATGAACACGATGCAATTTGATTTTGAACGAACGAAAAGATAACTTAATAGCAAAAGCCGATGGTTTTATCCATCGGCTTAAATTTTGAATTTATAACGGCTATACATTTAAGCAAGCCTGTAAGGGGAAGTGCTTACGGAAGCTGCACAACGATAGCCGTTTAAACTGTTGTCAATCATATGGCAGCCCTCCTTTTTTCAGTGCATTCGCCCTTGTATTTTTTGATTATTTATCTATATAATCAAGAACTTTGTCTTGTGTTTATAATATTCCACATTTTCTTTTGAATTCCTGCAAGAAAATCGGATTTTGTCAAAAAAATTTTTAAGCAAGCGATTTTTTTAGATATGCACTAAGCTGACAAAGCGTTTCTTCGACATTCAAATTTGAATTACAGCTTCCCTGTGCAAAATCATCTCTGCCTCCGCCCTTGCCGCCGGTCATTGCATTTATAACAAGGCATATTTCTTTTGCATTCTGCTTTACGCTTCCGCCTGTTTTTACTTGATAAAACACCGTATCCGCATTCTTTGCAAACAGTATCACCGCATTGTCTTTCTCAATCTTAATCTTTTCACACAAAAGCTTAAGCTCCTGCATATTCAAATCCTCCATGCCCGCCAAAACAAGCTTTGTACTGTTTACGTCCTCGGCACCGATTATAAGCTCTGCCGCTTTATACTCCAAAAGCATATCGGTTCTTTTTCTTAATTCTCGCTTTAAGGAATTAAGCTCATCGCCCTGTTTTACAACAGCTGAAAACGCTTCATCTCTGTTTGTTGAAAATCTGTTTGCGATATCCATAACGGTCTTTGCATTTTTTTGAGCATATTTTACCGCACGCTCACCGCATGAAAACCAAAGCCTTGTTCCTTGCTTATACTTCATTGAATCGGTTATTGCAATAAAACCGACTTCGCCGCTATATGCACAATGTGTGCCGCAGCAGGTGCAAGAATCCACGTCACCTATATAAACTATTCTTACTTCGCCCTCAAGCCCTTTTGCTTTCTTTCTTAAAGTGTATTTTTCAAGCTCGCTTGCGTCAACCGTTTCGGTAGTTATTTTTAAGTTTTGCATTACCGCATCATTTGCCGCAGTTTCAACAGTTCTAAGTTGTTCCTTGTCAAGCGGTATATCTGTATCTATGGTGCAATAATCTTTCGCCATATGGAAACCCACATTTACCGCACCGAACATTGACGAAAGAAGCCCCGAAATTATATGTTCACCTGTGTGCTGACGTGTATGGTCGAGTCTTGCTGCGATGTCAGCTTCCACTTTAACTTTACTGCCGACTTTCTGTTCCTTATCGCATATATGAATAACG
>JAZUMJ010000164.1:0-5130 GCA_045603605.1 Ructibacterium sp. | reverse complement strand
GGTTCTTCAAGAATTCCTGCTGTACAGGAAGCTGTACAGAAATTGATTGGTTCAGAGCCACATAAGGGGATTAACCCTGATGAATGTGTTGCAATCGGTGCATCTATTCAGGCAGGCGTTCTTTCCGGTGATGTTGAAGATTTGGTATTGCTTGATGTAACCCCGCTTTCATTGGGTATTGAAACAATGGGCGGAGGATTCACAAAGCTTATCGAAAGAAATACAACAATTCCTACAAAGAAGAGCCAGATATTCTCAACAGCGGCAGACAGCCAGACAAGTGTTGAAGTTCACGTTTTACAAGGTGAGCGTGAAATGGCAGCTTACAATAAAACATTAGGTAAGTTCAGCCTTACAAATATTCCGCCTGCACCACGTGGTGTTCCCCAGATTGAGGTTACATTTGATATTGATGCAAACGGTATCGTTAAGGTAACTGCTAAGGATTTAGGAACAGGTCAGCAACAGGATATCACAATTACTTCTTCAACAAATCTTTCTGACGACGATATTGAAAAGGCAGTTAAAGAAGCTGAACAGTTCGCAGCAGAGGATAAGAAGAAGAAGGAAGAAGTTGATGTTCGCAATAATGCGGATAATATGGTTTACCAAACAGAAAAGACTTTAGGCGAAATCGGCGACAAGATTGACCAGGCTGAAAAGGATGGTATTCAGGCAGAAGTTGATAAGCTTAAGGAACTTTTAAAGGCTGCTCCAATTGATGTTGAGGCTGTTAAAGCACAAACAGAGGCAGTATCTCAGAAATTCTATGCAGTTTCTGAAAAGCTCTATGCTGCAGCACAGCAGGCACAACAGGCTCAGGGAGCACCTGATATGGGTAACACTCAGCAAGGTCCTAATGGCGAAAACGTTGTTGATGCTGAATATACAGAGGTTAATGACGACAAATAATGACATATTTTACAAAAGGCGGACATCTTGTTTGTCCGCCGTTTTGTAGTAAGGCGAGGTTTGTTTTATGGCAGATAAAAGAGATTATTACGAGGTCCTGGGTGTTGGCAAAGGTTCATCGCCTGATGAGATAAAAAAGGCATACAGAAAGCTTGCAAAACAGTATCATCCTGACCTTAATCCTGATGATAAAGAAGGAGCAGAGGCAAAATTTAAAGAGGCAACAGAAGCATACGAGGTGCTGAGCGACCCGCAAAAGAAACAACAGTATGACCAGTTTGGTCATGCGGCTTTTGACCAGACAGCAGGCGGCGGTGCATACGGCGGAGGTTTCGGTGGTTTTGATGGCTTTGATATGGGTGATATTTTTAGCAGTTTCTTCGGCGGTGGTTTTGGCGGACAACGTTCTAACCCAAATGCACCAAGACGGGGAAGAGATATAAGTTATGCTGTTGATTTGACCTTTGAAGAGGCTTGTTTTGGTGTTGAAAAGGATATTAATATAAATCATCTGGAAAGATGTACTTCCTGTAACGGAAGCGGTGCTGAAAAAGGTACATCTCCTGAAACTTGTCCTGTGTGTCATGGCTCCGGTCAGGTTGCATCAGTTCAAAGAACTGCTTTTGGAAGTTTCCAGAGTGTCAGACCATGTGATTCTTGCGGAGGTAAGGGAACAATTATAAAGACACCCTGCAGCGAATGTCACGGTGACGGCAGCCTTAGAAAGGCTAAAAAAGTTCGTGTTAAAATTCCGGCAGGCATTGACGATGGACAGCCGGTATATGTCCGTGGTGAAGGTGATGCAGGAACAAATGGCGGACCGGCAGGGGATTTGATATTAAATATCAGGGTTCGCAGACATAAGCTTTTTGTTCGACAGGGCTATGATGTATTATGCGATTATCCGATTTCCTTTGTTCAAGCAACTCTTGGTGCTGAGGTTCAGGTTCCAACAGTTGATGGTAAGGTTTCGTACAATATTCCTGAAGGAACACAACCGGGAACTGTGTTTAGACTTAGAGGTAAGGGTATTCCAAAGATTAATTCCACCCAAAGAGGCGACCAGTATGTTACCATTAAGGTTGAAATTCCAAAAGGACTTAATGAGAAACAAAAGGATATGCTCAGAGAATTTGACAACAATGTTGAACCTTCAAAATACAAACAAAGTAAAACCTTCTTTGAAAAGATGAAGGAAATATTTAAATAAGATTTTTTAAGCGCTGACCATGGGTCGGCGTTTAATATAACGGAGGATAAGTTATGGATTGGATTAAGGTAACAATAACAACAACCGCTGAAGGAATTGACCCTATAAGCGGAAGATTACTTGATCTTGGTATAAACGGAATAGAGATATCCGATAAGGATGACTTTAAAGAATTCCTTGAACAAAACAGGAAATATTGGGATTATGTTGACGAGGAGTTAGAACGTCTTAAAGAGGCTGATACAACAATAACCTTGTATCTAAGCGATGGTGCAGCAGGACTTGAACAGCTTGCGGCAGTTCGCACATCTATGTCCGAGCTTAAAAGTATAGACACAGAAAAGCAGTTCGGCACATTAGAAGTAATGACGGATATGGTAAAGGATGAGGATTGGTCGGAAATATGGAAACAATACTTTCATCCTATCCCTGTAGGAAAAAAGGTTTTAATTAAGCCAGCATGGGAAGATGATGTTGACCCTGATGGCAGAGTGGTATTTACTGTCAATCCCGGAATGAGTTTTGGCACAGGGTCACATCCAAGCACAAGATTTTGTATTGAGGAAATCGAAAAGTACTTAAAAGAGGGGGATACCGTTCTCGATTTAGGTTGTGGTTCAGGTATTCTTTCAATTATTGCACTCTTGCTTGGTGCATCAGATGCGGTTGCTGTTGATATCGACCCTAATGCTGTTGATGTTGCATACAGTAACTTAGAGCTTAACAACCTTCCGAGAGAAAAATATAAAGCAATGCCGGGAGATATTATTACAGACGAGGCTTTAAGGGATAGCTTTGGAAAATATGATGTGGTAATTGCGAATATAGTTGCAGATGTAATTATAGCCCTTTCAAAATATGTTCGCAGTTTTATGAAAGAAAATGGCGTATTTATTTGCTCAGGCATAATTTTGGAAAGATTAAATGAAGTTATAGAGGCACTTGAAGAAGCAGGACTTGTTATTCAGGAAATTCGTCGGGATACTGACTGGGCAGCAATCACATGCAGATAAAAACAAAAAGGGATGTTCTACAAATGAACATCCCTTTTTGTTGAAATTTATTTGCTATTGAGTGCTAAAATTGCTAAACCTTGAGCAAAAGGAGAATAGCATAATGGAATTGCATTATAATCTTCTTTTAAAGGCATAATACAGGTTCCGCCTGATGCTTTCAGTAATGTTCCGTCTTGGTCTATCTCTTTTTCTAAAGCTTCAAATGCTTTATCTGCATATATTTGATAGGAAGAATCTAAAAAGCCCAGTTTAATTCCTTCATTAATTGAATATGCAAAAGCAGCTGTTGCGGTCATTTCAGGATATGAATTTTCGTCATCAATTACAGTATTCCAGCTTCCGTCAGGATTTTGATATTTTAAAAGGTCAGTTATGTAATTTATATAATTGGTTTTAACAATTTCATAATCCTCAAAACTGTTATCTGCAATAGATAAAATAATGGGTGAACCTGCCGCAAACCATCCGTTTCCGCGTCCCCAGATAACTCCTTTTTGAATTCTTTCGTTTCCGTAGTATCCGTGAACGATTAGTGAATTGTTTGGAGATTTTAAAAATTCATAATGAAGTCTGTATTGTCTTAATGCTTCATACATATACATTTTATTTTCAGTTAATACGCTGTATTTTCCTAAAAAAAGTGCTCCCATAAAAAGTGTGTCTGCCCATAACTGATTTGGATATACATTTTCTGTACAGGAATGTTCATAAGCTCCTTTTTCACCCCTTGGTGCTTGT
The DNA here is from genome assembly GCA_045603605.1 of Ructibacterium sp. GTDB lineage: Bacteria > Bacillota > Clostridia > Monoglobales > Monoglobaceae > Ructibacterium. Next base: position 1,254 of record JAZUMJ010000164.1, on the reverse strand, counting down.
GCCATACACCATTGGGCAAAATCAGTGCATAAATTTAAATATTTCTCGTCTTTATATATTTTATATAATTCAAGGGCACTAAGACAAGGTGCAGTTGTGTTTATACTTCTGCCGGGATAAGCTGTTGCAAGATGCTCATCAAACCAATTCTTGATATAGTCGATACAAAATTTATCTCCTGATTTCAGATAAACCTCTGTAAGACCAAACAATGCAACCCCTTGACCCCATTGCCACGCCTTCATCTGATTATCCGGATTTTCGGTAATTCTTTCACATAATTTTTTTAAATTATTCATACTAATCTCCATTCCGCCGCCCTGCGTCGGCATAAAATTTATTATTTGCTCTATATTTTCCGGGGGTCATTGCTTCAAGCTTCGAGAAAGTTCTAAAGAACGTCTTTTCGCTGACAAATCCGCAATGCTTATATATATCCGCAATAGGAAGGTCTGTTGTTTCGAGCAACTGTTTGGATTTCTCAATCCTTAATTTAGCTATAAAGTCAACCAATGTTTCTCCTGTTGCAGATTTAAACATTTTAGAAATGTAATAAGATGAAAACCCGAATTTTTCACTTAATGTACTTAAATTTAAATTATAATCAGTATAATTTTCACGGATATAATCTATAATTTGCGGAAGAACAACATCATTTCGTTGATTATAATTTGCTTTGTTATCTAAATGCTTTTCGCTTTCACAAACCTGAATAACAAGTTTTTTCAGGACTTCATAGGTTTGAGACGGATTATTAAAGTTCATTGCGTATAGAAAATCCGTATTTGTTTCATTGTGAGTTGAGTTATTATCAGGTTCAATAAATGATAAAATTGTACTTGCAAAATGCAGTAACACAATCTTAGTTTTTTCAACAGATAATGTTGTTGTACATTGTTCATACACCTGATTTAAAATTTCAACAGCATCATCAGCATTACTGTTATTTATGCATGTAACAAGGTTGTTTTGTCTGGTTGTAAGTGAATTGTACAAACTTTGTTCTTTGTGAATACTTTGATGATAAATTTCATCATAAAATATTAAGTCACCATTGCTGTTACTACAGCTATTGAGTGCCAATTCAGCTTCAATATAACCGATTGAAATATTTTTTAATCCAAACTTAACAGATGAAATTCCTATATTACAGCCAAATTGAAAGTTATTTTTTATAACAGACATTCCGTAGGTGATTGCATTATGAATTGAATTTTTATATATTTGAGTGTTATTTTCATCATTAAAACTGTA
>JAZUMJ010000163.1:0-15632 GCA_045603605.1 Ructibacterium sp. | reverse complement strand
TTTGACGAGAACATGTTCCTCGATCCCGCAACGCATACATTTGTTGAGGAGACCGGCGGAGCTAACTTCCTGTTCATCACAAAGGACGGAAAGGTCGTAACTCCCAAGTCAGATTCCATTCTGCCTTCGATCACCAGGCGTGCACTCGTTGAGGTTGCTGAAAAGTATCTCGGCCTCACTGTTGAGCATCGTCCTGTCCGCTTTGACGAGCTTGAGGATTTCGCAGAGTGCGGACTCTGCGGTACAGCTGCCGTGATCTCACCTGTCGGCAGAGTAGTCGCAAAAGACAAGGTCATCACATTCCCTGCAGGAATGGATGAGATGGGTCCTATTACAAAGAAACTGTATGATACCCTTACAGGCATCCAGCAGGGTCTCATTGAAGCTCCTGAAGGATGGATCAGGAAGATCGAATGCTGAGATCCGTTTAACACCTGATAAAACGGAACCGGGAACCTGACGCTGCGGGGTGATAAGGAAGTAATCCAAAATACTCACCGCAGCATTGCAAAGGCAAAGAATAACGCTCAGAAAGGCAGAAATGCTTTTCTGGGCGTTTTTCTCTTCAAATAAATCCGCACATTCGATTTATCTCTTACTATCGCCTACAATATAGATACAAGGAGGCGATGGTTATGAAAACTAAACGGAAATACTTCTATTTGGACGACTTTGAACACAGATTGCTGGTCGGGTGCCTTATGACTGCTCGGAATGAATACATTCACGAGGACAAGCCAATAGAGGACGTCAACGAGCTGATTTTGAAAATCATTGACGCCCCGACAAAGAAACTTCGTGTAATCGTAAAGGAGGAAGCGTAATGGAAAAGTACATAACGGATGAACGCACTGGGCTGAAATACGAGCTTGTCGGAGACTACTACCTTGTTGCCGGTGATGATAATCCAGAAGAACATCCCATCGGGATATGGGGACATCGGCACCTGCGGTATCTGAAACAGCATCACAAGACCGTTTACGCCGAATTGCTGACAAGCGGCAAGCTGAACGGCCACCTTGCCGATCTGAATGAGCAGGCTGAGGATATGTTCTTTCGGCTGGTAAAAGAACTTGCCGAAAAGGAAGGTGTCACGGAAACCCTCAAGGCAGAAAATCAGATACTTTGGGTACAGCGGATGAACGCAGTACGGGAAACGGCAACGGAGATCGTCAATAATGATCTGATATACGAATAACAAACGCACGGCGGCGGGGAGCAATCCCTGCCGTCTTTTCTATTTGTAACAAATTCGTGAAATCTCTTGACAAATCGAAAAATATCGATATAATATATGGTGTGATCACGAGTTCGTTTGAAGGAGGTGCTCGGATGGAGCTTGATGAAAAGCGTACTCCCGTTGTTTTCAAAGCGTTATGCGACGAAAACCGTGTGCGGATACTCAAATACCTGATGGACGGTGAGAAATGTGCCTGCAAGCTGCTGGACGATCTGAATATCGCACAGTCCACGCTTTCCCATCATATGAAGGTGCTGACGGATTCCGGTTTAGTCATCGGACGAAAAGAAGGCAAATGGATGCACTACTCCATTTCTTCAGATGGTATTGACATCGCCATCGGCTATCTGAACGTACTGAAAGAAAACGGATGCACTTGCAATAACAAGTCGTGCTGTGAAAAATAAAAGCCATTTTTCCGGCACGACTATATTTCAGGACTATATATCGACAGATTTAGATATATAGATTGATTGGAGGATTTTTATGTGGCAATTCATTCAAGATGAGGTCTTGGGAATGAAATGGCTGAACAGACTGATCGGCTCTATGCTGAGTTCCTTCGGTCTTGACACCCAAAGTCGGATCGGGGGCAGCGTTCAGTTCTTCCTTTATGACTGCATCAAAATTATGGTACTTCTCGGCGTACTGATTTTTATCATTTCGTACATTCAAAGCTATTTCCCGCCGGAGAGAAGCAAAAAGATACTCAGTAGATTTCACGGGTTGTGGGCGAATTGCATCGCCGCATTACTCGGAACGGTAACACCGTTTTGTTCCTGCTCATCCATCCCGCTGTTTATCGGCTTCACAAGTGCGGGACTTCCTCTCGGCGTGACGTTTTCGTTTCTGATTTCTTCACCTATGGTCGATCTCGGTAGTCTTGTCCTGCTGATGAGTATCTTCGGTTGGAAGGTCGCTGTGCTTTATGTTGTTTTCGGTCTTGTAATTGCTGTTGCCGGAGGAACGCTGATTGAGAAACTGCATCTTGAAAATCAGATCGAAGAATTTATTCGCAACGGAAAATCCATTGATCTGCCGCAGGAAGAACTGCATTTCAAGGACAGATGCAAATATGCTTGGGAGCAGGTCTGCGGCACGGCGAAGAAGGTATTTCCCTACGTGCTGATCGGTGTCGGCATCGGTGCCGTCATTCACAACTGGATTCCCGAAGAGCTGGTCGTAAAAGTTCTCGGTACGGGAAACCCGTTCGGTGTATTGATCGCCACGGTTGCCGGTATCCCGATGTATGCGGACATTTTCGGGACGATTCCGATTGCTGAGGCTCTGCTGGCAAAGGGCGCACGGCTCGGTGTTGTTCTGTCGTTTATGATGGGTGTAACGACCTTGTCTCTGCCATCGATGATTATGCTCCGCAAAGCTGTTAAGCCAAAGCTGCTCGGCATATTCATTGCTATCTGCACAGTCGGAATTATCCTTGTGGGCTATCTGTTCAATGCAATTCAATATTTACTGATATAAAAAACAGGAGGACACTACTATGAGAATGTTAGAGCAATTTTTCCCTGAATTCACAGAAAAACTGGATGAGATTGATAAGCTCTATGCGGAAATGAGAACTATCGACGAAAAGACATATCATTTCATCTGCTTCGCGCTTGCTATCAAGTCCCGATCCAAACCATGTGTCTTGAAGCATTTTCAAGGAGCACTTGAAGCCGGAGCTACGGTCAAGGAACTGTCTTATATTTTTGCGCTGACAATGCGTGAATCTGCCGGTGCGGATGACTGCTGGACGCACGATGCAATCGGAGACTGGAAAGAAATTCTTGCAGGCAATATGAAGTGTGCCTGTGAAAAATGATACGGGAGGAAAGTTATGGCTAAAAAATGGTATCCGGTAATTGATATTACCGCTTGCATCGAGTGCGGAACCTGTTCTGAATTCTGTGAACACGGCGTTTATGACAAAGCCAAATCACCAGTACCGAAGGTCATCTATCCCGAAGGCTGTATCGACCACTGCCACGGCTGCGGCAATCAGTGCCCGGTGGGAGCGATCAGCTATGTCGGAGACGATACAGATTGGATTCCACCTGTTCTCCGTACAAAAGGCGGCGCTACGGATATCCCGAAAATGTCTGACTGTTGCTGCTGCGGAGGCAAGCAATGAAAGATAAACTTTGGGTCAAAATACTGGTTCCCGTACTGATCGTTGCGGTTGTCGCAGGCATCTTTCTGATTAAAAGCAGTCAAAATCCGAAGATTGCACCCGAAACCCCACAAGATATATCTGCGTTAACCGACGATTTGAAGAACGCAGATTTCAGTTTGCGATCTACAACCGCAATCGACTTTGAAGAACTGTCTGCTTACGGTCTTCCTATCATCGTAGATTACGGTGCGGACTCCTGCATACCGTGTAAAGCAATGGCTCCCGTCCTCGAAAAGGCAAACAAAGAATTTGCAGGCAAAGCTTTTGTAAAGTTTATCAATGTCTGGGATTATCCAGATGCTGCAAACAATGTTCCGGTGCAGATGATTCCGACGCAGGTGATTTTTGATGCAAGCGGTAAGCCGTTTGTTCCGAGTGACGAGCTTGCTGCGAAAATTGAATTTACGATGTATTCTGACAAAAATACGAATGAACACGTTTTTACAGTTCATCAAGGCGGACTGACCGAAGAAGAAATGTGGGCGATCCTTGCGGAAATGGGCGTGACTCCCGATGATTGATAACATTCTTTCACAGATTGCCGAAATCATCGGGAAGAATATGTGGCTGGCGCCGCTGCTTGCACTTGTTGCGGGCGTGCTGACATCCGTTACGCCTTGCTCCCTTTCCAATGTCCCGCTGATCATCGGTTATGTAGGCGGCATCGGCGAAAAGAATACAAAAAAGGCATTTGCATATTCGGCGGTATTCTCGCTCGGAACAGCCGTGACTTTTGTAACGCTCGGTATCATTGCAACATCAGCAGGTAAATTGATTGGGCGCACTTCAACTGTTTGGTACATCGTTCTCGGTGTGCTGATGATACTGATGGCACTGCAAACCTACGAAATTTTCAATTTCATCCCGTCCGCCAATCTGTTGGGAAAATCGAAAAAACGCGGGTTTATCGGTGCGTTTCTTGCTGGAATCCTCGGAGGTGTATTTTCATCTCCGTGTTCGACACCGGTGCTCATTGCACTGCTTGCAATTGTCGCCGGGAAAGGGAATCTCCTTTGGGGCATTCTCCTGATGCTTCTGTATTCCATCGGGCACAGCGCACTTGTTATGGTTGCGGGAACATCAATCGGATTTGTTCAGAAGATCAACGCAAGTGATAAGTACAAGACCGCCGCTGCGGTTTTGAAAATCGTGATGGGTACAGCTATCCTGCTAATTGGGTTCTATATGTTTTGGTTAGCGTTTTAAGGAGGACTTGAATGATTTGCCCTAATGTTAAAGAATGTGCTTGTCCGAAACAGACCTGCCCCAATCACGGAAAATGCTGTGCGTGTGTAATAAAGCACAGAAATACCGACAGCCTTCCGTTTTGTCTGTTCCCGGACAACGGTGGAGACAAGAGCAATTACAACCATTACAAAGTATTAAAAAATCGCTTTGAAGGCGAATAACAGGAGGTATATATTATGTCACTGTTCGGAAAGAAAAAAGAAGAAAAGAAAGAAGCCGGGTGCGGTTGCGGCTGTGATACTGCCGAAGTCAAAGAAACTGCTGCGTCGTCCACTTGCTGCGGCGAAAAGGTAGACGGTATTTGCTGTATCAAGGTTCTCGGCTCCGGCTGCAAAAACTGCCATACTCTTTATGAGAACGCACAGGAAGCGGTCAAAGCTTCCGGTCTCAATGTTGAGGTCGAATACATCACCGACTTGCAGCAGGTCATGGAATACGGTGTAATGTCAATGCCTGCCCTTGTCATCAACGAGCAAGTTGTTTCTATGGGTAAGGTACTGAAGGTGGAAGATATTGAGAAATTATTGAAATAATATGATGATACCCCGTTCGGAATCAAGAAATTTCCTGACTCCGGGCGGGGCATTTTTCGTTTATGGGCTATATTTTCGTAATTGGTATGACCACCATCTGTGGGAACTGCTCCTTTGCGGCTTGATGAACGATCCAGTCGCCTGCGACAGCGAAGAAGAAACCGCCTTTTTTGTCAGCGTACACGTAGCGGGTGACATCGTAATCGTCTTCACCGAGCGTGTAATGAATCTCTCCCCAGTCGTTATTGTGGTCGGCGCAGTATTCGTAAATTATTTTGGTTTTCGTCTTTTTCGTGCGCCGCAGTTCGACAATGTGGATGTATTCGTCAACAGCAAGATCAATGAGAATTTTGTTGTATGCCTTATGAACGATGCGGTAAGCGGTATCCGGTGAGGAAAGCGTATGTTGCAAAGCAAGATCGGCGTATGCCTTTTTCTGCCGGAACAGCTTTACGGGAGAACCGTTTTCATCTTCTCCCATCTCAAAGATGCCGTGACATTCTCTGCAAAAACCGAGGTGGTCGGCGATCATTGACCGTTCCCGGATATCCAGCTTTTCATAGCGGTCGAAGGCAGCGTTTGCCCGCCACTCGTCAAAGAACATCTTTGCCGGATCGGTGGTATCATCCCGTGTTACATCCTCTGCGGAAGTTTCGCTGTCCTCGTCAGCATACTTGCGGTAGAAATCGGCATAGGACATATTCCGCAGTCCTGCGGCAATGAGTTCCTTTGTTAATTTTGTGCTTCTGTCAATTTCAGCAGCTATTAGTGCTATCGTTTCATCGTCGGATTTCCCGTATTTGTTATAGAGTGCCATTACTTTGCGAAGCAGCTTGTATTCATCGCTGCTCTGCACGGTATATCCCGTTCGCATTGTGCGGATATAGTCGTCTATCTCGTTTTTGACGTAATATTCCTTGTAAACGAGGAACGGAACACCGAGAGAAATATCATAATTGGCAAGCGCTTTCAGAATTCCATAGACGGCGGCTTGCTTTAAGTCGATGAAATGCCCTCGCATACTGTATTCCTGTACGGCGGTCATTATCTGCGTGTTCAGCGTCGGTTCATAGTAATGCAGAAACCACGAAAGATACTTCTCATCCTTTTCTGCAAAGTACAGATCAATGTAGTCTTGAAAATCGTCCTTCTTCGGCGGTGCCGGTGTCAGACGGTAACGGTATAGGTCTTGTTTCCAGTCATCGTTCTTCATCGGCACTCACCTCCTATCCGACAGAACGGTATCGTTATTTCAGCCCCGCATCCCGGTATAGCTTTTCACGGGACATATCCTTTTTGTACTGCTTCTTAGCGTAATCGTCATCCATCATCGCTGTCTTTTTATGTTCAAGCGCAAGCGCCTTTGCCGCTTCGCCGATCTCGGTAGGGATAGTTCCTCGCTTTACTTCTGTGCGGATAGCAGAACAACGATTTGTATAGATAGCAGAGATCGGATCGTTCTCCGCTTTTTCTTTTCGCTTGACGGAAGCGGCATATCTGCGGCAGGTTACGTTCTGTCCCCGTATCTGTTCGGGAGCAATACCCATACAATATTGCTGACGGCGGGCAGACTGCATCAGGAAATACTTTTTACATATCCCGCACTGTCTCGGATAATGCCCGTGGTGCAAACCCTCAAAGAAATCCGTCAGTACAAAAGCTATATATCTGTCAAAGGTAAGACGGCGGGCGATGGTCTCCCCGCTGCTTGCTTTATTCTTTTTGAGGGAGATATATTCCGTCGTCACCGGGAACGGTATCTGCCCGAATACTTCGAGAGCAATCGGGAGTAAATGCTTTTCGTCAAACCGCTCGGCTTCGTCGATGCGTTTCACAAAGGTGCTCAGCTTGTCGTGAGCGGAGATAAGGTCAGCGCTGACGTTATTGAAAAACGTGAGCATTGAAATGATGTTTTCAATCAGAACTGCCGCATCTTTGTCCACTCTTTCAGCATATCGGTACGCCGTCCCGACTGAAACCTCGTTCTGCGGGAACATACTGACCTTGGCCTTTTCGGAAAAGTAGGCGCAGATACGCTCACCGTTTGCTTCTGTGAAGAGATTTGTTACGCAGTCTGTTATGGCAGAGTTATCCAATGTATCAAATGGATGCAGTTTCGGCAGAGACTTCATCGCTTCCAATACGTTTCTGCCGGTGCTGACAAATTCAGATATGTTCAGGTATCCGTTTTCAAGTTGCCGAACGATATTAAAGTTTACATCATCGCTGAAAACAGCGATCCGAGCGGCGGTATCGTTCAGATAAAACCGATTCAGCAGATGTGTTGCGAACAGTCCTGCGGCATAAACCTTGCCGCCTACATATACCCGCCCGTCACGATAATCTGCCTTGAAGCAGAAAAGATTTTCCGTCATATCCGATCCTCCGTATCTATTCTACCATAGGAAGTGTCCAATAAATGTCCCACCAAGCACATTGAGATAACAAAAGTGTCTTTTGTGCTCTGCTTTCTATTATTATATCACAAAAAAGCCCTATTTTCAATGGGCCAGAGATGTTACGCATATTCATTTCATACTGTTACGCACTTTTCTTGTGAAAATGAAAGTTTCACTATTCTATATGTAGAAGGCAGTAATGCACAGCCGTTCCGTCATTGGAGCGGCTTTTTTTCTGCCCGGATATTCCTTGCAAGCGCACTTTTCACAGAGATATCAGTTTGATGACTTAGGACTATGTAAATTGGTATTGGGTCAAATTGACCCAATTAAAAATTGAACCACAGCCGAACTTTCTCCAAAAGGTAAAAATTACCTCTTGGGTGATTTAGTCAGATATAAGTGCAGGATTATATTTTATTAATTACAGCAATGCCAAGTCCTCATTTTGAGGACTTGGAAAGATCAATGATAGAAAAATACCTAATTGGTAAGTGGCAGAATGTGCCACTTACTAAATTCCATCGTCATTTTTCAAATGAAACAGGCACTTCTGTTTTTGAAAATGGTCCAAGTGCCCAAATTGAGCACTTGGGAGATTGCCGGTTCCAAAGGGTAAAATTTACCCTTTGGAAGGTCTGCCCGAATTGTACGGTGTTTGTTATTAAAATAAATGCTCCCACTTTTTGAAAGTCGGGAGCTTTTATATTTTCAGAATGAAGGGAGGGATGCGTATGATTCTGAAACTAAACCCAAAACAGTCGACAAAGGTCAGGAAACTTGCCCGCAGTAAGTGCTGCAACTGCGTGGACGGTAACTGCCTTTTGCTCGACGATGGCGAGGAATGTAAATGTGTACAGCTCATTTCCCGATACGGGATTTACTGCAACTATTTCCGCAAAGCGGTACTACCAGCCGAAAAGGAACTCTATGAAGAAATCTTGCAGCAAAACAATTTACGGTAACTGCTCCCACTTTTTGAAAGTCGGGAGCTTTTATCTTTTCAGAGCGAACGGAGGTGATGTGTATGATTCTGAAAAGCACAGTGAAAAAGCGTTACGGGTAATCGCTTGGCGCTAAAAGGACAAATTGTCCTTTCGGGTAAACGAACGAAATATCCGTAACGAACAGGTGCAAACCCGTTGCAGATAATCAGTCAACTGGTAAGGGGTAAAAATTACCCCTTAGCAACCAAACTGAACATCTGTACTGTAAAGATGCCGCATATCGTTACAGATAAGCGTATCAAATAGTAAGTGATCAAATTGAGCACTTACCAGCCGAACAGAATATCCGTAACGGACAGATGCAATGTGTCGTTACAGATAATCGCATCAAATGGTGGTGGTCAAAATGACCACCACCGTGTGAGCAAAATATCCGTAACAAAAAAGTAGGAGGAAAGATTATGGAAACAAAGACCACAGCAGAAAAACCGCACTATGACAGTTGGGCGGAATGTGAAAGCTGCAATCAAGACCGATTGAAGAAATGGTATGACACAAAAACAGGCTACCGTGTATGGAAACGGATATGCCCGCAATGCGGAAAGGAATTTTACACAATCGACCACTTCCGCAAATACTGCCATTTGTCCGACTGTCGGGACATTGCAAAGAAAAAGAGAATGGAAGAAAAGAAGCGTGAGCATCATTCGGAGCATATCTGCTCTGTCTGCTCCGCTTCTTTTGTTTCAAAACGCACCGACGCCAAATATTGCAGCAATGCTTGCAGACAAAAGGCGTATCGGGAAAAGAAATGAATCGGCACCTCGGAAAGACGGGGAGAAAGAAGGATTATTATGATTAACGCAAAAAACAATGTAAAAATCATCGGTGTCGATCACGGCTACGGAAATATGAAAACCGCCAGTTGTGTGTTCGGCACCGGTGTGCTGGCTTACGACAAGGAGCCGGTTTTCAAAAGCGATATGCTTGTCTGGAACGGCAGGTATTATCTCATCGGAACGGGTCACAAGGAATTCACCGCCGACAAAATGCAGGACGAGGACTATTACGTTCTGACGCTTGCCGCTGTTGCACGGGAACTGAACGTTCACGGTATCCGCACGGCTGACGTATTCCTTGCGGCAGGACTTCCGCTTACCTGGGTAGCAGAGCAGAAAGCAGCCTTCCGGGATTATTTGATGCAGAACGAAACGGTTGATTTCATCTTCCGTGAGAAAGAGTATCATATCCGTTTCGTCGGCATTGAACTGTTTGCACAGGGCTTTGCAGCGGCATTCCCGCATATCAAAGAATTTACCGGCGTGAATATGCTCTGTGATATCGGAAACGGCACGATGAACCTGATGTATATCAACGATAAAAAGCCCGACCCCCGCAAGTGCTATACCGAGAAATTCGGCACTCACCAGTGTATGCTTCAGGTGCGAGAAAACCTGATGCGGCTCTATCACGCCGAGCCGCCGGAGGAAACCGTTACCCGTGTGCTTCGTTTCGGCGAGGCAGATATTGATCCGGAATATCTCAAAACTATCACCGATACCGCAAGAGAGTATGTGACGGGAATCTTCCGCCGACTTCGTGAGCACGGTTATGATCCACGTCTGATGAAGCTCTATGTGGTGGGTGGCGGTGGCTGTCTCATCAAGAACTTTGCCGATTACGACAAAAGCAGAGTCACGATCAACGATGACGTCTGTGCAACCGTAAAAGGTTATGAACGTATGGCGGAGATCAAGCTTCTGCGAGCCGGTGATGGAAAATGAGTATCAGGCGAATGAGCCTGCGGTTTAATATGGATAAGGAATCCGACCGCAAGGCGTGGGAGCATTTACAGCGCATCCCCGATTCCAAAAACAAGGCGGTCATCGATGCGCTCAATGCTTCCTTTGAGCAAGAAAACAATATTCGGGAACTTATACAGCAGACGATACGGGAATGTTTATCCGCAGGGACTTTCGTTTCTGCGGATATTTCATCTCAGGCTGCGGAAGCAGAGGCTTCCGAAGATGAGGAGGCGCTTCTCGATGCGATGGACGCCTTTATGGGAGATTGATGGCATGAAAGTGATGCCTCTATTTGTTTCAATAAAATACGGTTGGCATTACTCTGATGCCGTGCTTGAAATGCTCCGTCTTTTACAGACGGAGCTGTTTTTATACCCGCTGAAAAGATACCGCCTGAAAAACGTCTGTTTATGCCTGCGGACACACGTCCACAGGTATAACGAGCATCGGATTTTGCCGTACAAAATCCACTCGAATCCACACCACTGCCGGGTGTGGACTACCCCAAGGGCTTCGCCCCTAAAACCCCTATTAAGATTGGAGGAATGTATATTGAAGAATAACAAGACCGCCCGACTGGAAATGCGTATCCGTCCGGGCGATAAAGCAAAAATCATGAAAGCCGCAGAACGCAGCGGTGTTTCCGTTGCGGAATATGTTGTCGGGTGTTGCAAGAAACACCCGCCGAAGGAGAAGCCGCCGGATGAATTCTGGAATCTTCTCACTGAACTTTATACCGTTTTTGATGAGCTGTCGCCGGAGAAGCAGGAAAAGTTGGCGCAGCTCATTTTGCGTTTACAGGAGGCGGTGTGATGGCGACTACGAGTTTATGGCATATCAAGGGACGGTTGGGCGACCTCATAGATTATGTAGAGAACCCGGAAAAGACTGTGCCAAAAGGAACGGAGGATTTCTTCAATGTCTTTGAATACGTCCGCCGCCCGGATAAAACCACCGATCAGTATGTGGACGCTATCAACTGCCGAAAAGAAATCGCTTTACAGCAGATGATCCTGACCAAAAAGCAATATGGCAAGAACGATAAATATATTGCGTGGCACGGGTATCAGAGTTTCAAAGTCGGTGAGGTTTCGCCGGACGTTGCTCACGAGATCGGTATGAAGCTGGCAAACGAAATGTGGGGAGATCGGTTTCAGGTCGTGGTTACGACACACCTTGACAAAGATCATATCCACAATCATTTTGCCTTTAACTCCGTATCCTTCCGGGACGGCGGCAAGTACAACTATTCCGAGAAAGAACAGCAGCGCCTGCGGGATACTTCCGACCGACTCTGCCGTGAGTATGAGCTTTCCGTAATTACACATCCGCACAAGGCACCGTCACGACCGGTGTGGCTGGATGAGAAAAGCGGAAAGCCCACCCGTTACAATGTTTACCGCAAAGACGTTACCGCCGCCTTTTCTGAAAGCACCACTGTACAGAACGCAGAGAAGTATTTACAGCGGCTCGGCTATATCACGGATTTCAGCGGAGCGCACTGGAAGATACGCCTGCCGCAGTATGAGCATTTTACCCGTCTCGACACTTTGGAGGAACGGTGGACGCCGGAATATCTGCGAAGGAATATGGGGCGGAACGCCCCCTACGGGAGCCGCAGGGCAAGAGTGGAATTTTCACCGTATATGCCCTACGAATACCGCCATTATTATACGCCGTTCAAAAGAACGAGCCATATCTACAAGCTGTATGTGTATTACTGCTTTGAACTCGGTATCTTTCCGAAGAATCAGAGCTACAAGCCTGTAAGCCCGTATCTCCGTGAGGATTTACGAAAGCTCGATGAGTTTACGGCGCAGGTGGACTATATGTACCATCGCAGGATATACACGCTGGATGATCTGTATAAAGACCGCTCCGTATTGGAAGATCGGCTCGGTGAATTGACGGCACAGCGCACAAAGCTGCAAAACAAGATAAGGCGGGCAACTCCGGAGGAGAAAGTATCTCTCCGCCGTGAGAAATCCATCCTGACAGAAGAAATCACGGAAATCCGAAAGGATCTGAAATGCAATTACGCCATTGAAAAACGGTCTGTGCATATTCAGGACACTCTGGACAGAGTCTCCGCAAACGAACGCCGTGCCGCAGGGCGTGACGCTCCGCAGCAGACCACTTATGAGGAAAACGATATTACAACGAAGAAAAAAGAAAGGAATTATGAACGATGAACAACACTATGAAAACGCCGGTAGCCATTCCGGTATCGAAATTACACCCCTTTGAAGGACACCCGTACAAGGTACTCGATAACGAGGAAATGAATACGCTGATTGAAAGCATACAGACGCAGGGCATTCTTTCGCCGCTAATCGTAAGACCGAAAGAAAATACCACAGATGAATATGAGGTAGTGAGCGGACACCGCCGCTTGCACGCCGCAGTTAAGGCAGGGCTGGAAACAATACCTGCCTTTATTTATGCCCTCGACCGGGATGCCGCCGCCATTGCCGTGGTGGACAGCAACCTGCACCGGGAGCATATCCTGCCGAGCGAAAAAGCATTTGCGTACAAAATGAAGCTGGATGCGATGAAGCATCAGGGTAAACGTAACGATTTAACTTCGGCGCAAGTTGCGCCGAAGTTGTCTGCGGAGATTATTGCTGAACAAGATGGCACGAGCAAGGATACTGTAAAACGCTATATCCGCCTGACCTATTTGATTCCCGAACTGCTTACGATGATGGACGAAGGAAAGATCGCCTTGTCTGTCGGCGTGGAGCTTTCGTTCCTGCCGGAGCAATGTCAGTATGACGTTTTAGAGGTATGCGAAATGAACGACTGCACCCCGTCCTATTCGCAGGCGTGGCGGCTTCATAAGGCAGACCGAGAAGGACTGCTCGACTGTTCCGTTATCCATTGCATTATGAATGAGGAAAAAGCCAATCAGCGGGAAACCGTGAAAATTTCCGCCGACCGTCTGCGTGATGTTCTCCCACGAGGGATGGATGCCCAAAAGACGGAAGATTTCATTATTAAAGCCTGCGACTATTACCGCAAGTATCTTATCCGTCAGCGTGATCGAGATTCGAGATAAGAAAAAGGAGGACAAGAATATGACCGAGAAACTGAATATTATCCCTCATCCTCCGACACTCTCGGAGGATGTTTTTGTTAATGCCGATAACACGTTTTCTATGAAAATCGGCGGAACGATCTATGAAGTCACCACCCATTTTAACCCGGACGGGAAGCAGACCGTACTGGAACAGTTTGCGGAACTGTTGAAGCGTAAAAACTTCTGATCCGCACATTTCACAATATCGTCCGGGCATAGTACACTATACTTGCCTTTGCTATGCCCGGTTGTCTGAAAGGAGAAAAAAGAATAATGACAACAGCAAATAATATAACAGGGCAAAACAATAAAATCACGGCTCTTTACTGCCGTTTATCTCAGGACGATCTGCCGGATGAAAAGGCAGGAAAAAGAAAACGCCAAGTTGAGGATGAATCGAATTCAATAACGAATCAAAAAAAGATGTTACTTGACTACGCTAAGCGGAGTGGCTACACGAACACAATGTTTTTCGTGGATGACGGCGTTTCGGGTACCACCTTTGAAAGGCCGGATTTCATTCGTATGGAAGAAATGATAGAGCGGGGCGAGATCGGAACGGTTATTGTAAAAGACCTGTCCCGTTTCGGCAGAAATTATCTGGAAGCCGGACAGTATCTTGAAATCAAGTACCCGACGCTGGGCGTTCGCTTCATTGCCATTCAGGAAAACGTGGATACCGATCAGAATACCGGTGCGGAAATGATGCCGTTCCACAACATTTTCAACGAATGGTATGCGGCGCAGACATCAAAGAAAATCCGTGCGGTGAACCGTATGAAAGCAGAGAACGGCAAGCGTGTTTCTTCCGCTGTACCGTATGGCTACAAGAAGAATCCTGATGACGAAGATCACTGGTTGATTGACGAACCAGCGGCAGAGATCGTCCGCAAAATCTATGATCTTTGTCTTGCAGGGCGTGGTCCTGCACAGATTGCAAGACAGCTTGAAAAGGAACAGATTATGACGCCTACGGAATATTACCATTCCATAGACAGGAAAACTTCAAATGATCTTCCAGTTAAGCCGTTCCTATGGGCTGATTCTACAATAGATAATATCCTTGCCAACCGTCAGTATACCGGATGTGCCGTAAACTTTATGACTACCACCGTCAGCTATAAGGTACACAAGACAGTTTACAATCCAGCAGAGGAACAGCAAATCATCCCGAATATGCAGGAGCCGATTATCTCAGAAGATGTATGGGAGCGTGTGCAAGTGTTACGAAACAACAAACGCAGACCTACCGCAACGGGAAGAAAAAGTCTTTTCAGCGGTTTAGTGTACTGCCCGGACTGCGGAGCGAAGATGTATTTCTGCGCCTCGAAAAGTCTGAGAAAAGATCAAGAGTTCTTCCGTTGTGCCAATTACAACAGCGGGCGAGGAACCTGCAAAATCCACTTTATCCGGGATGTGGTGCTCGAAAAAATCGTAATGGAAGCTGTCAGTGATATTTCCGATTTTATCCGCTGCTATGAAAATGACTTCCTGAATCTGATCAAGATGCGGAACACCGTCGGCAGAGAAAGTGATATTCAGTCTTTGAAAAGCACAATTCTCAACGGAAACAAACGCATCAAGGAAATTGACCGCAATATTTCCAGTCTGTTTGAAAAGAACGTAAGCGGCGTGATTTCCGACGAGCGCTTTATGACGATGACGGCTGACTACGAATCGGAGCAGAACACTTTGAAAAAGTCCATTGCCGAAGCGGAAGAGCAGCTTGCTAAAGCAGAGCAGAATGCCATTGATGTGCGGATGCTTCTGAAAGGATTCCGCAAGTATTCGGAAATGCGGGAACTTACTCCGGAGATCGTGAATATGATGATCCAGCGCATTGAAGTTCATAACAACGATAAGTACGACGGACACTGCCACGTCAAGGTAGATATTTACTTCACCGGCGTTGGACTGTTTGAAAGACCAACGGAGCAGGAATTACAGACACTGGCTGATATGCACGAGTAGAACGCAGGATGACTCTGCAAAAGGAAAAGGAGTAGCCCTTTTCGGACTACTCCATATTCCTTACTTAAAATACTTCCTTATCCACCCGTGGCGGATGGTCATGCCGGTTTTATTTGATCTCTTATCAGCAGCCGAGGCCTTTCTTGATGTCCTCGATCATTGCCAGTGCCGTAGCTTCTGAAGGAGCTTTTACACCGATGTAGTATTTGATCTTGGGCTCTGTTCCGGAAGGCC
>JAZUMJ010000162.1:0-61416 GCA_045603605.1 Ructibacterium sp. | reverse complement strand
ACACCTATTAAGGTATGGAATGTTGAAGAGAGTAATTTAGATGAGTTTATGTATAAATATAACGGAAAAATTACCAACATCAAGCTTGACTATACTGACGGAAAAAATGTTCAGCTTGTTATTTCCTTAGCCTCAGACAATTCTGTTATATTTGATTCAGGAGTTCTTGATTTAACAACACTTAATCCCAACCATAATATCCTTTCCGAGGGCGCTGTAGGTTTTCACAACCTTAGCGGTTGGGGCGGAACTAATGTAAATAATTTAAAAATAACCTGCAAGGATATGATACCTGTTTACTATAAAAATTTTCCTACCCTTACAACTGCCGAAACAGCAGAAAGCCTTGCTGCAGACGGATGGACAGCAGATGTTCCTATATCCCACTCAAACACTACAGATTCTGATGGCACAACTGCCCCAACCTTATATGTTGGCGAAAAATCAGGCGTATCAAATCTTATGTATGACAGGGATTTAGGTGACAGATTTGATATTAAATCTTATTGTAATCACGGCGGTTATGGTTTTGCCCAAACAAAATTATACTTTAACTGTGATGAAACCTATAAAAACGGCTACATATTAAAAATTAACGGAACAACCGTAACCTTATACAAATTAACAGCCGGAGCCGAGGCACAGCTTGGGGATGCAAAAACACTTAGCGATGGTAATTTTAACTATGGTGTTTTATTCAGCTTTAAGTACAACAAGGGAGCTATTACCTTTAACAGTTTCCAGCTTAATAACTATGTCCCCGGACAGATTACCTTCAACCTTGCAGAATTAGATTCATCCTTTGATGCAACTAAAACAGGCAGATACAAGCAGTATGCTTATGGCGAGAGAATATATGAAATTAAAAAACTTCTCGTAAAGGTTGACAGAGAGGATTTAGGTATTGAGATTGACAAGCATATTATTCTTCCTGATGAATCTATCAACCTTACATTTACTGTTCCTGTAACACAGAAAGCCGTTGAAGATGGAATAAGTCTTAAAAATTCTTCAACAGGTGAAGCTGTAGAAATAACACCTACGGTTACAATGGATGCAACCTCAAAGATTGCAACACTTAAATATGCATCTCTTCCTGAGGGAAAATATATTCTCACTGTAGGAAAGAGTCTTAAATCCAAAGACGGCATTGCCACACTTCCTGACGATGTATCTTTCACCTTTGATTCTTATGCATCAGGTACAGTACTGGGCGACCGTATGTGGCTTGAAAATGACAGAAACCCCTATAACGGAGCTATGATGTATGGAAATATGGTTGGCGTTTACACCTTTGATACTTCATATAACAGTGTTGGCTATGATTTAGGTGAGGCAAAAACAATAAACAACATTGTTCTTGCTGATAATGACAACTCAAATAAAATTCACCGTGCTGACCTTTCACTTTATACAAGTGATGACAATGTTACATATGAAAGAATAAAGGACTTTACGGCAACAAAGGTAAACGGAAAGGTTTATTTATATAACTTCACCGCAAATGCAAGATATATAAAGGTTCACTGTCATTATGATGACCCTTATGTTCCATATATGGTTTGTGAAACCTTTGAAAATTATCTTGCAGATATGATAAATGCCGAAAACAGCACCCTTCCTGCATCAGGCGGCGGAACATTCAGCAAGCTTAAAACAATAACTATTACTCCAAAAGCTGACAACACAGACGGCGTTGCTTTTATAGACAAATCCTTACTTGAAGGCTTGGCAAACGGAGCATTTAGATTTGTATTAACGGACGGATACGTTCTTTCCCATTACACAACAGATGACGGTGTATATCTACGTATACCATCAGCAACAGCGAATGTTGCTATAAATGTTGATGTTTGGGGCGGAAACACATCTGCTGCAGATTTAAGTGATATGAACTCTGTTTTTGAGGTTACCTACGGTAACAAAACGGCATTTCCTATGTCTGAAGCAGGAAAATTCATTTCAAACATTGGCGTGGCACAGGCACCAAACGGTGACATTATTGCCATAGGAAACCCCAAGGTTGAAAA
The DNA here is from genome assembly GCA_045603605.1 of Ructibacterium sp. Taxonomy (GTDB): domain Bacteria; phylum Bacillota; class Clostridia; order Monoglobales; family Monoglobaceae; genus Ructibacterium. The sequence continues at coordinate 59,386 of JAZUMJ010000162.1, read as the reverse complement.
CGGAGATGTTGTTCTTCGTCGTTCAACCGATGGCGGAAGAACCTGGTCATCAAGCCAAGTAATTTACCATACCACAAGCACCGTATCAGGCGGAGGATTTATTGTTGACAAGGAACGTGGCAAGATGTGGTATATGGGATATTGTCAGTCGGGAGAACCGGACTTATACCTTTGTGTAATGGTAATGGAAAGCAGTGACAACGGCGAAACATGGACTGAACCTTGCAGAGTTTACACGCCAACGCTTCACGATTGCGTGTACGGAGATGGCTTAATTGCGAAGACCTACGACGGAGATGGTCCTAATATAGACTATATCTTCCCTTGTCTTGGTATGAGGGATACAGTACACTATTCCGACAGTAAAGCATCCACCTGTTTCTCAAGAGATAACGGCAGAACATGGCAAGCCGGGGCAACTATGTATACATATATTCCCGAGGGTGAAGAAGCCGGCTATGAGGGTGGAGTATCAGAATCCTCAATTGCATATCTTTCAAACGGAGATTTGGCTATAATATCAAGAAATCAATGGGCAAGTGAAAACCACTATGCACAATCTGTTTCACACGATAACGGTTTTACATGGGAAACAAATGGTTGGCTGTCAAATATATGGGCGTCAAACGGCGACCCCAGTCTTTTGAACTATAATGATGATATAGTTCTGCTCTGGCCCGGTAATACATCTCACAACGCAACCTCATATACAAGATTTCCAATATCTGTTGCATATTCAGATGACGATATGCAGAGCTGGACAAATAAAATGGACATAAGTATAGGCACAACCTTTGGAGCATATAACACAGGTTATGACAGACATTATGGAACACAGCCCGGTTTATGGCCAATTGAAAACAAAGGTAATAAAGATATGTTTGTTTTCTGGACACATCATCAGACAGGTAACGGAACAACCACAGCAAGTGTTGAGGGAATTTTGATAGAGGATTTTGACGATTATCTATACAAAACAAAAGGGGCGGCAGATGACTTTGAGGCATCTGACAACAAATACGAAGGATGGATACAAACGAGGGCTGTCTGGAATGCCGCTTCCTCTGTTTCAATAAGCGATGATGATGCAAAAGACGGAAACAAATCCTTACATCTTATGGCAAACTATAATCCTCTTACAACAACCCGCTCAATTCCACAGATTATGAAGGGTGAAATAAGTTATGATTTGAAGTTCTCAACTCTAAGCTCAGGTTATGGAATGTATTTACTGTTTAAATCTGCATTCAACAATGGTGTTATAGGTGTTGATGATACATTGTTTGCCATTAAGATAGATAAAAACGGAAATGTTTACGGACTCGACCCTGAAAAAGACCATATGCAGTCCGGATTAACTGCTGCAACAAAGATTAATATTGCAGATTGGAACAATCTTAAGTTTAAGTTTGATGTTGAGACAAAGAAAGCAGAACTTTATATTAACAACTCAAAGGTGTGTGATTTGAAAGTAAACAGCACACTTCCAACAATTGACGGTGTATGTTTTGTTCAGCTTCAGTCAATCTCAAGCTCGGATTACATAAGCGCATTTATGGATAACTTCCTTGCATACGAAGGCGTATCTATGACAGCAGATAATCAATAATCAGGGAGGGAGAAAAAATGAAAAAGATATTAAGTATAATTATTGCAAACATTCTTTTACTTGGTTGTATGCAAGCTTTTGCTACAACCGAAGAAATGCAGGCCTGGAAATACAGCGGGGAATTTCATTTATCCGATACCGCTGACATCATAAAGGACAACGGAATTTATTTCTCAAATTCAAGTAGTGTTGACTTTTATGAAGGATATGCTCTGTTAACTAATGGAAACGAAAAACTGACTATTGACTTAGGAAAGAAGTTTGCAGGCGACTACACCTTTGAAGCAATTACCCAAATCAGTTCAGGTTCAAGCTTTATTTCCGTAAATAACTCCGATAACAGCTTTTACAAAATTCAGTTGTTAAACGGAAAGCTTGTTTTATCCAAAATAGTTAACGGAGAAACCTCTGTTTTAGCAGAAAATGCATTTTCAGGAAATTCAACAGATAAGCTTACTTTTGTATATTCGCAAAAACTTCTTGATAACGGTATTAGCATAAACGCATCAGTAAAGAGCGAAACGGCAGATACAACTGTTGATTATACAGATACTATAAACGCCTTTGAAAAAGGTATTGCAAAAATTGCATTTGAAAATTCACCAAGTGCAAAAGTATATTCAGTAAATGCTTATTCTACACCAAGCAATCAGCAATACTATAAAAACAAAACTCTTATTGATATTTCCGATTGGAGAGGCGAGAACTTTGATAGTCTTGCTAAAAAGGGTTTGGTTATAGACAAAATGAAACTACTAAAGGCTTATAGCGATAACCTCGAATTGATAAACAACGGCGGAAATGCAACCTTTGCCCCTGTAGGCTCAGAGGTCATAAACGGTTCTTATACCGCAGAGTTTGCGCTGAGATGGAATTACAATAAACCCGGTGCACGGTTTAACTATAACGGAACAAGTTATTATGATATCGTAAAAGAGGTTAATACTGTTGATTCTGTAAAGAGTTATGACTTTAAGATAAACAAAGTTACATCAAGCGGAACTCAAACCATTGCAACAACATCCTTTACTGCCGATATCATTAAGGATACTTATTCAGACAGAACCTACAAGATTGATGTTGATAAATCTGTTTCTCCTGCCAGAATATCTGTTGTAATATCAGACTCCACCGGCTCTGTTACACTTTCAGGAGAGGATTCTTCTCCTCTTCCCGACGGAAAGGTTCAGCTTAGATTCAGCAGTGTTGGTCAGCCAAGACTGCTCTCCTTCAAATGTATAAATAAACAAGCCTATGGCGGTGTATGCGAAGACGGAGATGCCGGCACATATATAAACCCAGACGGAAAACTAATCTGTCTTGAAGATGATTTGTTCTTCTATGTAAACGATGTGCATACAGACACATATTCAAAAGGAAAAATTCAGATTGAAGCTCCTGTAAAAAGGTTGGGTAGCTATGTTGTAATTGCTGTTTTATACGAAGATTATGCAATGACCGGAATAAAAGTTTTGTCACCTGAAGATTTGTACAATGGAAAGGTTGAGCTTTTTGATACATCAAGCAGTCAGGCAGTAAATTCAGGAGTTAAAGTATTCATCTTTGACAGAGAAGATACACTTAACAGCCGTACCGGAATTTTTGAGTTAAACTAAGGGAGGGATACAAAATGATTAAGATTAAAAATAGATTTACAGCATTATTAATTTGCTTATCCATACTGCTAACCCTTATATCATCATATTCATCCGTATTTGCCTCCGGCACAATCTCTGTTGGAGATTATGTTCAAATGGGCGAATACAATGGTGTTCCTATGCTATGGAGATGCATCAGCGTTGATGGCAGTGACGCTCTTATGATAGCCGACACCATACTTTGTTTTAAATCCTTTGATGCTGCCGGCGATGATCCAATGGGTTCTCACGGAAGAGGCACAAACAATGGTTCATACAGAAAACTGTACGGTTCTAACTATTGGGCTGATTCTAATATAAGAAGCTGGCTTAATTCTGATAACACAGCCGGAAATGTTGAATTTATGTGCGGAAACGAACCGAATAAAGACAGCATTTTAAGAAAATATAACGAATATGAAAATGAATCGGGATTTTTGACTAATTTTAGTTTTGATGAAAAGGCCATTATCAAAACTGTTTCACAAAAGGCTATTCTCGACAAAAATGAATATGCCGATATGTCCTCCTACGGAACCGAGGCGTTTGAATATAACATATACAGAGAAAACTCAATGACAAATTATGACTCGGCATACAGCGAACAGGTAAGTGACAAAATATTCCTCCCCGATATAAAGCAGCTTGAAACACTGTGTAATAATCTTGGAGAGGATTACGCAAAAGGCGTTATTTCAGAAAATGCTTTTTCAAATGCATCAAACCTCGTTGAAAATGGTTTTTCTGCAAATGCAAACTGGGGTTGGTGGCTTAGAACCCCTGTTACAGAGGATTCTTGCTTTGGGGTTTATGTTAGATATGTAAGACCGGATGCAAAAGAAGTTGGTCTTGATTATGCAATGCAGACTCATCTTGGTATCCGTCCCGCATTTTATATTGACGGAAGCATTACAACCATAAAAGCCGGAACAGGTACTGCAGATGACCCGTATAAACCACAAAAGGTAACCGAAGAAATCTCAAGCGGAACAGCTGTGTTATCACGTTTCAGTGAAAATGTTGTAAATATTTCAGGTAATGCCGGAGAAGAAAACGCCGGAAAGACAGCAACTGTTATTCTTATCCCAAAGGCAAGCTATAACAGTATCTCTACAGCAAAATATATTGGAACAACAGATATAAAAGAAGATGGAAGTTATTCTTCAAGATTTAAAGCAATTGCCGATGAAAATGACGTTTTGATTGTTAAAATTGAAAATCAGAATGTTTCATACAGTGTAACCTCTGCAAAGGCCGTATCTGATATGCCATTATCCTTTGACATAAGCTATAACGATGACAAAAAGGTGGCTCTGGACATTAAGAATGTATGGATGGATAATCCAACTGTCTGCGTATTTATCGCAGTGTATAACAGTGATAATTCAATCAAAGAGGTATTTTTAACAGATAAAGACCTTGACTTTAACGGCGGAACATATGTTTCCGAAAAAGCTGTTACAGAGGGTAGAGTAAAAGCATTCATATGGGATGCTGAGGATAATCTAATTCCGTTGGCTATCGCTAAGGAATTTCCAATTCCAACCTTAAATTAAACGGACTGTCCAAGCTTGAAAAAATTACAAAAAAAGAGACTTTTCAAAAAGTCCCGTTAAAAAAGCAAGTTGATTGCCACCGGCAATCACCACCCCCGATTATCCCCATAATATATACTAACAAACGGCGAGGTTTTCTTGATGAAAACCTCGCCGTTGCTTACTTTTTATCGATTTAGGTACCGATGCACAATCGGCCATGCATCATCCTCATAAAATCTGTGTCCGCCGTCACCCTTTACTAATGTGCAGTTCTCTCCTGCCCCCTGCTTATCATATACCATTCTTCCTTTTTCAAAAACTTCTTCCGCAGCAGCAAACGGAAAAATAGGGTCCTCTGCTCCGGATACCTGAATATAGAATTTGGGATAAGCCATTGCCAACAAATCATTCATATCAAAATATTCTGCAATCTTTGGCACATAATTGCAAGCACAATGCATCATAGCTCCAATAGAATCCTTATATGTACACATAGCACAGGAAGGCATCGCAAGGACAATTCGATCCTCCAACGCAGCAACATATGCAGTTGCTGTACCTCCGCCTGAATTTCCCATACAGCAAATGGTATTTATGTCCACCTTATCGGCAAATTCCTTTTCGAGAACATCAATCAACCTCATAATATCCCATACACGTTCCGCAATAGTGGTTCTTCCCATCAGCAGTGCTGTCATCGCCGATTCAAAGCATTTAGGTCCGGTTTCATCGCCTCCACATTCGCCAAAGTTTCTCTGTTCAACTGCAACTGCTGCAAATCCTTCCTGAATTGCTCTTTGGCAAAAATTTCGATCACCGCCTTGGATAGAGTTTTCATCTCCATCGTACTTAGGTCTTCCCAAAGAGATATGCATTCCCTTGGAATGTCCCTGCAAACAAATCATCACCGGAGGATTTGCAACTCCATCCGGCAAAAGCAAATGGCAGGGGACACGGTATCCCTCCTCACTCTGAAAGGTAAATCGAATTTCGGTTGCACCCTCTTCTTTCTTCTCGTACTCAATATCAATTTTGGGCTCTACTTTGCTGAATTTATTCATTCCAAGAAGCTCTGAAAGCTTTGCTCTTGCAGATTGCTTCCATGCATCAAAATCTTCTCCCAAATAGCTCATAGACGGTTTTAACATTTGTATTTTTTCTTTGTTGTATTCATAAGCAGTTTTCATTATATATCTACTTCCTTAGTATAAAATAAATTTTTTCTTTTCATTAGGTGTTCGATTATAAATAAATTTTTCCATATAATCAATTCTATCATTACACTTTTTAAGCCTGATAACAAAATTAAATTTATCAAGCTCTGTGTACTCCTTAATCTGTTATTCTTGTTTTTTTAAATAAGTGCCTTGATTTCCTTAGACAAATTTTCTATATGATATCCAAATCCCTCATCGTTTGGATGAAGTCTTAAATCGGCAAAATATTTTTCATCCTTTGGAACAAAATCAAAACCTGAAATTACGCTGATATTTTCAATATCTTTAACGGCATCTCTGATAAGAGGATCAACCATTTTAAAATCTCCAAACTTTCTTTCCTCTGTCATGTCCTTTCTCCATATTGGAGTAATTGCAAATATTTTAGTGTTTGGATAACTTTTTACCAGATTTTCAAAAAAGCCCTTACATTTAACCTTAAAAGTTTCCACATCCCTGTGAAACCAGTCATTTGAACCGTAAGATACAAGTATGTAATCAGGCATAAAGGCTTCTTTAAGCTCTGCAAGTTCCGGGAAAAACTTTTCGCCACCTATCGCCTTGTTATATTCGTCAGCACAAAGCAGGTCTGCAATCTTTGTTATATAACGGTTGGATGGACGCAACGCATCGTATCCCTGTGTTACTGAATCACCAAACACAAGCAACTTCTTTTCCGGCTTTATTGCTTCAATAAAAGCATTGTCATCAACAGAAATTTCCTCAAACAAGATTTTTACACTCCATGGAAGATATACACAAACAGTTTTTTCACCGTCACCAAGGTGAATATTTTTTGAAAAATCACCTAAAGGATAATCTATGTTTGTATACATTTGCGGAAGCTCCATATTGGAAAAGTTGTCAATATAATCAACAGGCTTTCCGTTTACAAATATATCAAATGAAAAATATTTTCTTGTTGTTGCATTTTCTGCTTTAAACTTCATAAATAGATTTTTACTATCCGTTTTAAACAGCAACTTCATCCCGGAAAGAGCAAATGCTTTTTTATAAAAACTTCCATTGCTTACTTTGTAAAGTTCCATTTGTTCAGGGGTAAACCTCCTAAGGTGAAGCATTCCGTCCTCTATATGAAAATCTACTGCTCCTGTTGCAATTTCCTTAATCTGTTCAAAGCTTAATTTCATAACATTTCCTCCTATTTTATCCGTCTTGCAAAGTTTATATAAATAAAAACATAATCAGACATTTCTAAATCCCCGTCCAATAATTTCACTGCTTGTAGTAACAATAATGAAAGAAGTCGGGTCAATTTCTTTAATTTTCTTTTTAAGTTTTATGGCTTCTAACCGTTTACATACCGTATGAATCATTACTCTTTGTTCTTTTGTAAACTCACCAACTACATCGCCAACAGTAACACCGTGATGAAGTGTTTTTATAATGTATTGGGATATTTCTTCACGTTTTGTAGTTATTACAATAAAATATTTACAGGTGTTTAAGCTCTCAATAATGCTGTCTACCAAAAAAGCCTTTGAAAATAGTCCAAGCAATGAAAATAGTCCTGCTTGTATATTAAAAACAAAAAACGAACTCACGGCAACAACAAAATCAACAGCCAGCAATGCTTTTCCGACATCAATATCCGTAAACTTTTTCATAATCAAAGCAGCAATATCCGTTCCTCCGGAAGATGCATCACTATTAAAAATCATTGCTGAACCAATAGCCGTAAGAAGCATAGCATATACCAATTCTAAAAGTGGCTGATTTGTAAGCGGAGCAGAAAGGGGTATAAGCAACTCAAAGAGATATGTAAGAGCTGAATAAAACATACTACAATAAATTGTTTTAAGGCTGTTTTCCCAACCTAAAAACAAAAAACCCAACAGCAAAAGTCCGATATTTAAAATCCAAATCCATACTGCCGGTGTGATAGGAAAAAGTTTACCCAAAATTGTACCAATACCGGTTACACCACCTGTTGCAAATCCATTGGGTATCTTAAAGAAATATACTCCGGTAGAAAGAAGTATGCACCCCATATTCATAAGTATAAAATTCTTGAGTTTATTGTCTTTCATATGCTTATTCTTCCTTATATATTGTGTCTTTAGTAAAAATTTTATCTTATTTCATTCAAGATACATTCCTTATTTTCCGTACATATCTGATAATTTTTTCACTGATTCTGCTAAATGTTTAACACCCTCAAAAACATTTTCTTCTGTATATTGGGATAAGTATTGAACAGCCTCTAACGTAAAATATCCGTTATATTCAATTTCTTTTAATGCTTTTACAATCTCTTCAAAATTGATATTCATAGAAAAAGGTATTTGATGTGAATCATGTAACTTATCATTGTCATGAATGTGCAACGCTTGGAGCCGTGAACCTAATGCTCGAATCATTTCTACAGCGTTTGTTTCTGAGCCTTTCATTTCGGCATGTCCGATATCAAGACAGGCAACAAAAAAGTCGTCATTAACCGCATCCAGATGAGCACAAAAGCTTTCCGGTGTTGCACACGCAGCAAAGGACGAATGTCCTTTTTCCGAATCCCAATTCCACATATTTTCTGTTGCTATTTTCACATTACATTCTTTGGCAAAAGGCAAAAGTTCAAAATACATCTCTGCATTTTCTTCCGGTGTGCTATTATTATCAGGATGAATTATACAAATTTTCCCCCCTGCTTCTGCCGTACATTCAATCGCCCTTTTTAAATGAGATCGAATTTCCGGACACACTACCGGAAAAGGAGCATGGGATTGATTGCAGATAATTCCGTTATCTAAACCAATTTGCTTGAGTTTTTTTGCAAATGCCAAATAATTTCCTGTTGCAAGCGGATGATTATTCTCTAAAACCTTCTTTGCCTTCCAATCATATTTACACATTGGAGTTATAGAGAAATCCCAAGCATCAAAGCCGGCTTTCGCTATATACTCAACTGCTTTTTCTTCTCCTGTAATTTTTGCTAAAGATGCTATCTCTGTAGAAATTTTCATATTAAACTCACACTCTCTTTTTTATAACTTATTTCTGATTTAGTCTGTGATTTCTTTAGAATATTTATATTTTTGCGGCGATATACCGTACTTTTTCTTAAACGCCATTGATAAATGTGCAGATGAAGAAAATTTTAGAATTTCCGCCAAATAGTTGACCGTCTTTCCTTCTTTTAATTTCATTGCTGTATATTCTAATTTCAAATCGAGAAAGTATCGCATTACTCCGGGGGATTGGTGTCTTTTAAAGATTTTTTCCAATCCCGATGCACTCATTCCGCAATGCTCCGCTATCTCCGTCACATATACTTTCTCAAACAATTTTTCTTGCATAAATTCAATTGCTTTTTGATAATTATCCTTTTTATTATTCTTATACATAGTTTTTATCTCTACTCCCGTTAGGTTTTATGAAAATCTTCACAGTAACTTTATCCACCCCACGAGCATCAAAACGTTTATAATGGCCATTACGGTTGCCGTAAACAAGTCCGGTATCCATTAAACTTCCATCGGTAACATAACTACAGCTCCAACCTTTATAACAAACCTTAATCTCTTGACTTTTCTCTTCAATTTTTGTTTTGTTTTTCCCGTCAAATTCAAACACAGGCAATGTTAAAGCAACCCCACCGTTTCCTTTCGCCGTAACAACAACACATTCTTTGGTCACAGCAACCATCTGCTGTATAATAGTTTTATCCGGCATAATACAGTCCATAGAGATTGTTGCACAATCATCCTCCATCTTCATTTCAGTGATATGATACTCTACATCTTCCTCCCATGCGTAATGCCATTCATTATTCTTATTAATTCCTCCGCTGATAGAAAGAGGCGAAGGATTTTTAACATCCAATGTATAATTAGGTTCTTTTGCAAAGGGAGTAGCACAGCATATTGAATTTGGTGCACCTTTATATTGAATTCTTCCTATACCGCTTGCATCATACATATAATTTGCCTTAGTTTCTATTTCTATATAATATTCTGCAAATTTACAAAACGTTTTATGAAAATGAGAACCTGTCTGCCAGAAATAGTTTCCGGTTTCGACGGGGCAAGGTTGCTCCAAAATGGTATCGTCTGCCATATAATAGGCTAAATAAAGCCACGAAGCAGTGGTAATCATATATTTGTTAAAGTAAGCATAACGTTCACAACCATACTTAGTACTGCGATCATAGTAATTTTTTATATGATAGATAGTATCTCCCTTTTCTAACCAGGAAAGAACATGCTCCATAGCTAATTTTGCCGCACGCTTAAATTGCCCTGCAAAAGTTAGCTCCCCTCTTCTTTTATAAAAAGATGCATAAAATTCGCAAAGAGCTGCATAAAATGCTTCATTATGAAGAAATTGATTACTTCTTCCCCCAAATGGAATTTCACCTGTGGTAGATTGCATCAGTAGTGTAGGCATTGCACTTTTTATTAATGCTTGTTCCAACTGTTCCTTTCCCTTGCCATCATAACCACAAAAAAGTGCCGTAGCCAATTGTAAACGTGTGACCATATCGTATACCATTGGCTCATCAGGGTCACGATACATTCCATTTTCATCAAATGAGAAAAGCTGGGACAAAACCTGATTTTCAATAAAACTGCTTTCATCGCCAATTCCTGCCATTTTACGCACCTGTTCGGATGCCGCACCGAAAGCCGCCCAGTTACTGATTCTTTGCGGAGGAACACTGGCTATCTTATCATAGGTACTGTAAGGATCAATGGCAGCTAACTGTTTCCTCCATTTTTCTGTAACCGACTTATGAAAGACATTGCTTTTTTCCAATTCAAGAATGCAAAACACAATCTCTTTAACCGAAAAATCATTACCTACCACTTTTCTTATCTTCATAATGCCGGGCATTTGGTCACAACAAAGATCCATCATTTTTAAAAAGATATTTGTTAGATCGGTTCGTTTTTTATGTGCAATCAGTATTCCAATATTTGCTGTTAAGCGAGGGAATCCATGCTCGCAAATTCCTTTATGTTCAATATCAGCAACATAATCCTGAATATCTTTAAAACTATATGCCTCTAACACTTTTTCCATAGACCTAATGTAACACTCTTTCATAAAACAGCGAGGATTTCCTTCGCTTTCGCCTCACTTTCATAAATATAATAAAACTCTTATTAGCGTATCGTCCTAAACTTCATCTTTAACTTTCCATTTGCCGAGTACCTCTGCTTAAGGTTGCTTACCAATATATGCAAGGATACCTCCGTCAACATAAAGAATATGTCCATTAACAGCATTTGAAGCCTCGGATGCAAGGAACACAGCCGGTCCAACCAATTCTTCCGGATTAAGCCATCTGCCTGCCGGTGTCTTTGCACAAATAAAAGAGTCAAATGGATGCTTTGTGCCATCGGCTTGCACTTCCCTGAGGGGTGCAGTCTGTGGTGTTGCAATATAGCCGGGGCCTATACCATTACACTGGATGTTAAATTCTCCGTATTCAGAACATATGTTTTTTGTAAGCATTTTAAGACCGCCTTTTGCAGCTGCATAGGCAGAAACAGTTTCTCTTCCAAGCTCTGACATCATTGAACAAATATTAATAATCTTACCATGCCCTTTTTTCAGCATAGTTGGAATAACAGCCTTAGAAACAATAAACGGTGCATTGAGATCCACATCAATTACCTTTCTAAACTCTTCTGCACTCATTTCATGCATCGGTACTCTTCTGATTATTCCGGCATTATTCACAAGGATATCAACACCGCCAACGGTTTCCTCTATATCCTTTACCATGGCATTAACATCTTCTTCGCTTGTAACATCACAAACATAGCCTTTTGCATCAATGCCTTCCTTTTTATATGCATCTATTCCCTTATCAACTAATTCCTGGTTTATATCATTAAAAACAATCTTAGCCCCGGCATTTGCATATCCTTTTGCAATAGCAAACCCTATCCCATAGGATGCCCCTGTAATTAACGCTACTTTTCCATCTAATCTAAACATTGTTTTTCCTCCTGCTTGCAAAATTTTAACTTTCTATCTGTCATCATCTAACCCGTAATGTCATTATTTCTCTTTGTTAGTTTATTGGTTAATCAACACTTAAGCTTATACAAGCCCCTGCCTTAACCATATAATCTTTTTCATTATATTTAAAGAATAAATCCGTTGCGGTAGGATTTTCTACAAATTTCATATCTACTCCAAATCGCAATTGTTGATATGCTGCTACATAATCAAAGATTTGTATATTGGTCGCATACCAAATACTCTCGTTTTCTCCCATTTTTTCTGCAAAGGCTTCAATAACCTCCCAATTATCTTTTTCATCAAATTCATAACTGTGTCCCCACAAATAAAACAAGCGAGGATTTTTTTCTGCTTTTAATCCTAAAAATTTATCTGTAAGTTCCATTAAACGAGGATTGTTATGGTGACAGGTTGGCGAAAACCTCATCCAGTCATTGGAAAGTCGCCAGTGACTTGGAAGCCAAAAGTCTTCCGTAGATTTAGTTTTTCTGGCATATGAAAATCCTGAATTTTTTACAACCTCAATAATCTCATCTGTGACCTCTCCAAAGGGTAATACCATTCCCCGTATAGTGCATCCCAATAACTCTTCAAGTCTGCGACGGTCTTCAATGATTTGATAAACTGATGTTGCTAATGGAAATTGCCCTAAATGCACATGTTCCAGTGTATGTACTGCAATTTCTTGCCCATAAACTTCTGAGAGTTCTTTTATTTGAGTTTGCGACAATACTCTTCCTCTAATTTGCTCTGCAGGATATGTTGTCCCCTCCGGTGCAAATAGCCCGGAACATACATTAAATGTTCCCTTCAATCCGTGCGCATCCATAATTTTAACAAGGCGAAGATCTTGCTCTATACCATCATCATAGCTCAATGTTACCGCCTTTGACTTTCCTCCCGGAAATCTCATATATAATGCTGAAAATCCTCTCATTATCAAACCCTCACATTCTTCATTATATTATTTATCGAAACAACCCCGTACTCACATGTTATTTTAAAAACATCTTTCATCCTCACCAAAAACCACCTTTGTCGATAAAATTATTTTGCTTCCATCTCTTTGATGATTCACAATTTAGTTTGAGTTTTTACTGCACCAGTAAGAATTCCATTCCTGAGAAAGCCTTACTAACGCTTCCATATAGTAATAATCGCCCCAAATGTTACATTCATCAAAGGCTCCCCGAGGTTTGGAATAGGTTGCATGCATTAAGATCCCGTTGGATTCAGGGACATCTTTTGTGGTATAGTTATCCGTAAGGGCACGCAACAGACGATGTGCTTGCACAAGATAATATTCCTTCTTTTCCCCTTCAAAGCACCCTGCAAGTTCAACAAACCCACTTGCTGCTATTGCCGCCGCTGAAGAATCTCTCGGCTCGCCGCTCCCATCTGAAAATATCAAATCCCAATACGGAACACTGTCTTTTGGAAGATGGCGCAGAAAATAATCTGCAACACGCTCTGCAAGTTCCAGATGCTCTGCATCTTTAGTATGCTTATAACTCAGTGCAAGACCGTAAATCCCCCATGCCTGACCTCTTGCCCAACAGGAATCGTCACTATATCCTTGCCTTGTTACACCTTTTAGCGGTGCACCACTTTGGATATCAAAATAATAGGTATGATAGGTAGATGCATCCTGTCTTACTACGTTTTTTGCCGCAGTTTTCGCATGGGTTTTGGCGGCTTCATAATACTTTGTATTTCCGGTAGCCTCGGACGCCCAATAAAGCAAAGGAAGATTCATAAAACAATCAATTATCAGACGATAATCTTCTTGGGCATCCAACTTTCCCCATGCCTGAATGAAACCGCCAACCTCATGATAGCGTTCCATAAGAATGTCCGCCGCAAGAATGGCAGTTTTCTTCATTTCTTCGTTTTTTGTCAGCATATAACCTGCTACACAGGACAATGAATAAAGAAACCCCATATCATGATGTCCCCTGCCGAGGCGCTGCTCGGCACGGTTTTTAAAATCAGTGCATTGTTTTTCTGCAAGGTTCTTATACTTTTCATCCTTGGTTACTTCGTAAGCAAGCCAGAGCATTCCTGTCCAGAAACCCGTTGTCCAGCCCCGGGTATTCTCCTGATGCCCATACTTTAATTCTTTGCTGTCCGCTGTTGGAAAATCATTTGAAAACTCATCCATTGCATTATCAATTTTATATAATGCATACGCCAAAGCGTCTTTCAATTCTTTTTGACTCATAATCTCCATTGTATATAACTACTCCTTAATAATCAAAACAGTATTCAACACACCATATTTGGTATGTGCAAATATTCTGGAACCATCTGCAACCAAATCCTCCACACTTCCCGGAGTAAGTGTATCTCTTTCCTTATCCAGAACAAAATAAACAGCGGCATTAGAAATCATATAATATTCTTCCGTTGCTTCAAGCACCGAGGTGTCTCTTTCGTTCTTAATTTGCAAATATCCATCTATAATATTAACAATTTTTCCCGCATCATAACGATTATTGGTATTCATACCGGTACTTGGATACATAGCCGGAACTTCATTTACACCATCTTCATCAGGTGTTTTCTGTAATGCCTCGGAGTATAACCGAAGAATTTTAGACACTTTAACCGCGCCGGTGTAGTCAAATTGCAGCTGAATATAATCTCCCTTTTGATAGGGGAAGGTTTGTTTTTCCTTTGTACCATCCGCCAGAGTAACCGGGAAGGTGAAGGTAAACTCCGATTCATCCTGAACTGTTTCATCTAACTTATAGGTCATCAAAGATGTTCCTACATAACCCGTAATTGCTATCTCAGTTTTCTGGGTTGCGGCATTATAGGTTTTTTCCAGATGGTCAAAGAGCATCACAACATTCTTTGCACTCTGCATACTATCCGAAATCAACGTAACCGCCTCAGAAACAGGGCTGAGAACCTTTGCTGTATAGCCGGTAACTCCTGAATAAAGGGTGCTTGTAAGAAGCCCGGTGGAGTCAATGCAATAATAACTTTCTTCTTTCTCAGGATCGGAAGGAATTGCAAAAATGACGGTGCCATCATTAATAACTACTTTACCTCCAAAGCTCTTGGAGTCCGAACGATAGCGGAAACTGGTCGAAGTAGTTGTATCTGCAATCTCCCCTGCTTTTCTAAATCCGGTAGCCTCAGTAATCGTACCGGGGAATTCCAATGCGTTAATCATTCCTTTATTATCAACGGAATATCTAACAATAGATGGCGTCTTTATCCATTCCAAAACACCCTCCACATTCTCTGCAGCATAAGTTGAATCCTTGCTGCCGTTATGAATTCTAACCTTCTTTGCAATTTCTAAATCCTCAAATATTCCGTTATGGGTAAACATTCTAACTAAAGTCTTATTTCCAAAGGCTCCGGTGCTTCCTGCATACTGCTTTAAATATCCGTAACGCATTTGATTGGTCTGCACTGAAGATGCAACAATATCTCCGTTTACATCCAACAAAAAGTTATAACTGTTTCCTGCAACAATCGGTTGATTACCCTTGATAGTGTCATATGTTTTGCTCACATTATAGGTAACACCATCTTCACTGACTATGCTTGAAACATAGCAGTCTGCAACAGGTGCCTTTGTTGAACGAACAGCAAAACTTACTGTGTCTTCTACCACAACAATTTCCGCAAATCGTTTGTCACCATTATAGGCAATTTGCAGAACAATGCCATTGGGAACATCCGCCAATTGGTATTCATTTCCCTCTATGTCCATTACCTTGTAATAGTCAAATTGAGATAAATCCTTGTTTTTGGTGGTATCACGGGCATCAGACAAATACTCCGTAGAAGCATTAAATCCTCCGGCAATCACAATACTGTAATCTACGATTTTTACCACATCATAGCTATTGTCACCATTGTTTTCAATCAACTCTACATATCCGTTTTGGGGCATGGTAACCTTACCGGTTACGGAATATACCTGACCGTTGTAAAGTGTTAATGCATCCTTTGCAACCTTGTATTCCTTATCATCTCCTTTTTCATTTGTATATGTGAATGAAAGGGGACGATATTCTACAATATCCTTAAGCATCACTTTAACAACATCTGTTTCAGACATATCAAGCCATACCAATTTCTTATCAGCATCTTCTTCACGGTAATACGCCTTTACCTTGTATCCAATACGTTGCTCTGCATCCGTATCACCTACCTGGAACAGGTTTTCACCAATGGTCACTGTGCCTTGCTCTGTGTATTCTTTGGCAGATTGTGCTCCATAAGGTGTGTTATTAATCACACCCTCTATCACTTTCATACCAAAATAACCTTCAATAGCACTGTTTCCTTCCTGCTTGAAAAACGCAGTTTTGTCATCATCTGTTCTATAGCTTACTAAGAAATCAGTTGTCATACAGTTGTACAAAAGAACATAGGCATCTCTGTAACTCATAGATGAACCAACATTCATCTCAATGTTACGATATAAATCCATTCGTTTTGCAACCGACAGATAATCAGCAATCTCTGCAGGACGTCCATCAACCACAAGGTCATAGTTTAAAGCTCGCATACACATAATGATACCTTGTTCTATTGTCACAGGCAAGGTTGCACCGAAAATTCCCTCTTCTACTCCTAAAGTAACGCCCATCTCATAAGCACGGGCAATATACCCTGCGTTCTCATCTGTAGCTTTTACATCATAAAAATATCTTTGTTCAGAAGCGACCGCCATTGTTTCATCAACACCGACACACTTCATCAGCAATACCACAAAATCCTTTCTGCTCATTTCAGAAGTAATCGGTCGGTTCGCCATTTCTGTATCCAAAATCCCTAATCCCGTCAAAATTCCTACTGCAGAATCATAGGAATAATCCTCTCCATCTGCAGTTGCCATAACCATTCCGGCAGGCAAAGAAGCAATCAGCATACATAGTAACGCAACAATTGCTGTAATTCTTTTTCTCATGGCAACAATCCTCCTATCTGTAATTTGCTAAATATACACCATACAGAACCTTAGCCGCCTCTGCTCTGGTGCAAGACTCTTTTGGCATAAACATATTTTCTTCTTTTCCGTTTATAATTCCGTTTCCTGCCAGAATATGCAACGCTGTTTCTGCATATTCTTCTACAACCTTATCATCCGCAAAGGGAACATAATGTGCCTGTTCATTAAATTTTATTCCTTCTTTTAACGCGGCGTTATAAGCTATAGTCACCATCTGTTCACGGGTCAAATTTTGACCTGTTCCGAACATAGTGCCGGATACACCATTAATAACACCGTTTTCATAAGCAGAAATTACATATGAACGATACCACGCACTCTCAGGAACATCCTCAAATGCACAGGTATTAGAATCAGAATTGATGTTAAAGAGCAGGGTTACCATTTTCACAAATTCCTCACGGGTCACCAAATCATCGGGTGCAAACAAATTGTTACCCTTTCCGTTAATAACACCTTTATGCAATAAAACGGTAATTGCTTCATTTGCCCATTCATGGTTGTCAATATCAGTAAATGTAACCACATTTTGATCCAGCGTAGTGATTTCCTTGTCAACAGTTTCGGTGGTTCCTGTAAGAGTTGTTGCCGGAGCCTTGGTAACACCGCCACGTCCGCCGCCGCCAAAGCTGCCGCCTCCGCCGAAGGTACCCTTATAACTTCCATCGTCTTCATCTTCTGCTTTCTCTACTGCCGTTTCGATATATTTATCCAAATCTGTTAAGGCTTCAAAATCTTCGTGATCCAGAATAAAGCCGGCTGCCGTTCTCTGCTTATCGCCATCTAACTCAAGAAATGCAGAAGCATTGTTCAGCAAATCATCATTATCACTGATAGCACTCATGACTTTATCATTAGATACCGCAGTATTTATTTGTGCAAGTACCACAGCGTTTTCAAAGACAGATTTTTGTTCATCAGGCTGATAATCCTGTCTTTCTCTGATAAATGCATAAACTGCCTGCTTTTCAGCCGTTTCCATCTTGAGATAATTCTGATACCGTCCCGCAGATTTTTTACCAAAGGTATCTGCATCAGAGCCTATACCGATAACCGGTGCTACAGTGTTTCTTTCGCTTTCGTTCAGTATTTCCTCTAAAAGTGTATCTGTTTGCAGATAATTCATAGCATACTTTTGAGAATATTCCAAAACGATAGCCTGTACATCCTCAAGCTCCTGTGCGGTATACTGCTTTTTCTTTATCTCTGTAACCGCTTCGGATGCAACCAATCCATTACTGCTGTATAATCCCAAAATACCTCGATCCAAGCCAAGCAATGCACTGTTGCTCACAACAATTGCCTCTGCTTCGCTCTGTTCCATAGTATAAATGTCGCTTAAAGCTTTGTTAATCTTTCCAACGGGATAATATGTACTGTCCTCTACTGTAAGCTTTTTTGCTGCAGTGCTGTATAAATAGTATTTCAGTGTTGTTTCTTCTGTAATTGCAGTGGTGTCTACAAGGAAGGTAGCGATACCCTTTTCGCCTGTGATACACTGATTAGCATAAATCAAGCTGTCTCCGTTATACACCGTAAGTACAATATTATCCTGTGAAACACTTTCTGCCGTGAACTTCATGGTTGATATGTCATTCGCATACAGATTTTCACGGGTTACACGTACTTCATCACAAACCGCAGTTCCGTCATTGTACAAATAATAGGGAATGGGATTTTTCCCATCTTCTGCCACAACCACCTTCAGTTCTGCATCTGCAGGTACTGAAGAAACATCAGCAATTGGCTTTAGTGTGTAAGAAACACGTGCCTTCTTTTCAGGGTCAGGTGTCAGTATCTCTTGTACCATTGGGGAAAGTGCCTCTACATTCTCACTTCCATCCGCATTTTTAGATACGGCAACGAGGAAGGCAGATACCTTTTTGCCCTCTTGTTCTGCAAAGCGCGAGATAGACACCGGGATTTCCGCACGAACCGCACTAACTCCTGACAGGGTTGTAACAGGCTTATCGGTAGCATTATTATAGAAAACTGCCTCGCCTACCTCAATAATCTCGCCATTAGGTTCAAAGGTTTCACAAAACGCCTTTAACTTTCCTTGTGCCGTAGCAAACTCGCTCTCGCTCTTTGCGGATTGATATGCGGATTTTGCCTCTGCAATTTCTGCGTCTATCGCCCCCTCAAGGTCAGGTGCATATTCCTCAATGCCCGTTCCAAAAACTGCCTGATTTTTCAATGCTTCGGCATTGCGGATTTCTGTCAGTAATCCACTGTTATTCACCGGCATAGGTGCGGTGCTGTTCGCCTTGTATATACTTACATTATCCATATACGCAGTGGTCTCAATTGCCGAGGTTGAGGCAACTAATGAAAGGTACAGCGTATCTAATCTTGGAAACTTATAGTAATTTGAAGATCCAAGTGCGCCATTGGTTATTACAGCCACGCCGTCAATATACAAATCATGCTTACGAACAGGCTTTCCGCTGCTGTTTGTACCCTTGATAATATGTCTCATATGATACCAATGGTCGTCCTGCATTTGATAATTATATGTTTCTTTTCCGGTGATGGTATTTCCTGAAAAGGTCACATCCAGAGCATTGGTGCTTGTGTATTCATCCAAGTCACGAAGTCTCATACGGAAGGTGGAACCTGTTTCTATCAAATCCTCAAAATAAATATCATATTCAATAACTAAATTTGCATCCGGGCCCTCTTTAGTATAGTCATAGTAGGTTCCGGTTTCGGTGTTATCCCCTTGATGTATAATCAAACCGTCAAATTCATTCAATATATAAGTGCTTGCCGTGCCGGGTGTTGCCTTTGCAGTTCTTGCCATACCAATTTCGTAGGCAGAACTCTTATAATCACCGCTGATCTCAAAATCCTCAAAAAATTGTTGTCCCCCCGGCAGATACTCTGCAGCAAATACCGGAGCAGTAGATAGCAGCATAACTGCCGCTGTTACAATACTTAATAACTTTTTGCCCATAAATTCCCCTTCTCTCTGTAATTTATTGTTACTAAGATAGAATGACCATCCTCTTGCTCTATCACAATGCCCGCCATTCCCTTTTTGTTGCTCTTGCCTTGATTCCAGTTAGCACCAACCACATAGGATTCCAGTGCCGGAATATCCGCCTTAACCTTGATGGTAATCGGCTGGTTTGCTTTAAGTTCAAATTCGGTATTTCCGCTTTCATCTGCAACACTGAGCCATGTTTTATCAAAGTTGGTCATCCGAATCTTTACCTTTTGGCTTGCCACACCTTCCTTTAAGCTCAGCGTAAATGTCCCCTCAGTTTCACTGGCATTGAGCATCATATGATAACGATTTGCCTGTACAACAACAGGACGGATTGGGAAGGCTGTATTATCAGTTCCCGACTCAAAGGCACCCAAATCCGGCTTAGTGCCGTTATAGCCCTTGGTAAAGTTCTTCAAATCCACCCCTGCATCCTGAGCAGGTCCGCCCTCACGGGCAGTAAACAAACCGTTTGTATAGTCAACCACGCCAACCTCACCGGGCTGAATGCCGTGCTTTTCAGCATCTTCGGTTGACTCTATCTTTACCGCTCCGCCGGTGGGGTTTACAAGAAGGTCATGGTCATAATCAGCGTTTTTATCCATACCGGGATTGTTGATGTGTGTACCTGTTACCCCATAGATGTTGTTTCTGCTGATAACATTATAGTCTTTAAACTCACCGCCTTTGTACGCATAATCGGCAATACCATTTCCTCGTGTAATCATGGTGTTATTAAAGGCATGCATTCTTGCACGTTTACCAAAGTCCCGGTCGCCGGAACTGCTGAGAGAGCCGCCGCTCTTAAACACCGCACCGGCACCATCGTTTTCCGTTCCCAAAAATGCAAACACATTTTTAAATACATATGAAGGTCCTACCAGGATAGGAATTGTGCTGACACCGCAGAGGACTGCCTGTACCAAATTATTATAGAATCTGGTGTTCATCTGTCCGCCGTCCATTTCCGTGCCGTCATCATTTCCGTTCATCATCACATTACCGTAAATATCACAATCCCGAGCAGCACCTCCGGTGATATGGGAGTTGTAGTAACATTCTATGGGGTCATTCCAGCGATACCATTCACTGCCCACAAAATCGTTATAACGAATTACCGACCGTCCTGCACTTCTTAAACTGATAGCACTGGGTCCTGCCGGATGTGCAAACGCCCAGCAATTGGTTTGTCCTGATGGGTCATGAATAAAGCACCTTTCTACCGTGATGTTTTGGGTATCCGAAATCCTCACTCCTGAATTCAGATTGGGATTTGAGGAATTTCCCATATAGTCACAGTACATACCATCGCTGCCGGTATGGTTGACCCCAACAATGCCGGGAACTCCCCAGTTGCTGATGTCACAGTTGACAATGCGGATGTCTTGTGAATTATTTGCTGCATTTATACCATGGAAATATCCGCCGGTAATCACCAAATCCTCAAGAATTACATACTCACAGTTGGAAATCCAGACTGCCTCCTCAATATTCTTGGATGCTGCGATGGTGTTGTCCCCCTCGACACCCTTAATCTTAATCCAGCCGTCCGGTGAACCCTTTAAGTACTGCAATTGCAGACCGCCCTCACAGGCATCCGGGTCATAAATCTCGCTGAGCTTGTATTCCTTTGCAATGGGAACATCTGCGCTCCACATAGTGGTCTCGGAAACAAATTCGCCACTATCCCCCTCGCTGAGCACCGCTTTAACCTCATAGGTCTTGCCTTCGGTTAAACCGGTAATACTTCCCCGGAACTGCTTATTGGTTTTATCATTATAAAGCTGGTAGGCTTCTTCCCATTCCTCAGTACCCTTTTCCCGATAATATACCATACATTGAGTACCCTCGGTCTGATAATCCATATAACAGCTGATATTTTCGTAGGTTGGCACAAGTACAATACCGTCACCGTGATGAATAAAATCGTGTACGGTTCTGAGCCTCTCCTTTTCTATCGGCAATCTTGGGTTATTGGAAGCACGTTTGATAACCACAGGGTCATCTCCCTGATAATCATCGGGAACATAAGGATATATATACTCCTCATGGATATTCTGCCAGCTTTGATACAGAACCTTTACCTCAGAGCCTTTAACAAGTATCATCTTCATAGTGTTCTTGCTATGCTCCCTCAAACCTGAAAAGCCACCTCGAAGTGCTCCGTCAACATAAATGGGGTCATATCCCTTTTTCCACATAGTATTGCCATCCTGACGATAGTAAACACTTACCGAATCATAATCCTCAGGTGCACACTTATAGTTATAATCCGCCGACATAGAATGTGTCAGTTCAATTTGAATACCATTGTTTAAATGCTTGGTATTCTCCCATGTAATCTCGTCATTATTTTCATAGGTACAGTAAATCTGATTGTTTTCGTCCACGGTGTAGTCAATTCCCAAAAACTCGGCAACCACCGCAAAATCCATACCAAACTCATTTCTCTGTCTGGTAACAGGTGCGCCAACGGCAACCTTTTCACCGTTAATAATCACGTTAGACTGTCCTTCTATCATCTGCATATAATCACGGTCTTTGTAAATTACACCATAATCATCGGTTACATAGAAGCTATATCCCAGCTGCTCGCATAATGCACGGACAGGAAGCACAAGGGTGTTTCCAACCTTTTCTCCCTGAGTATTGGCGAGAACCTGTACGTCATTTAAGAAGATACGGGGAATAACACGTTCTTCATAGGTCAGCAAATTCGGGCGAACCTCTTCCCCGGGCAGATGTCCAAGTCCGCTTGGGGTAAAAGATAAATCCAGTGTTACAATTACGCAGTCAATTCTGTGCTTTGATTGACGGTAACGGATATCTACAGTATGATCACCCTCTGCAAGATTTACCGTGTTTGTTTTCTTCCATGTCCACTGTTTTGTCACCTTGGTGTCAAGTTGATAAAAATTCTTTCCGTCAATGGAAATCCAAGAGGACTTTTGATTACTTAAAGGTGTGAAATAACGCACCCAAACTGCATAAGTTCCCGGCTTATCCACATGGAACTGAAAGCCCAGATTCGGAGTGTCACGCACATATGGGTCTTTCTGTGTTCCTGATGCGGCATGTACAAATAAACCGCCTGATGCTGTTTCTATCTCCATAATTGACATACCATCCAGCTTTGCATCCTCTGCCTCACCATAGAAGGAGCCGTTATTCTCTCTCATTTTGGGAAGCTTCAGCTTTGCTGCCCGTGGGTCTTCAGGATAATAATCTCCACCGCCGCCGGCACTATTCTGCATTCCGCTGACACCTGAGGCAACAAAATCTGTCTCGGAGGTTAAAACATAATTATCCACCACAATGCCGCTTCCATTGGCAACTGCGGTAATTTTCTTTCCAAGGGTTGTTCCTAAACTAACCTTGTGCCATTTATAGCCTGACGTAGAATACACAGGCAAAGACTTAACAAGCTTGCCGTCAGCCTTTACCGAAAGACGGTCAGAAAGACGCGCACCCTTTGCACGAATCCACAGCCAAACCTCTCCTTCGGCAATTAAATTATCTGTGTTCAAAGAAATGCTTGCACCTGAGGACACCGAACGCAGTGCCTGCAAGCCTGAATCAATCACATCCATCTGGACACGAAAGCCCTGATAGCTTGTTTTCTCTGCTTCTCGAGGCTTAATGGTGGAATCTTCATCCTCAACCTCAGGCTCCTCTGCCTCGGTTTTGCCTAAAATTTCTGTATTTTCTTCCAATTCTTCGGTTTCTTCAAATTCCTCCTCCTTTTCGATAGCTGCCTGCATTTCCTCTTCTTCTTCATCGTCATTGGCAAAAGCAACAAATGGACAAGAAGTTAGCAACATTGCTGATGTCAAGCAGATCGCTAACCATCGTTTCCATGCCATAAAGAACACCTCCAAATATTTTTTCTTATTTCTTTTAATTCTTTTTTGCAGAGCCTTCCATAAGAAGAATCTGCAAAAAAGAATTAATTCCCATTTAAACCCGGGCGGACAGAGGCGTCCGCCCCTACGCCTAATGATGCGTAAACCGATTGTACGGGGCATTCGTGAATGCCCCCTACAACACAATTATCAAATGATGTGTAAATCAATTCTATTCTGTCACTACATTTTCAAATGTGTACACATCTGCCAAATAATCCAACAATGCGGATTCACTCATATCCCAGATAAATACCTTAACTGTCTTACCTGTAATATCCATTGATGAGGTCAATGTGTTTTCTCCAGCTGTAACAGCCTGAATCTGTGCAGCAACCATACCATTTTCATCATAGGTTGCAATAATCATTTTTGCATTAACATCTGCAGCTTCTTTGATTTCCTGCACAGTAACTCCGGTAAGACTATTTTCGTTTTCCTCGTTTGTTATAAGTCCTGATACATAGTAAGGTGACAGAACCTCTATCAAATCATTTTCTGCCGTTTCCAAAGCGGTAAGAGCATTGTTAATTTCTGCCTGAGCTTTAACTGCATCTGTTTGTGCGGTAGTGTATGATGCGTTCAGTGCAGTAACAGCCGCACTATATGCAGTATTTAATGCAGTTAAGTCCTCTCCTGATGCTTCATAAACATCCATCTTGCTGTCAACATCTCTCAAAAGCACGCTAAGTGCCGCAGGAGAGAATGCAGGATTATCCTCGTTGATTTTATAAACAGAAAGATTTGCAAGATGTACATTTATATTTTCGTTTATGGTGTACATTTTCAACTCTTCAATGGCATATGCCTTGGTAGAATTGCTGTCATGACCCGGGCTTTGCTGATTCTGAACAATAACCTCGCCGTCAACCTCCAGGCTGTAACGTGCCAGCCCTGCGGTTGCACTTGTCAGGTCTATGGTCAGCTTGTGGTGTTGCCATTTGGTCAAATCAAATTTTACGCCCGTTTTTTCATCACTACTATTTCTTTTTCTGTAAGCATCCACATAAGAGGATGTATGGGTGCTGTCCGGCAAATTCAAAGCATAGGCAGCCGCCGCAACCTCTCTGGCTGCAGCACCGCTGGTCATTCCCTTGGAACCAACCATAATAAAGAGTTCTGTTCCATCCTCTGCATTTTCTGCGTTGCCGGTGGTTTTTATGTCATATTCAATCACCAGTTTAGCATCTTTGCCCTCTTTTGCATAAGCATCCACAGCAGAGGTTCCATCATGTCCGTCAGCGTTGTATGCCGCCGGGAAGTTTACAATGGTATTTAACCAGTTTGCTTTGTTTTTCAGGGCTGCAGTGCTGCCCGGCAGGTCGGTTACTGCTTCAATAACCTGTTCCGGTTCCTCAGCTGTTGTAGTCGGATTGTAGCCCTCAAGATCCGTGGTACTTAGCGAAGTCCCCTCCGGCTGGGTTTTGGGTATGCCATCAAAGGGTTCATAGAAATACATTCCGCCGGGGTAGGTAACACCTGCAAGGTATGTTTTCAATGCATCTTCTGCCGCCGTCAAGCTTGCAAGAACTGTGTCCACTTCTGTCTGAGTTTTAGCAGCATTCACTTCTGCCCCGTTTTTATCATAGGTACCAAAAGCTGTGGTTACCAATCCCACCGCTGTGTTATAGGCGTTATTGAATGCCTCCAATTGAGCGGAATTTGCACCATTGGTCGCATAGTCGTAACTGTTCATGTTGGCATAAGCTGTGTTCACCGCAGACACCAACCCGGCAATACTCAAAGCCGGATTGTCCAAAGTAGTTTTATAGAGAGATACGTTATCCAAGTAAGTCACGTAGCTCTCCTGGGTATGCAGCTGTACCTTGGACACTGCTGCAATCGCTGAATCTGTAAGATAAGACAGCTTGGCTGTATCTCTTGTTTTGTTGTCATCATCCACATAAGTCATGTTCTGACCGTCAACCAAAAAAGAATAGGTTTTCAATCCTGCTTTGTTTTCATCTGTTAAGTTCATAGTCAATGTGTAGTGATGCCAGTCGTTAAACTCCACGCCTTCAGGCAAAGTAAAGCTATAAGGAGTACTACCAGATCTATAATATATATTTACGGTACGCGGTGCCTTAAAGTACATAACTGCCGCACTGTTTTTTCTATAGCTCGAGCCGGTTCCGTTAAGGCTATCGTTACCAATCAGGGTCCAGTGCAGAATGTCCGTGCAGGCTGCCAGAGCCGTATCATCCATATTTGCCTTAAAGTCAAATTCCAACGTCAGCTGAGCATTCGGTCCCTGTGCCTCAAGCAATGAAGTATCCGTCTGGTAGCCGGTATAAGCAGCCGGGAAGTTAAATGACACATGGGTGGTGGAGTTACCATTTTGCGCAGCCACCGTACCATAACCCGGTTCCGACACTGTCCCTACCTTTTTACGATAGGCATAGGCGTTGGTGGTGCCTGACGGCTGATTAGCGGGCAAGTTATAGTAATTGCTCGTATTACCACCATAAAGATTTTCGCTTGCTGTAGAATACCCTGTGAAGGTTTCGTAAAAAAGCGTGCCGCCGGGGTAATTCTCAGCGGAAACTGTCATAGTCAGAGATGTCAACAAAGATGCAAGAATGGTTAATATCATAAAGATTGATAAAAACCTATTTGTTTTTGTTTTCATTATAATCTCTCCTCGTATAATAAATGTAGTAGTTTTTTTGTTCCTCTCCAAGAACAATTTATTTTTTTTAATTTTTATTTTTGTTTTTTATATAGATTAATCATAATTCCTTGTAGGGAACAGTCCGTGACTGTTCCTAAGGAACGGTTATGAACCGTTCCCTACGCCAAATGGTGCGTAAATCAATCGGTAGGGAACGACCTATGTGTCGTTCCGTACACCTAACGGATTCTCACCAAAATGGGAATGGAGCTTCCATCTGAGAAGCGTGCCATACACATTGAATCTCTGCCCCTTTCTCCTGTTGCCGTTATGGTAAGAACACTGCCGTTGGCTTTCACCGAAATTCCATCATCGTTGGTCTGCACCTTTTCAAAACCATCATTGCTCAAGGTTACTGTGCCGGAGCTTCCCGGTGCAAGGGTCAACACATATTTATCCGCAGTTTGCGGCATAGGACGGATTGGAATCAAACCGGATGCCCCAATGTCAATAGCCCCCATATTTGATCCTGTAAATCCGTCAATTGCCGTTGCCGCTGCCAAGCCAAGGCTATTGCTTGTTAAACCATAGCAGCCTTTTTCAAAATCTTTAAAGGTTGGCATACCAAACAATGCGTGCTCTTCTTTGTCTGCTCCAACTTCCATATTGACAACCCCTGCATTTCCATCTGTTTTCCAGTTTGCCAACAGGTCATAGTCAAAGGAGTTATAGGCGTTAAAGCCATCCACCGTTTCGGTTGTTACCTGTCCACGTACTGCTTGACCGCCCACAACAATATTGTTACGGCTGACAGCATTATAACCGCCAACGGATGCAATTCCATAATCACGTCTGCCACTCTCTGCCACAAAGGTGTTATAGAAAATATTGGTAATTCCGCTGCCCTCACCGCCATTTTTCATAGCAAGGTTGGGGTAATCGGTGCCATCCCGCAGATGATGCACCACATTGTTAAACACAAATGATGGGCCAATCACGTTGGCTGCTGTGGAGATGCCGGAATAGAAGTTGGTGATACGGTTATTATAAAACCTGAGGTTTTGAGCGCCGCCGTCCATCTCTATTCCGTCATCCTGTCCAAAGGCAATCAAATTTCCGTAAATATCACTGTCCTTGGCAAAGCCGCCGTAATTTTTTGAGTTTCCGTATGATTCGATGCCGTCATTAAAGCGATGCTCCTCACTGCCAACAATATCGTTATAGCGAACGACCGAATTAACTGCCTTTGCAAAGATACCGCACATACCACGGGGATGTGAAGATGTCCATTCCAGACCGTTTTTTTCACCTGCCCATGGAGTGGAATCTCCGCTTGGAGCGTGGATATAGCAACGCTCCACTGTAACCTGACTTCCCCAGACCTTGATGCCTGCATCGTAGTTGATGGAATTGCCTTCTTCATCCACGTAAGATACCTTGGTTGTAGTATCTGTAGCTGAAGTAATGTCCGTCAGTGTTCCTGTCCTTCCCCATCCGGAAATATCGCAGTTTACCAATCGAATTTGGCTTGAATCGGCATCAATCCATACACCATGGTTCTTACCGCCTGTGATGGTTACATTTTCTAAAATGATATTTTTTGCACCAACAATTGACAGGGCTGCTTCTGCTTGTTTGCCGCCGTTGATAGTTCCGCCGCTGATTTTCAGCCAGCCGTCTGAGGTATTGGTGCTTCCGTCTAATGTAAGTGTGCCGTTATCTGTATAACCCAAGTCTGCAAGGGTTACTTCTTGGGCGATTTCAGGGTTGGAGTCCCATGTGAGGATTAATGAATCATTATACCTCTCTGTTTCTCCCTTTGAGAGAATTGCCCGAACCTGATATGCAGTGTTCTCGGCAAGTCCTGTAATTGAAGTGGTGTAACACCCCGGAGTGTATGGGGTTCCGTTTTTGTCCGTTGCATTTGTAACATACACAGGGGCATATGCCCTCTTCCATACAGAGGAACCTGCAGCGGCATACTCTACCGCTACGGTTTCCTCTGTTTCTGCCATCGGAATATACACACTTGCATTGTTATAGGTGGATACGAGGTCGACGGTTATCGTCGTATCCTTAATTAGTTTCCCTCTTTACCACGTTCCGGGTCGGGATGTACCGGAGTATGCTTGGTCAAGTTAATATTTTTTGACAAATCGGACCCGGATTTCAAAAGCTCGGTTAAAACAAACTGTGCCTCGATATCTGCGCCGTAAATATTCTTATGGGTCTGGTCACTGACATAACCGCCCTTTCCGGCAGCAAGACCGTTTTGGTAGTTGGTTTCCATAGTAGAACCGATAGACTTGGTTCCGTTTTCTGTCCACCACTGATAGCTAACTTCATCAATGCGCATATAGAGGGAACGATTGATGTCAATCATTGCCGCAGTATATGCAGTTGTCTTATCCGAACCGGTTTTACCTGCTGTTGCCTCTGCGACCTGAGTTTCTATCATATTTTCCCAGTTGCTCAGTACGTTGCTAAGCTGAACGCCGTATTTTTCTGCGGTTTCTTGAATTGCCTTTGGATAAGAACCAAGGTTTGTTTTGCCGCTCCAGCCTGTGGTTGCACTGCTTGCATAAGTACCTCGAGGACTAGGGCTGTTCAAAATAGGAATACCGCCCTTTTCACGCACAGTACGAATAAAGTAAAGCAGATTTGCACGATAATCTGTTGCAAAGTCTGTACCCTTGTTCTCCAAGGCGTCTTCATCATTGAGGATAAAGCTAATTAGCACATAATCACCGGGCTGTACTCCCGGGAATACGTCACCGATTTCATCCTCGGTTCCTGCATTCTCCAGATTGTTACCGCCCTCCATAATCATCTTCCAGTTTCTGCTATTTTCTGTCTTGCTGTTTTTGAAGCTTCTGGTTGTGGCACCGCTTAGCGCAGCATTGTAAACCCTTACATTGGTTCCATCAAACCATTTTTTTATAGCTTCACCTGCACCGGCTCTGGGATAACTGGTAGATAAGGGATATTGATCGGCATAGGTAGACGTACCTGCAATATAGAAGCCGATTTGTCTGTCGGGGTTATATGCCTGTTCTGTCCATTTTTCTGCCAAAGGCTTCAAAGAACCTATGTTATTACCATCCATTATATAACCGGAGATGGTGATACCGCTTAAGTCTGACGGCAAAGTGATTGGAGTTTCCAAAGATGCAACCTGTGCATCGCCAATTGCCATACTATCATCTGTAAAGGTTCCGGTTTTGATATCAATCAACACATTGTTGCGATAAACTGCAACCACGGGTGTTCCTGTTGCTCCGTTCTTTTTGCCAACTTTGCTGACATAAAGTCCGGTTACTTTACCCTCTGCCATTGCCTCATATACCTTTTCATCACTTGAATTGGTATAAGCAAAGGTTTCTACTCTATATGGTGTCTTGCTTTCAGGAAGTGCTGTATAACTGCTGTTCAGTGTCGCAAGAGCATCATCTACTGTTGTCTGTGTTCTTTCCTCGTTCTGATATGCAGCCTTTGCAGTGTCTAAAAGTGCTTTAAGTGCTGCATCCTCGCTGTATAAGTATTCCTTATCAAGTTCACGGATTTTGGCAACCAATGCACCATCATTAATTGGAGCTGCTGCCTCGGAATTTGATTTATACGCAAAGAGGTTGTCATACCAAAGTTCCAGACCGTATTTTTCAGGGTTTCCGTCCTCGTCTGTCAAGCCGCCCTCTGCTGCGTGGAAGGTTACATCATTAATAACCACTGTTCCTGTAAAGTCGGGGTTTGCCCAAGGAATTTTATTATCCTTCAATACACCGTTTACCCATGTGCTGACAGTAGGTGCAAAATTGCCTTCTGCATCGGTAACGTTAACCTCGTGACGGAAACGATACCATACGCCGTCTGTTACATCAGGAATAAATTCCTTAATGTCCTTTTGGTTGTATACCACGGCGTTACCTGCACCGCTTGGTGCTGTGGCATTACCTACTGAAATCTTAAAGGTGGATGCCTCGGAGAGTTCGTAGCTTTCAAGCTTCAAATCATATTCCAAAATCAAGGAAGCGTTTTCCTTTTCGGTGTTTGCATCTTCTCCGGCACGGATACCTTCAATGGGAGCTGCCGCATCGTTAATATTATAGTAGCGATGGAAGATGTTCTCTGTTTTGCTTTCTCCGTAACGGCTGCCGAGATTGCGGATAAATTCTGTATCAAAGCAATCCTCCCATTTTACGCCGCTGTCTTCCGAAGTATAATCCACTTTTATCTGTGAGCCGGACTGCAATGGATAGAATACATTGTCTGCAAGCTCGTTCTGCGCATTTTCAAGATTGGTATACGCTGTATCAAGTGCTGTCTGTGCTGCAGCCGCATCTGTTTTTGCGGTTTCATAAGCACTGCGCATAGCTGTCGCACCGGCTTCATAAGCGTTTGTCAATTTTGTAAGCTGTTCCTGAGTAATCTTGTTTGCCGCAAGAGCTGCCTCATAGCCATCCATATCATCATAGACCTCTCTCAAAAGCTTACTCATAGCCGCCGGAGAGAATGAAGGATTATCCTCATTGACTTTATATATGGAAAGATTTGCAAGATGTACATTTATATTTTCGTTTACGGTATACATCTTCAGTTCTTCAATGGCATATGCTCTGCTTGAGCCACTGTCATGACCCGGGCTTTGCTGATTCTGAACGATAACCTCGCCGTCAACCTCCAGGCTGTAACGTGCCAGCCCTGCGGTTGCACTTGTCAGGTCTACGGTCAGTTTGTGATGCTGCCATTTGGTCAAATCAAATTTTACACCTGTTTTTACGTCACTGCTACTTCTTTTTCTGTAAGCAGTAACATAAGAGGTTGTCTGGTCGCTGTCCGGCAAATTCAAAGCATAAGCAGCCGCCGTAACCTCTCTGGCTGTAGCACCGTTGGACATTCCCTTTGCACCGACCATAACAAAGAGTTCTGTTCCGACCCCTGCATTTTCTGGGTTGCCGGTGGTTTTTACGTCATATTCAATCACAAGCTTCGCATCCTTGCCCTCTTTTGCGTAAGCATCCACAGCAGAAGTTCCGTTATGTCCGTCAGCGTTGTATGCCGCCGGGAAGTTCACAATGGTGTTCAACCAGTTTGCTTCGTTTTTCATTGCTGCAGTGCTGCCCGGAAGGTCGGTCACTGCTTCAATAATCTGCTCAGGCTCCTCCGCTGTTGAAGTCGGATTGTAGTTCTCAAGCTGAGAGGTGCTCAGTGAAGTTCCCTCAGGCTGAGTTTTGGGTGTGCCATCAAAGGGTTCATAGAAATACAAACCACCGTCATAAGATTGTTCACCCAATCCTTCAATGTATTCCTTCATAGCAGTATCTGCTGCTGTCAAGCTTGCAAGAACTGTGTCAACCTCTGTCTGAGTTTTAGCTGCATTCACTACTGCACCTTCTGCATTATAAGTACCAAAGGCTGTAGTTACCATTGTGCCTGCTGCAGTAACAGCAGTTTCCAAAGCTGACAATTGAGAAGCGCCTGTTGCTTTGGTGCGATAGGTTTCCATCTCAGCATTGATTTCGTGCAATTTGCTCATCAATGCAGCGGTGGACAATGCCGGCTTGCTTGGGGTTGTTTTATAAACAGAAACGTTATCCAAGCCGGTTATATAAGTAGTGGTCGTGTGTATATGAAGTCTTGATATCTCAGTTGCATAGAGTGTCGGTTGATTTTCAACAACCGTTTTTCCGTCTACCTTAAAGGAATAGGTTTCTCCGCCATTGGAGGTTGCATCGGTTAAGTCCACTGTCAACTGATACCTATGCCATTGGTCAAAGGTAATTCCCTCAGGCAATGTAAATTTTACAGCGCTGGATGTAGGCTTTCCTTCTGCATCCTCACTTTTTTCATAAACAGTTATTGTATTGGGAGACTGCAAATACGCAGTTGCAGCGGCATTTAAACGAGCACCGCTTGTATTACCTGACATACTGGAATTACCAAGCAAAACTGCCGTCAATGTCTTTGCCTCTGTAGGAAGTTCGCCTTCATATTTAAAGTCAAATTCCAAAGTCAGCTTGGCATTTGAACCCTGGTCAGCAACCAAAGCGGTATCTGCACCCTTAATATAGCTTGCGGGGAGTGTTGCATTGAAACTTGTGGAGGAATTACCACTCTGTCTTGCATAATCTCCCAATCCGGCTCCGCTATCATTGCCCGCTCTTTTTCTGGAAGTCGTTGCCTCTGTGTCTTTCGGCTGATTTGTGGGAGTTTTAATAGCATCATTCACTGTAGAACCAACAATACCTGTAAAGCTCTCATACAAAATCACACCGCCGGGGTAATCCTTGGCAGAAGCTGTCATAGTCAGAGATGTCATCAATGATGCAAGCATAGTCAATGCAAGAAGCATTGATAACAAACGATTTATTTTTGTTTTCATTAATGTATTCTCCTTTCTAATGTAAAATTTCAATTTATCCTTTTACAGAGCCAACAGTAAGACCCTGAATAAAGTATTTCTGGAAGAAAGGATATGCAACCAGAATAGGACCAAGAGCAACCATACAAAGTGCCATTCTTGTACCCTCTGCCGGAATGTTTGCCGCAGCAATTGCAGCACTGGCATCCATATTCTCGCCGCCGGCTTTTAAGTCTTCAATGTTTGCCAACATATTCTGCAACAAAAATTGCAGATTGTAGAACTTGGGTTCTGATATAAGGTTCAGTGCCAACCACCAGTCATTCCAATAGAATGTCAACTGGAAGAGAGCAATGGTGGCAATACCCGGGAGGGCAACCGGAAGAACAATCTGTACAAAGGTTCTCAATTCGCTTGCTCCGTCTATACGTGCCGATTCAATAATTGCATCCGGCACAGTAGATTTGAAGAAGGTTCTTAAAATAATACAGTGCCATGCGTTAAACAAATGAGGCACAATCTGCGCCCAGATGGTGTTTTGGATATGCAAAAGCTGGGTACAAACCATATACCAAGGAACCAGACCGCCTGAGAAAAGCATAGTGAAGAAGATATAAAAAGTAAAAAACTTCTTTCCAATCAGGTTAGGTCTGCTCAGGGCATAGGCATAAAGTGCAATACATGAAACACTAAAGAATGTACCTACCACTGCGTTAAAAATAGTTACACCATAGGCACTGAGAACAGTGCTGCGGCTTGCCCATACATACTGATAAGCATCCGTGCTGAATTCACTGGGGAGCAAGGTATAGCCGTGTTCTACAATTCCTGCCTCAGAGGTAAAGGAAATGCTGATTACCAAAACCAGAGGAATCAGACACGCCAACGATGCCAGAATACAAAAGGCATGGAATAAAACGTCTACAAAATCAAATTTTTTCTTCTTTTTCATTGTGTGTCACCTCCTTAGAACATAGCGTTGTCATTGTCCACTTTGCGAACAATACCATTGGTTATCATAACTAAAACAAAACCTACTATTGATTTGAACAAGCTTGTTGCCGCCGACATACCGGTTCCGGAAACACCGCCCTGACCCATAGTGTTATACACAAACAAATCCATGGTGTTGGTTACCGGATAGAGTGCGCCGGAATTCATAGGAACCTGATAGAACAAGCCAAAGTCCGCATTGAAAATCTTACCCACATCCATAATCAATTTAATGATGACAATGGTCTTGATGGAGGGCAGGGTTACATACCATATCTTCTGCCAACGGTTGGCACCATCAATCTCTGCCGCTTCATACAAACTGGTATCAATACCTGAAATTGCCGCAAGGTACATAACCGAACCCCATCCACAGACCTTCCAAAAATGGACAACGGTCAGAATATAGGGCCATGGTTTGGGGTTGACGTACCAGTTCACGGGGTCAATTCCCATAGGTCCAAGAATTGCAGTATTTAAAAATCCGTTCTGGGGACTTAAAAACGCATAAACTATGTATGCCACAATAACCATAGACAAAAAGTGGGGCATAATCAGGATTGTCTGATAAATTTTGGTCATTAGTTTGCTGGCAATCTGGCTTAAAAGAAGTGCCAAACAAACATTCAGTACCATCCCCAATCCGATGAACACCACATTATAGGCAATGGTGTTACGGAGAACCGTCCATGTTTCTGCATTGTTAAACAGATATTTAAAGTTATCAAATCCAACCCAGGGGCTTCCGAAGATTCCCTGGGCAGGAGTAAACCGCTTAAACGCAATTACAATACCGAAAATCGGCAGATAATTAAATATAAAGGTTGCAAGAAAACCGGGCAAAAGCATCCAGTAAAAGGGAATGTTCTGCTTGAGCTGCGCTTTTCTTAAATTAGACATTCTTTTCATATTGCATTTTCCTTACTTTAAAGTTTTGATATATTCGTCATACTGCCGCTGTACTTCTGCAACGACTTTATCAATACCGGCTTCCTTCATTCTTGCACAGTATTCCGGTATTACAGTATCGGGGTCTACTGCTCCCAAAACCGCCTGATTTCTAAACTGGCTCTTAACACCATTTACGGCAACAAGTTCAAGCTCAATAGGAGTATTGTCAACCTTAAATCCTACTGCCGGATTAAAGATGGCTTCTTCATTAAAAGCAAGAAGCTTTTCATTCTTCTGTGGGTCATCTGTAGTTGTCAGATAGTTCAGGAAGGTATTACCCATCATCCACTGACTTGTTACCAAGTCATAACCACTGTTAGGAATCTTTTCAATAGTGTTATCACTAACTTTGGTGTAATGCTTACCCTCAATGCCGTGAATTAACAGGTTGCTAATTTCCGGATTGGTATAGAGGATTTCCAAAAATCTCATAACACGATAGGGGTTCTTGGAAGTTGCAGACACGCCAATCATAGCAGTTGTTGCTGAATTCATTTTCGGAGTTCTAACGCCTGCCTGGTCGAAGGAATAAGCAGAGCCTGCAAACTTTTCGCTTACACCGCCGGGCTTTAATGAACCAACCATAACAAAGGCTTTTCCGTTCTTCATACGTGCAGTTGCATCACTGTCTGTCAAAACGCCGGGTTTTACAAGACCCTTTTCATAATATCTTCTTGTTGTTGCACAGAAGTTTTTGAACTGCTCACTGTCAGGGAAGCTTTCATATGTACCGTCGGGCATTTCGTTTTCATCATGATACATTACACAGTCTGTACCGGACATAGTGTATGCCATCAGGTTCTGAGGAGGAGCACTTGTATCCCATTCCATAGGATATTCGATGCTTGTTTCCTTTTCTTTCAACATCTCAAGCACCGGCTCCAATTCCTCTAATGTCTTATACTGAGTCATATCAATATTGTACTTTTCTGCAATATCCTTGCGGTAGTACCAGCCCACCTGCCCTGCAAGTTCTTTATAAACAGGAATTGCTCCCAGCATACCATCTACATATGCTGTAGAGAAATAGTTCTCAGGGAAGAGTGCCTTCGCCTTAGGCATATACTCATCTATGTAAGGTGCCATATCAAAGAACGCTCCTGCCCTTGTGTTGTTTACATAACT
Source organism: Ructibacterium sp. (assembly GCA_045603605.1). Taxonomy (GTDB): domain Bacteria; phylum Bacillota; class Clostridia; order Monoglobales; family Monoglobaceae; genus Ructibacterium. Next base: position 23,487 of record JAZUMJ010000162.1, on the reverse strand, counting down.
AAGCACAGAGCTCGAGGTAAATGCCAGGTCAAAATACTCACCGGAGGAAACCATAGTATCCAGACGCTTTTTGTACTGCGCTGAATCCATTGCTGTAATATTCAAAGTTGCGTTGATTTTCTCTGTCAAAATCTTATTAATTTCCGCCCCAATCAATTCCACATCATCCTGAGGAGCTGAATTGATGTACCAATTGATTTCATATGGCTCTTCCGGATAGGTGTTAGGGTCTTCTTTCCCCGCACTTTGGCTTCCGCCGCCACAACCTGTTACAGAAAACGCCGTAACTGCCGCCAAAATCAATGCCGCCAATCTTTTATTTTTTCTCATTTCTATTCCTTCTTTCTTTAATTTATAATTTATATAAATTTTAATTATTTTTCAAAGTCTTTTCTGCTGCTGCAATCATATACAAAAATGTACCAACGCCATGCAAATCATTAATACAGGTTGGGCGTTCAATATAAAACTGATATGTTCCCACTCCTGTACCGATACAAACATGCCCAATCAGCAAATCGCCATCATCATTGGTTTCCAGCATAGAAATTATGCCATCATACCCTGCCTGAGCATATTTTAAATAGGACTCGTCCAAAATGCCATATTCTATTGCCTGACACATTGCACAAACAAACAAACTTGAACAGGACAATTCTTCCCAATTGCCCGGCTCGTTTCCTTTATCAATTACCTGATACCATAAACCATTTTCACTTTGGTAAGAAATCAGGCTATCAATCAACTGCTTCTCCTTTTCCGCAATGCCGGCTCTGTATTTTTCGGGCATATCCTTGTAAATTTCCATCAATGTAGCACAATACCAGCCCATTGCTCTTCCCCAAGATTCAGGGGCAAGCCCGGTTTCCGGCTCTGCACAATCTTTCCACTTTCCGCTCAGACTTGGATCCCATGCATGGCGAAGCAGTCCTGTTTTCTCATCTCTCATATGTTCCCACATCAATTCTAACTGCTCAACCACAATATCATAAAACTCCGGGTTTTTACCGTATCTTTTTGCGTAGTTCACAATCAACGGACCATACATAAACAACCCGTCCAGCCATACCTGATTAGGGGTAACATCCCTTTTATGGGAAAATCCTCCGTATTCGTTTCTGTCCCATTCGTTAATTTCAGAAACCAACAAATCCAGACATTTCCTATATTTGGAGTCATTCTCTCGCTCATCAAGCAAGAACAAAAGCATCCCCGCCATTAAATCATCAAATTGCTCTTTTTTGTATTTTTTCGGTGTGCCATCCTCGTTAAGTACGCTGTCAACCCAACTCTTTATGTAGCGATAGTATTCTTCGTTTTCGCACAGCTGATAAATCTTCTGCATACCCATAAGACATACACCCTGATGATAATGAAATCCCCCTACAGGCGGCAGTTGGTCTGCGGGTATTTTCATGGTTGTATCGCACGCCCATTTCCCATAATCCAGTGGTGTTTCCATTTTCAAAGCTTTTCTTTCCATAAATACTAACTCTCCTAATATATTCTCATTTTTGGTGAACAAAAATTATTCTCCTATAATATATATACCATAGCAAGGTTTGCATTTGTTGCCTATATTCAAGGGTAATTGCTCATATTTTGTTCAATTATATATGTTTGTTTACCAAAAAGAAATAAACAATTACCAAAAATTTACCATTTTTGTGGTCATAATTACCCAAAAGGCAGATTTTGTGCAAGCAAAATCCGCCTAATTTTGTTATTATTAACAGTGGCTATTTTTTAAGACCTGTGCTATAATAAAACACAAGGAGTGATACCTATGCAAGAATCTGTCAGATATGTTGGAAATACATCTTTCAGCGTTCACTATAATGAAAATTTTATAAACACAATGCCTCACTTTCATTCTCATCAACATTACGAAATGTATTGTCTCACATCCGGAACCCGAACTCTTTTTATTGATAAAACCGTGCTGCAGCTCTATCCGGGTTCAGTTGTAATTATTGCCCCAAATGCGCTTCATAGATTTGTTGACGACACCCACGGTGATGCCTACGCAAGAATGCTTTTTAACTATAATCCGGAATGTATGCCTGATTTTCTTACAAAGGTGCGTGGGTTTAATACCTTTGTGCCCGAAAGCTATTATTACTTTAAGAATGTCCGCAATCCGGAATATTTCGACCACATAGCAACCATTAAGCACGCCTTGACAAAAATAGATACTTTATATGAATTTTCTATCTACTCCTCTTTTTTGCAGATTTTAATAATCTTAGCCAATGAAAATTTTACTGCGCCTATTACACCTAAAAAATCACTAAATTCAAAGAATTTGATTGAACTTGTATCGTTATATATTTCTTCACATTTAGAGGGCGACCTTTCACTTAATACGCTGGCAAATAAATTTTTCGTTAGTCCTTCTCATCTTTCTAGGCGTTTCAAGGAAACAACCAATATTCCGCTTTCCACCTTTATCAACGAACAAAAGGTGCAGCGTGCCATCTGGCTTTTGGAAGAATACAACCACCCTCTGAGCGTCATTGCCAAACAATCCGGGTTTTCCAGTATTTCTTCATTCAACCGCACCTTTAAAGCAATTACCAGTCGTACCCCATCTGACTATAAAAAGGATATGAAGAATAATAAAAATGCAACTATTCCCATTAACCATTCAGAACAATAAAAAAGTCAATAATTTGCAGATATTTTTAAACCGCCTGCTCAATAATGAACAGGCGGTTTTCCTTACTATACTTATACTACATATTTTATTTCTATATCATCAATCTGCTTTCTATACCGTCAAAGCAAACCTCTCGTATTGTGCCGTCCTTGAAATTCAATGTAATAATTCCATAAGCACCTGTATGATAAGTATCAGAATATTTTATAGATTGAATTGGGAAAAGTTCACACTCCGTAAACTCTTCATGGCTTTCTTTGGTTAAGGTTTGCGAGATTAGTACATAGTTTGAAAAACCATCGTACTTCTTAGCTCGGGAGGTTTTTGCATAAACAATGACAGAGTTATCCGAATCAGGGTTTGTGCCTTGACTCTTGACAATATCAAGCTCCTCCCACCCATCATAGATGGTCATTGCAAGTTGCTTTTCTCTTCCTGTAAAATCTTTTCCTTTGAGAATTATCGCTTTTGCCTTACCCTCTGTTTTATAAGTCACTTCCGTTCCATTATCCGGAAAGCCGTATGCACCTAAGGTTACAGAAAACTGCCAACGAAGAGGTCTTAATTTGTCAACACGCATTATTCCGTATGAAACGGGGAAATCCGCCAAATTCATGGCATATACTCTATGCATGGGAGAATCTGCACCATAGTCAAAAAATTGTCTGCGATAAAGAACTCCACTGCGGCATCCTGCCCAGGCAGTAGCGTTGCCTCTTAGACACTCTTTTGATTGCATATCATTAATCACATACTGCTGAGCCTCAATATCAGTATGTTCTGTCGGTGTTGCCTCCCATGGATATTTTGTGTTATAAACCAGTTTGGAATACGCCCACATATCACGAACGTTATTTTTACCTCTGGTTACTTTTCCTGTTCGCAGAATGGTTTCTCCGTTTGCTTTATGATTTGTATAGCAAAGTGCAGGTCCGTCTAACACGGTTTCTTTGATGCCCTCAGCACTTAAACACTCCCATGAACCATTGTTCTCTTTTGTTGTCCAAATAGGATGTTCTTTTGGAAAGTACAATGCCAAAAAAACCTTTCCAAGCCAGAACGGGGATTCTGCACAGGAATAACTTTGTATGAGCGGAGCAAATGGCTTATAATAACCCAAAGAAGGGACACCCTCTGATAAAAAATCTTCTCTGCTCAAAAACTGCATTAAAGACCCTGACAAAATACGTCTTGCCAAACCATAATCCATTTTCGATTCTTTTAAAAATAAATTTCCGACAAACGCACTTGCAGAGGCATTTCTGTAGATACTGCTTCGCCCCCACATATTGGTATAACCGTCTTCGTCAAAGAAATCAGGATAGGTTTCCATCAGTTGGTTGGAGTGTGCCTCAAACTGTTTTGCAACAAACGGCTCGTTTTCATATCCATACCATAGATTCCAAATAGGAGCATAAAGGTTAAATCCCCAACAGGAATAGTAATCAAAGGCATGACCATCCCGATACCAACCCTCTTCTGTGTAATACCCCAAAGTCGCTTGTGTATGCTCTGCCATAACGGCTTTGTCAATTGAATAACCATTTCTATACAAAAACGCCATTCCTAACATATTAAAAAAGCGCCAATTTTGCGGTACGGTTGTTTCGTGGGCATAACTGCTGATAAAATCAGCAATCAAATCCTTTTCCTGTTTAGAATAGGTATTCCATATTACATCTTCGCAAATCCACAGTCCTACAACCAGTGCTCCCATTTCTACTGTCTGTTGAAAGATTCGGTATTCATCATCCGTCCCCACAGTTTTCCGTTGAAATGCGAAGTCACCTACATACAATTCGTCTGTTTTAGTACAAATACGCAAAATATGATTTTTATAATATTCTTTTAACTTTTTGTCACATACTACAATCTCAGGATTATCCCTAATCAATGGCGCCGCAATAAAAAATGTTCGTGCAAGTCCTTCAAAAATCTCGGCACGGCGTTCTTGTTGCTGTTTTCCCTCGGGAGCTTTGGGATGAGGATAGGTTATGCGTGTTTCGGTACGCTTTACTACAACAGGGGAGTCCATATCGGAAATATGCTGAAATACACCTTTCAACAAGTATACCCCTGCTTCCACCCAAGTTTCTCTGGTTAAACCCGAAAACGGACTTAACTTATAATCTAAGTTTTTTGGCTCAAATCGCATATACCATCCCACCTTTTATTTATTTTATGTCATAATTATACAGCAAAACATTTGTCATTTCTTGCTTATTTTTTCTTATTTTTGCTAATATTTTGTTGCCACTTATTAAACTTCCGGGTTCGGTCAGGAAATTCTCTTCTTCCGCAAACTACAACAAAACACCAAAAAAACGAGGCTCTCATAGAGAAAGCCCCGCCATTACTTGCTTTTCTGATTGCCCACAAAATAAAATCAGCAACCATTCTATTTATTTAATTTCATAGCTCTTATTACGATACACATCAGTTGCGGTTAAGCTACCATCTTTGTTAACTGAAAGCTGAAAACCACCTGTTTTTTCTTTTGGCTCGATGTAATAAACATTTTCCGCTGTATTCCGTAAATGCCATCGTTTAATTTCTGTATCCGAATCCAGAATAATTGCATACACTGCAATATAATCCGTCGTATACTCTGTGGGTTTATAATCATAAATCAATGCAGAACCCTCCAATCCCTGTCCAAGACGGTTAGGTTCAGGATGATAACAATCATGCATATATCCCCAATTCATCTTCATTTCAACTTCTTGGTCATTGACGGTTAATGACAAAAATTTCATACCAACGCCATTTCTGCGGAAAACAATCCGCTTGCCATAAAATATTCTTTCATCAGTTTGGTCGCCCCTGTTGTTGATTAAAAAGTGACTGACAGGTTTTACCGGGATATTTGATTTAATTCTATCGACTACAAACATCATATTATTTCCAAGCACCAGCCATGTTCTTTGTGCTTTTTCGATATCTTCACCATACACCTTGGCACAATCACTTTGAGCAATGAACAAATCATCCACTTTTTCACAGCGCTGCAAAATATTCATTGGTTCTTGCAAACCATCTCCGCCGGAGAAGAAGCTTCTAACCTCTTTTTGATGAAGAATCTCACCATTTTCTTTTTCAAACGTCCATGTATTGTGAGAAATATCCTTTCTTGAAAACTTGCGACATTCCAAACGATAACAACAGTGACCGGGGTCTACCAACATTCTTTCTTTTTTATAAGTAAGGATGAAGCTGTTTTGATCCTGATGGCGATGTCCTGTTACACAATTGGTTTCATAGCCGCCCTGAATTCCCAAAATTAAATCCGGGTCTTCCCATCTATCACGATAAACGGTAGTGCCGGTTTCAAAAGTGTTAATTAATGGCATTTCTGCCTCTTTGGGAGAAAGAGGTTTCACTTCATCTTTGGACACATAATTGATAAATGTATAATAGTGATACTGATTGAAAAGTCCATAGGTAGAGCTATCATAAGGCTTTAAATCTTCTTTATAGGTAGTTTCAAAGAGCCACATAGCAAGTCCTGCTTCCTTCTCACGGCTGTGAGAGAATCGCTTTGCTACATGCATCAATACATCTCCTGAAGGACGGAAAATAGCTGAACTATCCCCAAAATTAAGGTTTCTGGGGTAGGCTTTATCTCCCCACTTTATATCATTCATTGGTTTCATATGCATAAAGCTTGCTGCATACCAACGAATCATATTAGCTGCAAAAGAACTATCCAATTCTTCTTTAAGGCTCTCATCATAGGCTGTCAGCATCTCATAGGTGTGAAGCAGATGAAATGCAGCATAGTTTGAATACTGCACGCCCTCTCCATAAGAGTCTCCATTAAATGCCTGAACAGCAAATTTAAAAAATTCTACAGCGTGTGCAATCTCATCCTTATCTCCTAAAACACATGCCGTGGTAGCATAGCCGTTAAACATAACTATTTTCCAGTTGGAAAAATGTCTGGGCATATCCACAAATCTGCGTCCGGCTGGCAACGCAAGAGATCTTAACCTATTCAGGATAATTTCCTTCTCTTCCTCTGTAAATAAATCCGGACACAAATCATACGCCGAAGAAACGGCACAGGATATATGAGCAGTTTCAAGATTGGCTACAGGCGGGTCTGAAACAACTCTGTACCACGGTCCATTCCAATCCGCATCTGTTTTCTTTGAACAAATATCCATAACACACGCATGTACATATTCACCCGCTTTTTCATCACCGCACATAGCATAAACAAAAGCGGCATCCCCGATACGGTCCCACACATAAAACCACCAGCCTGTGCGTTCATACATAGGAATTAGTTCAGGAGTATCAGTATATTTTTCAACTCGTGCACGATAATCTTCCCATAATTGAGCAAGTCTTGAATCCGTTTTAAGCAGTTCAAGCAATTCTTCTTTTCGATTTTTTGTTAATAAAATCCCCATAGCCTGTACCTTTCTTTATTTTTGATTTAATACCACGTCTTGATACGCCGCTTCGATATACTTCTCCAATTCTCCTCGCTGATATAAATATTCAAGGAGAGTATATCTTACACGGAAAGTTCTGCCTCTCAGACATCCCTCAACAAATTTGTCATGGTCTGCCGCCGTCATAGGGAGCTTCAAGGTCTTTTGCAAGTCCTCAATTCTCTCAAAGTCAGGCAGATATTTTTCAATTAACTCTTTAATTTTCGCATCATCGGTTTCACGATAAAGCTTTTTATACATTGAAATAGCTACGAAAGTTGCGGCTCCCACATCGTGTCCATGAAGCTGCAGTTCTCTGCCAGATTCTAAATCCATAATTTCCCATGTTTGTCCAATCATATGTTCTGTGCCAGACGCAGGACGGGAACTTCCGCTATAGGCAATTCCCATACCTGATGTTAAAAGTCCGTTGAGAATTTTTTCAATGGATTCCGGTTTTCTTTCAGACAATGTATAGGCTTCATCAATACATTCCTTGGTTGCCTGAAGCACCGAGTTGGCAATCTTTTCGCAGTAATATTCACCGGTATGCATTGCCGAAAGTTCCCAATCAAGAATGGCAATATATTTCCCAATCATATCTCCAACGCCGGCTGTCAGCAGTTCATATGGGGCATCCTTACAGATAGCAGTGTCAATAATAATATGCCGTGCGATAGAACACTGATACACAGTCTTTGTTTTACCTACCAACAGTGGAGCTACCACCGAAGCATATCCATCCATAGATGGGGCAGTTCCACAAATTCCGTACTCTAAACCCAAACGATAACTTACCATCCGACAAATATCGTTAACTGAGCCGGAGCCTACCGCCAGAATATAATCGGGCAAAGCAGACATAGCATTGATATCATAAGGCTCTTGGTCAATACCCGCTTCAATGAGAACTCTTCCCACATTGGCATCAGTGGGATGAGCCGGATTCTTCAAAATAAAAATATGTGAAAGAATACCTGCCTCCCTAAGTAAATTCTCTACTTTTCTGCCGGCAACCTCATATGTATTTTCGTCCGCAACCATAAAAATACGGCGATAGTCCTTTAAAATCTCAGCCGTTTTTTCAATGGCTCCGGCTGAAACCTCAATACATTTTACGGGTGCAGTATGCATCCCTTGTACACAAGTACACTCCATTTTCATCAAGATAATTACCTCCTAAAAACTATTTATCCGGTATCTCTACCTCCAAAATTCCGTTCTTATATGCTTCCAAAAAAGCAAGCATCATACACCCATAAGAATGAACCTCATCTGTTTTAGGCATTCTTTCTGTCAAATAAGCCTTTATTGTTCCCTTTTTCTCACCTTCACCGGGGCAAAGACAGCTTGGACAGGAATGATGGGTACTGAAGTCATAACTCAAACACAATTTTGCAAGAGCCTCAACTCCCTTTCTAAAGGCTTGGCTATACTTTTCATCACGCAAAATACCTTTACGCAAACCAATCCCTAAGCCATATAAAATCAACCCCGTCCCTGAGGATTCATACCAAGAAAGTTCTTCGGGAATTTCTTGTTTCCATAAACCATTTTCTGCCTGATGCTTCAGCATTGCGTCCGTATGGTCAATGAAATATTCCTCCACTGTGGCTCTATACTCATTTTCCAACGGCAAGTAACGAATCAGTTCTCCAAGCGCCATATAGCCCCAACCATTACCACGGCTCCAATGATCGTGAGAAATTAACTTGGGATTTGGCATAAATCCCTTTGCCTGATGGAGAAGTCCACAGGTTTGATCCATTAGACAATCATAAACTCCAATGCATTGTTTTACAGCAAAATCTGTATATTTTTTTTTATTAAAGGCAAGGCCTGCATAAAGCATAAAAGGTGTGATACAACTGATAGAATCAACCCAGATTTTATAAGTTTCCTGTGATTTCGGATGACAAATAATACCTTTGTCATCCACAGGTGCTTCCAGAGTAATATCCGCATAGTTACGCAAGTCAGTTTTCCACTCATCGGATAACCCCTTCATAAACAACCACGCCTTACCGATTCCCCCAACCCGATAACATTCAAAACTGTAATTGGGGTGTGAAAATTTATCCGGATAAAGACTTAAATAGTCTTTACATTTTTTTTGTAAATTCTCGTTACTTTCTGCTTCTGCAACCTGCGCCAACGCATAATAAGCCAAAAGTCCGTAATACGCCTTTATGGTATGCTGACTTTCGTAGCGTTCAAATATTTTTTCACACAATTTCAGGGTGTTGATTCTCATATTCCTTCTCCCCTTTAGAATCTGGCGCTACTTTCAAAGAAAATATCGTGAATTTGTACATTAGGATTGGATGTCAGCACAAATAAAATGATATCCACTACATCCTCCGGTTGCATAAGTTTTGTGCGGTCAACTGCTCTGTCGCCCCAGAACTGAGTATCAGCACCGCCGGGGTTTACTGTAGTTACACGGATATTTTTGCTGCCAAGTTGTAACAAAAGTCCCTTAGAAAGCATATTCACCGCAGCCTTTGCTGTACAGTAAAGAGGTGCGTTGCCATTAGCATTTCTTGCAGCCATACTTCCGATATTCACAATAATAGAAGGCTCTGCTGCATGAGCTGCAAAATATTTAGAAGCAAGGAAGGTTCCCTTGACATTTACATCCATTGTCAAATCATAAGCAGATTCCTCCGTCTGTGGAATTTGTCCGGGAATAGAAAGTCCTGCAAGGTTTGCCAACGCATAAAAATCACCATTTTCTGCATATGCTTCTTCAAAAAACGTTGCAACTTCTGCCTCATTGGTGATGTCTACCACCTTGGCAAATACTGAGCCATTAAGTTCCTTTTTCAATTCTTCAAGTTGTTCTGCATTGTTTGAGCAGATAGAAAGCTTTGCTCCCTGCTTTATCAATTCTCTGCACAAAATTCTTCCCATACCGCCGCTTGCACCGGTAATTACTACATTTTTATTATTATAATTTATCATAATTTTTACCTCCTAAAAATATCCGCCATTTTCAACAACCTTACTTGGCGTCATACCACTGTTTACCATATTTTTAATTTCCACTTCATTATCACGAATTTGTTCTGCTCTCAGTAATACCTCATAGGCAATCTCACGGGGAATACAGATACAACCATCAATATCACCCATAACTACGTCGCCCGGATATACCATAACCTTACCCATAGTAATGGGCATTTGATACCCAATCAAACGAAATCTGCCAAGCATACCGTTGGACGTTCTGTATTTACAGAACAAACGAAATCCTTGTTCCAAAACCTTGTCGGTATCACGCACACCGCCGTCAACAATTGCACCTCGACAGCCCTGACGAATTGATGCCATAGTCATAATCTCTCCCCATTGAGCAGACTCATCATCCTCAGAGGTATCCCATACAACAAGACTGTCATTGGGAATAGATTCCAGCATTTTGGCACGTTCTACCATTTCATTTTCTAAGGATAAATTTTTAGAGCCTTTAATGGTAAAGGCAATACCGCACACCTTCATCTCCTCACGCAAAGGAAGCAGATTGTTTGGAAAAGTTTGATACAAATACTGCATTTCACGCAGTACATCATTTACCATCGGTGTAGTCACTTGCTCATATCTGTCGCAAAGTTCCTTTTCACTGATGGGAAACGGTTCGGTTTTGATACCGGTTCTTTCTTGAACCAAACCATCTAAATTCATAAGATCCATAAAGTTTCATCGCCTTTCTTTATTTTTTTATTTATATTTATTGATTTAAGAATAACACAATAAATAAGATAATAACAATAGAGAAATCGTTTTTTATTTGTATAAATCGCTTTTATTTTCTTGACATTCACTATCTCCCTATGCTACAATACACCAAAGGTGATAGTTATGAATAATATGGACTTTTCAATTACAAAAGTTAACCGTGTCGTACAAAGACTTCGCATTAACCCCTGGCATGCAGAAAGGCTTTACTTTAATGAATCATATATTATGGTTATTGTTTTGGAAGGTGAAATTACTTACGTTATTGACGACCACACAATTTTTGCACAAAAGAATGATGTATTAATTTTCTCTCCGGGCTTTGTTCGCAGCGGCTATTCCACTCCCCAAAAACCCTTGTCTTTTGTTTCTGTAAACTTTAATCTTGAACACAATGATACTGCAAAGAAATTCTTTACCCCTCCGTTTCTTCTCTTTACAGAGATTGGAGAACCCTTGCGTAGTAAATTTGCAGATATTGCTTATGCCTGGGAGGGAAAAAATCCTTTATACCATATTCGGTGCAAAAATCTCGCATCAAGTATTCTTTATGATATTGTCAGCGTTCAACTGCCTCATAATAAGGTTCCTCATTTGAAAAAACTGGAATCAGCCAGAACTTATATTCAAGCAAACTTCAAGCATGAAATTCAGGTGGAAATCTTGGCAGAACGTTTGGGTCTTAGTCCTTCTTACTTCCGCAAACTGTTCAAAGATGCCTATGGTATCGCACCAATGCAGTACATTACAAATCTTCGTATCAATACCGCAAAAGACCTATTGCTTTCGGGAGAAGTCAATGTTACTGAAGCGTCCCGTCTCAGCGGGTTTGATGATATTTATTACTTTAGCACCCTGTTTAAAAAGCAAACCGGAATGTCTCCTACGCAATACATCAAAGCAAATCGTTAACCAAAAATACTCTTGGTTGAACGAACTGAAAGCGATTGTGCAGATAATACAAAAATACCCCTATGGCAGTTTATATTATTCCACCATAGAGGTATTTTTTCTATTATTCGTTTTTACCGGCTCTATTCATATCTGCATCCTTAGGTTTAGCCGCAATTATTCTTCTAATGAATCAAACTCGAGTTCAGGAATAAACTTGCAAAATTCCTTTAAAATCTCTGCATATTTTCCGTATATCTCACTCATATGATGAATATACGGACCATCTATCATTTTACGCTCTATTCTTGACCAATTTTTAAACTCTGCCCACATATATGTTCCGAAGGTATGAGGTCCGTCAACGGTTTTAAATTGACCGCCAAGAAGTGTATATTTTCCCCGGTCTCCCTGAAAGCGTGCTATTGTATATTCTCCGTCTTTTGCCCTGAAGCTTGGTTTCGTATTAAACAACTTTGGTTTGGAATTTTCCAACCTCATAGAATATGGAAATGGTCCACAATGCCACAAAAGCTCCGCATTTTTATTTTCGGGATGTCTTACGGTAAATTCACCAAATAACGGTGCATATTTGCCTCTTGCCGCACATCTTAGAAGCGCATTAGTAATTGCTCCATGAATATCAGATTCACATGTTACAATATATCCCATATCATAAAGAATGCTCATCGCAAGACAAGGATTAGCACCAAATGCCAAAGGCATTGATGTCCAACATTCTGAAGCAAGAACGCTTGCACCTGTTTCTTCAAAAATTTCTTTGTATACATATACAAACGTCAGCATTTTCTTTAGAAGTTCGTCATTCAATCCACAAACATCATATTTGTCTTTTAGTTCTTTTATATCCTCACAAAGTTCTCGTTCTCTGGAAATTAACGCTTTATTGAATTTATCAACCACCACTGCCATATTTACATTATTAATATTAATCCCAAACTTCTCAGTAAGTTCAAGTTCGTTATACATAACACTTTTAAAAGGAGTAAGCCTTGTTCCCACCTGCACCACATTAAGGTTTTTGAAATTCTTTACCATTGTGACAACAGAGAGGAAATTCTGAAATCCCTCGGCAAATTGTTCGCTTTCAATAGGGCAGTTTTCTATATACGAAAAAGGGATATGATACCTGCGAAGTTGCTTACTGATTGCAAAAAGTCCACACTGCGCATCGGTATATCTTTGCCCATTTTCTTCAAAAACCATATCCTGAGGTCCCCATAAAAGTACCGGCACTCCCATTTTTTTTGCAAGCTGACCACAAACCTCTTCATTACCAAAATTGCAGTTAATAATAAAGATTGCATCAACTCTTTCTTCTCTTAAATATTCACACACTTTGTCACAGTCTGAATTTTTATATAATACACCCAACTCATTAAGCCATTCAAGATCCGTAAATTTCGTCTTTTCATCTGCAAAAGTTTCTTTTAAATAACAAACTGCCTTGTTTTTATTTTCCACTCCCTTTGCAGGCTCAAAAATCCCTTTTCTTGTTGAAAAATCAAATAAATCTCTAATATCAGGAATAAGTCCGATTTTAACATTGTAATTAAGCATTTTAACACCCCTCATATTTTTTTAATTCTATGGTTAACACCGCATCTGCAAGATTTTCAGATGTTGCATAAACCTTAAGTTTTCCCTCAGATTTACCTACCTTAACTGCAACTGTTATTCTTCCTGCACGCATTTTCCTGTCTGTAAGATGTGGTGGATTATGGTCTGAAATATCAGAACCTGTACCAATTACTTTACCAAGACCGTTAGTATTAAAACTTACATACGGGGCTGCATCAGGCACTTCTCGCCCTTGGCTGTCCGTACAATAACAACTTATAATCGCTACATCCCTACCATTTGCAGCTGTTACTGTATTGTCCAGCTTCAGATTGAGTTTTACTGCTCTTTCTGTGGTTTCCCTTGTATCTGTGCATACTGTTTTACCGTTATTCCTTGCCTCTACAGTAATAATGCCCGGCTGATATTCCACCATCCACTCACCATGCCCGACTTTTTCTATCTGCTTTTTGCCAAGGCTTTTACCGTTCAGGAACAGCTCCAGTTCTTCACAGTTGGTATATGCCCATACCGGAATAATTTCTCCTTCACGGCCCTTAAAATTCCAATGGGGAAACAGATGCACCAACGGTCTGTCCTCTATCCAATGGGTTTGATTCTGGTAAAAAGCATCCTTCTTCTGCAAATATAAATCTATTGCCCCTGACTGTGAACAAAGTCTTGGCCATACTGTTTCACCTCTGTGTTCAAATGCAATCCATTGATATGACCCTAAAATCCATTCACGTTCGATAATAAATTTCCATGTCTTTTCTCTGCCAAGGAACCAATTTGCCTGAGAATCCTTGTCATAAGCACTCAAATACCCCTTTTCAGGACAATCCTCAAAATACCATCCACGTGTAGTACCCGTTGCACAACATTCAGATGAAAATACACCTTTATCAGGATATTTATTATGGATGTAATCGTATTTATCAAGGTTGTAGTTAATACCAATTGCATCAAGTTCGTCATAAACTGTTGCAATATCCGGGTCATTGGAAACTGCACTCATAACAAAACGTGTATTGTCAAGTTTACGAAGATAAGAAAACAGGTTTTTGCATATCCTTCTTCCCTCTTCAGTAATATGATGGGGTTCCTCATTCCCTACAGACCAAAATACCACAGACGGTCTGTTGCGATCCCGTTTCACAAGCATTTCAAGTTGTTGCTTACCCTCGTCGGTGGACTCAAACCAACGGGTTTCGTCCATAACAATAAAACCAAGTTCGTCTAACGTATCCATTACAACTTCAGGATGGGGATAATGGCTTGTACGATACCCATTTGCGCCCATTTCTTTAATCATTTCTATTTTGTATTTATGCACATTATCCGCAACAGCCTTGCCTGTTAAGCCAAAGTCCTGATGAGAGCAAAGACCTTTTATTTTAATATGTTTGCCGTTGAGAAACAAACCTTTATCAGGTTTAATTTCAACTGTTCTAAAGCCCGTTCTCGTATCGTATCTGTCACATTCTTTTCCATCAACAAAAATTACCGTTTCAATCCTATAAAGGTTCGGTGCATCAACATCCCAAAGTGCGGGATTTTCCACTTCTGCAAAATATACCGCACATTTCTTTTCCCTTTCCGGTATCTCAATTTTTGCTGAAGCCGAAGCGACTGCATTTTTGTTTTTATCAAAAAAAGTTGTTATGCACTCCGCCGTTACATTTTCGTATCTATCGTTTATAACAGTGGTTTCAATCTTTACATTCCACTTTGTATCATTCATTTTCTTTGGGGCTACATACACACCCCAAAGGTCAACTGCTACTGTATCGGTTTTGCAAAGCCACACATTTCGGTAGATACCCCCTCCTTCGTACCACCAACCTTCATGTTCATTTGTTTCAACGAATACAGCAAGAACATTTTCCTCATCGCCAAATTTTACATAGTCCGTAATTTCCACTTCAAAACTGGTATATCCGCAAAAATTATGCTTTAAAAGGCATCCGTTTAGATATATTGTCGCATGGGTTGCAATGCCTTCAAAAAACAGAGTAAGTCTTTTGGATTTATCTTCTTCAGACAGCTTAAACTTCTTTCTATACCACGCATTTTCATACTCGAAATATCCAAGAGCATTATTTTCCCTGCACGAAGGCACTTGAGTGATAACATAATCATGGGGAAGATCTACCCATTCCCAACGTTCAGTGCAAATCTCTCTTGATGTATCAAAATTATCAGGAATTCCGTTGTAGTGCCGTGAAGCAGGACCCCAAATCTTTCTTTCTGTTTTAGATTGCATATATATGGGGCCCTTATCCTTTGGCAATTCCATATTTATATCACCCCGATGAAACATCCAATTGTCATTTAATAATATTTTTTCACGCATAAAACCACCTCTTGCAGTGATTATACATAAATAAATTTTTATATTAAATACACATAATTGCTTAAATATGGACAAAATTGCTCTTTTCACTTGACGTACAGACGCATTTCTGATATACTTTTTTTAATTTTATAAAGGAGATTTTAATGTGAAAGTTTTCACATTAGCCTCCGGCGGAATGGAGATTTTTATGGACTGTTTTTATGCAAGAGGAACTCTCAGCACAAACAAAACATCTGATGAGTATATATCCGTAAACAACTTTGGTTATTACAAAGGTATTAATCAAAATATTTGCGTAAAACGCCAAAAAGGCAGGGTGGATTTTCAAATAATATACTTAGATAAAGGATATGGACATTTTTGGATAAACAACAGCTTTGTTAAAGTACCTGAAGGAAGTATCGTGATATTGTATCCCGGCGAAAAAAATTATTATGAATTTCCTGCCGATTCTCTGGCAGATTACTATTGGATTCACTTTACAGGTAGTGGTGTGACAAATCTTCTGGAAAATTTAAAACTTGAAAATGGTACATTTAAAATAGGAGATTTTTTTGAATTTAAAGAAATTATCGCAATGATGTCAAAGGGCTGTATTTCAGAAGATTTTACAACAGAGCCCTTTCTTTCATCATGTGTATTTACACTTCTCACAAAAACTTCCAGGAAATTTTATATTCATGAAACACCGATAAATAATGTTTTGGTAAGAATGCAGAATGAGAATATGAATACTTTTAAGAATGCAACATATGCACAGATGTGCGGTTTAAGTGAATATCATTTCATTAGGGTATTCAAAAAAGTTACAGGGTTGACACCCCATAAATATATGGCTAAAATCACAGCGGATAAAGCTATTGAACTTCTTTCAACCACAAACTTAAATGTCTCTGAAATTGCACACTTACTGGGTTTTGAAGACAGCTTATACTTCAGCCGCTTCTTTAAAAAAGAAATTGGTGTCTCTCCAAAAAAATATTTAACATCTATAATACAAACATCATTTAAGCACGGGATTTAAATTTTTTAATGAACATATATTTAATACCGTCAGTAAAGAGGTTATTGTTCGTTTTGAACATAAAAAGAGGGCATTGCCTCTTTTTAGTGAAAATCACTTATTAAGACACGCCCTTTATTTTAGTAATTGATTGTTATAGGTAATTTAGCATTTACATCTGTCTGTCCAAAAATTTTCATTGATGCAATCTTCATCCAGTCTCTTGCCACTCCATAAGTTGCGATATAATTCTTGCACTGCGAAATAAGTTCAATATCGCAAGGTGATTCCATTGCAACAACAATTAATGTTTTACCAAGTTTTTCAAGTTTTTCATAAAGCTGAACTTGATTGTTAAAAATTATAGCACTGCATATACCAAGCACTATAATATCACTGTCCTTTGCAAACTCCACTGCGTTTTCAATATCTTCAGCATCAGGGTTAAGTTTAACAATAAGACCACTTGTGTTTTCGTGTATTGCTCTGATTTCTTTTTCAAGCATATCAACACATTGTTTTTCATCCATTGCTGCCGCAATCTTCTGCGGTTCCACACTGACAACAGCAATTTTCTTTCCATCATTAGCTTTAAGCGGAAGGTCTTCTTTTTTAATAACAGAAATTGATTTAGACGCAAGTTTAAAAAGAAGTTCTTGATGTTCTTTGCAGCCCACTATTTGCTTCGCCTTCTCAGGATCTGCAAATCTATTTTCAAAAAGTCCTGCACTTTCTTTTGCTTTAAGAATTCTCAATACTGACTTATTAAGGATATTTTCTGAAATTTCACCTTTTCTTACAGCTTCAAGAATTGCATTATAACCCTCTTTAAAGTGATTGAAGTCACCTCTCAAAAGAACAAGATCGCATCCAGCTTTTACTGCAAGAACAGATGCAACACCTGTTCCGTAGTTATCCTGAATCGCCTTCATTCTCATTGCATCCGTCATAACTATGCCCTCAAAACCAAGTTTTCCACGAAGATATTTGTTAATAAGCGTTTCTGAAAGGGTTGCAGGATATTTTGGGTCAATATCATCAACAATAACGTGTCCTGTCATAATACCGTCAACACCCTCATCAATAAGCTTACAGAAGGGCACAATATCTTCCTTTTCAAGAGTTTTAAAATCTTTTATAATATGAGCAGTTCCTTTATGTGCATCTGTAGCAATTGAGCCATAGCCTGGGAAGTGCTTGCCCATCGAAAGAACGCCTCCGTCGCTAAAGCCTCTTTTCATTGCAACAGAATGTTTTGCAACCGCTTCGGGATTTTCACCAAAGGTTGCAGCTTTCATTGTCTGTCTGCCCGGATATCTGAAAACGTCACATATGGGAGATTGTATTTGATTAATTCCCATTGAACGAAATTCTTCGGCAGTCGCTTTAGCTACTTCATATGTAAGCTGTTCATCATCTGCAGCACCAAAACACATATGACTTGCATACACCATTGCATTACATCTGTTGATATCAGATCTTGATCCACCTTCCTGATCAACTGAAATAATAAGTGGGAGCTTTGAAAGCTTCTGCAGTTCATTCAAAAATTTTGCTGTTTCATCAGGCTGAAAATATTTATTAGGCTCTCCGACTATTACGCTTGCATTGTCAAATTCGGCATCAGGGCAATATCTTATCATACCAATTTTGTATTCCTCGATTTCGCATCTGATTTCATTAGTAATCTTATCTGACTGGAGAATAGGAACGCACATCTGTCCCACCTTTTCTTCTACAGTCATTTCACCTAAAATTCTATTAATCATTTCCTTTCTCCTTTTAAAAATTCTTCAAATTCTTTATATAGTTTTGCTTCTACATTTCTGTCATATTTGTCGGATATAAACATATCAAAATAAATGTTACGGAGTTTATCCCAACATTCGTTTTCTTTCCCCGGAATAATTGGATAAAACATCACACCTGCACCAACTGCTGCTTCATAGTCTCCGGGAGCATCACCAACCATAAGCATACGTTCAAGGTCAAACCCTTTACTTTTTGCATAAAGCAACTGCTGTTTCTTTTCTCCAAATTCCTGTCCGGCTATGAAATCCACCTTGTCGGATATACCCGCATTGCTCCAATCTTTTTGTAAACCTCTTGAAGATGCCGCAGAAACAACCATCATATTCGCTCTACCATTCATATACTCAATTGTTTTTTTGCATGATACAAAAGGCGGCAGATTTTCAGTTGCTTTTTCAAACAACTTGTCGCCTAATCTGCTCCATTGAAGAACCTTCTCCATAATAATTGATGGTCTTTTTTCAATCCACTCAATTACTCCCTGTTCGGAAAGCGAGCTTCTTTTTTCCATAAATTCCGAAAATTCATCAAGCCCATCAATTTTTAACCCAAATTTTTCAACTTCTTTGAACGTAAGCAAAAGACCCGGAAAACGATTGATCCCTCTTGTCATAGAATAAAGGTTAATTCTTTCCGCCGCCTCTTTGAACACATCTGCATAATCTTCAAGTCCAAAAATTGTCACCGCTGCCGGAATAAATGAATGGGTGTGCTTTATTTTCATTGAATCAAATGCTGTGCCATCAGAATCTATCCCCACAAAATACTCTCTGCTTTTATAAAATTCCAAAAAAATCACCTCAAAAGTATTTGACTTTTATTGTATTTTAGTTTATCATTTAATAAAAATAAACTTATTAAAGTTGCAAAAAGGTGTAAAATATTAACATTGCGAGGGCTTTTATGTTTCACAATATAAAAAATGAAAAAATCTATTATATGTCAACAGCTTCAGGCGAAGCAATACTCAATATTCCCCTTGCAGGAATAACAATGCCCAATCCCAAATATATTATTGCGCATAACATTTCAGCAAACAATCAGTTTGACAGATATCAGTTTGAATATGTTACCAACGGAATCGGATATATAATAATCGACGGAAAAACAACAAAAATACAAAAGGGAGATTTCTTTTTTATAAACAAATTCCCATCAAGAATTTTTTATTCTGATCCCCAAAACCCCCTTGAAAAAATGTTTTTAACTGTAAGCGGAACTCTTATTGATTCCCTTGTTCAGGCATTCAATATGAGCGAACCACTCATTGTTTCTCACACAGACGTTTCTGAGATTTTCACAAAAATGCTTAATTTACTTAATGAATGCGGAGACAACCAAACAGAAGTTTACGAAAGTATTTCTGTGGAATTGTTAAAAATACTGCAAATTATTAACAGAAGTAAAAAAACGTTGAGCGATAAGACTCAGACAAGCCGCGCAGAAAATATATTGAATTATATAGACCAGAATATTTACAGAAAATTTTCACTTGATGAATTATCAGCCTACTTTTTCTTAAGTAAAACACAAATTATACGCCTTTTCAAAGAAAAGTATAAGGTTTCTCCAATTCAATATGCCATAACAAGACGTATTGCTATTTCCATGTACTACCTCAGCAAAACTGAAATTGCAATTTCAACACTTGCAGAAATGCTCACATTTTCTGATAGCAAGCATTTTGCAAAAACATTCAAAAAGATAGTAAACCAAACTCCAAGCGAGTACAGAAAAAGCACATTTGAAATACAGGAAAAAACAATAGAAAATCTGCTTAAAACCATAAATAAATAAATCACATCAGGATTATCTCCAAAAAAATATTTAACATCTATAATACAAACATCATTTAAGCACGGGATTTAAATACACAACCGCAAACAACCAATTGAATTATTTATGCAAAAACCCTCGTCTGATATTTTTTAACGCGAATGATTATATCTGTAACAGCCTATTTTAAAGCATATATTTTTTTCGGTAAAAATACGGTGCTACCCCGGTATATTTTTTAAAAGCCGTACTGAAATAGTATTCATTTTGGTATCCGCAGGAGGTTGCTATATTATTTATAGGTTGATCAGTATTTAAAAGTAAATATTCTGCATTTTCAATTCGATATTGGGTTAGAACCTGTATAGGAGTTTTCCCTGTTGCTTTTTTAACTAAAAAGATCATATTAGACGGCGAAAGACCGAATTGCCTCGCCGTTTCACCTATACTTATTTGTCTTTCACAATTTTGTTTCAGGAAAAGCAGAATTTCATCAGCTATGCTTTTTCTCGCTTTTGTTTTATAACAGAAATTATAATAAAAAATATCATTTACTGCATGGCATAGCATTTTTGGCTCATCGGTTATCAAAGAAATATTTTCCTCTATCCTGCTCTTATTTTCACATTTAAGCTTTTCGTTTCCTTCAGGAATATATGGATTGTCTGCATCTTCAAAACTAATATAAATCAGTTTTAAAGGAGACTTCACCTTTCTGCAAAACTGTATGCCTTTTCTAAAGAAAAACGCTTCCCCTTTGGATATGACACAATCATCGTTTTCGGCTTTAACAGAAAAACTACCTTCTATAGGTATCAGAATAACATTAGTATCATGGCATCCGTTTTCTATTATAAACTCTTTTCGAATCATAGTAACACAATTTAAATTTTTATAAATCATATTTTCCCTTCTTTCAATCTATAATGCAATCTCTACATATAAAAGCTATTCATCAACAATTTAAACAAAACTTTACTGTAACAAGAATGCTAAAAAAATTATAAATTTTAAAAAATTTATTATATTGTAGCACATTTCTCTATATGATACAATAGAAAAAAATTGAGGTGATATATATGGAATTTTCAAGAAATATTAATTGCTTAGGAACATATGATGTATTAGTTGCCGGAGCCGGACCTGCCGGTTTATGTGCAGCTGTTTCCGCTGCAAGAATGGGAAAATCAGTTTTGCTTATAGAACGCTACGGTATCGTCGGCGGATGCCTTACAAGTGGATTTGTGGGTCCGATGATGGGCGGAATTTCCTCGGGAACTATGTCTACGGAATTAAATGAACTACTAAATGATGGAACCGGAATGCATCATGATGTAGAACAGGCCAAAATTAAACTTATGTCATGGCTTGAACAGGAAAATGTAAAAGTTTTATTAGGGTGTCCTGTTGTTGACGTGATCACTGAAAAATGTAAAATATGCGGTGTAATCGTTGGGACACAGTCCGGTTTAAAAAGCATTTCAGCAAAAATTGTTATAGATGCAACAGGCGACGGCGTCGTTTCATACCTTGCCGGTGCTCCTACTGAAATGGGTAGAGATGATGGCAAAGTGCAGCCTGCAACTATTATGTTTACCATCGAAAACATTGACGAAAAGCAAACTATTGTCTGCTACCACGAAGAAGACGATACCCTTTTACCTAACGGAAATTATTTGCAACTTTGCAGGGATGCAAACAAGACCGGGGAACTCCCCAAGGAAATAAATATTGTCAGACTTTACCGCACAGCCTATTCTAAAACATCAAGAATGGTTAATGCAACACAAATTAATGGAATTAACGGACTTGAACCGGAATCTATTGCATATGCAGAAACAGAGCTCAGAAAACAAATGAGCACAGTAGTAAACTTTCTGCGAAAAAATGTTTGGGGATTTGAAAACTGCCGAATTCAACATAGTTCGACCATGGTTGGAATACGCGAAACACGGAGAGTAATAGGTGAATATGTTCTGACAGCAGAGGATTTGATAGCCGGCAGAAAATTTGAAAGTGCCGTTGTCCATAATGCATATTTTGATATTGATATACATAATCCTGACGGAGCCGGTCAGGCTGAAAGCGATACAATCCCTGTTTCAGTGAAATCATATGATATACCCTATGAAGCTTTAATCCCATTAAAAATAGATAATCTTATTACTTGCGGAAGATGTATTTCCGGCACACATCGAGCACACGCATCTTACAGGGTAATGAATATAGCCTCAGCAACCGGTCAAGCAGCAGGTGTGGCAGCTGCACTTTGTATCGAAACAGATAATACTCCCCGAAATATGGATGTGAAAAAAGTGCAGACCGCTTTGATAAATCACGGTGTACATTTATTTGATTAGAATTTCTCAGTTTTAGCTTAAAAAATTTTATTACACAACAAAAAAGCCGCTCGATTGAGCGGCTTTCAGCGTGTGAATTAATTTATGCCGTAAGATGCAATTTTTTCTTTTACAGAATTTTCAATAAATTGATTTAATGAAATACGCTCTGATAGTGCTATCAAAGTCGCCTCACGGTGTGTTTCAGGAGAAAATCTTACATTCAATGAGCCTTTATATGTTTTTTCAGGCTCAATGCTTTTTTCTTCGCAATATTCAAGATATTCATCAACCGCACCTTCAAAATCAGCCTTTAATTCTTCTACACTCTGCCCCTCATAAGAAATCAGGCTTTTTATGCCGATTACCTTGCCAAACAGAACATTGTCCTCTGCTGAATATTCAACAGTTCCGTTATAACCTTTGTACTCTAAAATGTTATTCATATCAAGCCCTCCTCTGATAAAGTTTCAATAACTTGCTTAATCTGATACGCCAAAAGTTCTTTTCTCGGATGTGGTTTATGGAGAATAATACACACACCATCTTTAAAAAATTTTACTCTTGAGCCGCTTGTTTTACCTTTATTTGAAATCTCAAATCCAAGTGCCAAAAGCAAACTATGCATCTCATCAAATGTAAAATCTTTTGGATTTGATTTTAAACGTTCTATCAACTTTTCTAATTTTCCCATAGCTTAACCTCAATTTCGTGCAACTATATTTCAGTCGCTTAAAATTATTATATGCTATTTTTTTATTTTTGTCAATATAATTTTAAAAATATTTATATTCTCAATATATTTCTATTAAAATCTTGAAAACATATTCTCTATGTGCTATAATTGTAATTGCGACACAATCGAATAGATTTTTACCGTTGTGGGAAAA
>JAZUMJ010000161.1:0-8145 GCA_045603605.1 Ructibacterium sp. | reverse complement strand
ATATAAAGGAGGAAATCCTATGAAAACATTTCATGGCGGCGTGCATCCAAGCAGCAACAAATCTGCAACCGCCTCAAAACAGGTGGTTGTTCTTGCTCCGCCCGAAGAACTTGTATTCCCTGTGTCACAGCATATTGGCGCTCCTGCTGTCCCTTGCGTGAAAGCAGGTGATTCTGTTTTAATGGGACAGAAAATTGCAGAGGCAAAGGGTGCCGTATCGGCAAATATTCATTCTTCGGTTTCGGGAACAGTTAAGGCAATTGAGAAACGTCTGCACCCCAATGGCACTTATACTGATTGTATTATTATCGAAAATGACGGGCTTGACACACCTACCGAAAAAATGCTGTCAAATCCTCGTGACTACAAAAATATGTCCAAAGAGGAAATCCTTGATGAAATCCGTGAGGCGGGCATTGTGGGTATGGGAGGTGCAACCTTTCCTACTCATATTAAGCTTACACCTCCTCCCGAGGCAAAGATTGATTATGTTATTATCAATGGTGCAGAATGTGAGCCATACCTTACCTCTGACCACAGAGTTATGCTTGAAGCACCGGAAACAGTTCTTACCGGTCTTGCAATTGTTTTAAAGCTCTTTGACCTTAAAGAGGGTTATATCGGTATTGAAAATAACAAGCCTGACGCAATTGCCAATATGAAGAAAGTCGCTGAAAAATACACGGACGTGAAGATTAACATCGTTCCTCTTCGCACCAAATATCCTCAGGGTTCGGAAAAACAGCTTATCAATGCTGTTACTAAAAGAAAGCTTAAGCCCGGACAACTTCCATGGCAGGCCGGCTGTATTGTTATGAATATTGACACAGTTGCATCTGTTCGCAGAATAATAGAGAAAAACAGACCCCTTATCCAAAGAATTGTTACTGTATCTGGAGATGCTGTGAACACTCCAAACAACTTTCTTGTTAGGATAGGAACTCCGTTTTCATATGTTCTTGAACAATCAGGAGGATTTTCACAGGAGCCGAAAAAAGTTCTTATGGGCGGGCCTATGATGGGACTTGCAGTTCCTAACATTAATGTTCCTGTTATAAAGGGAACTTCGGGTATTCTTGCCCTTGGAGAAAAGTCTGCAAAACTTGAAGAAGAAAATTCCTGTATCAGATGCGGAAAATGTGTGTTTGTTTGTCCTATGAATCTTCAGCCAAATCTCTTGGATATGTATTCACGCAATGACGACTTTGAAAACCTTAACAAGCTGAATATAAGCGATTGTATAGAATGCGGAAGTTGTGCATATGTCTGTCCTTCAAAACGCCGTCAGGTTCAGCAGATAAAGGTTGCAAAGGTCAAGCTTCGCAATAAGGCTAAATAAGGGAGGTAAAACATTATGGAAGAAAAACTTATTGTATCACACTCACCCCATATTTCTTCAAAGGATACAGTTCAAAGTGTTATGCTTAACGTGGCAATCGCCCTTATTCCTGCACTCTTGGCCGGATGTATTGTATTTGGTTATCGTGCATTGGTTGTTACTTTGATTTGTGTTATTTCCTGTGTGTTCTTTGAAGCTGTATGGCAGAAAATACTTAAAAAGAATGTCACTGTTTCAGATTTCAGTGCTGTTGTAACAGGTATGCTCCTTGCATTTAATATGCCAGCATCAATACCTTTGTGGATGCCGATTATCGGTTCATTCTTTGCAATAGTTGTCGTTAAACAGTTCTTTGGCGGACTTGGTCATAACTTTATGAATCCCGCCCTTGCAGGTCGTGCATTTCTGCTTGCCTCATGGGCTTTGGCTATGACAACATGGCCAGCCCCGGGAACCCATATTCCTCTTTTTAATACTGCTGACGTTGTAACTTCTGCAACACCTCTTGCAGCAAGTGCAAGTATTCTTTCATCTGCAACAGCAACATCATCGGTGGAACTTCCCTCATATCTTGACTTGTTCCTGGGCAATCACGGCGGTTGTATAGGCGAAACATCTACACTTGCAATACTTTTAGGCGGAGGTTGGCTGTTATTTAAAGGTATAATCAGGCTTCGTGTTCCTGTTGCCTTTATCGGCACAGTTGCACTTGGCAGTTGGATTTTTGGCGGAACTGATGGTTTCTTTACAGGGGACTGGCTGTACCAGATTATGTCCGGCGGTCTTATGCTTGGTGCGTTCTTTATGGCAACCGACTATACCACAACACCATTTACTCCTATGGGTCAGGTTGTTTTCGGTATAGGCTGCGGAATTATAACCATTCTTATTAGATTCTGGGGCGGATATCCTGAGGGAGTTTCATACTCAATTCTTTTGATGAATGTGGCAACACCCCTTATTGACAAGCTTACAGCACCTAAACGCTACGGCGTTACCCGAAAGGAGGCGGCTAAATAATGAAAGAAATATCAACTCTTACAATCAAGCTTCTCCTTATCTGTGCAGTGGTTGCGGCACTTCTTGCAAGTGTTAACAAACTTACTGCTCCTGTTATAGAGGCTAACAGCCAAAAAAGCTTTGAAGCTGCTATGAGCGAGGTTCTTCCGGACAGCGGTACCTTTGAAGAGCTAAATACTGAAGCTTTTAAAGAAAGTACAGGAATTACCTTAAATTCCATCTACAAAGCAGAAAAAGGCGGTTATGTGGCAAGCGTAATCTGCAGTGAGGGTTACGGCGGCGATATCAGTATTATGGTAGGCATTAACAAGGATTTAACCGTAAATCAGGCAAAGATAATGTCTATGAGCGAAACCCCCGGTCTTGGTGCAAAAGCATCAACCCCTGAATTTATCGGTCAGTATTCAGGCAAAGAAAAGGGAATTGAAGTTGTTAAAACTGCTCCTGAGGGCAACGACATTCAGGCAATATCAGGAGCTACAATCTCCTCAAAAGCCGTTACAAAGGCAGTTAATGCTGCAATCGAGGCGGCAGAATTTTATGGGGGTCAGGCTGAAGCCGATGCAACAACATCTGCTACAAAAAAAGAGGGAGGTAAGGAATAATGAAAAATTCAAAATTAACGCCCTTCTTTAACGGAATTATTAAAGAAAATCCAACCTTTGTGTTGTTTTTGGGAATGTGCCCTACCCTTGCAGTAACAACAGGTGTTACAAATGCAATCGGTATGGGGCTTTCAACAATGGCTGTTCTTATCTGTTCAAACATTGTTATATCTCTGCTGAGAAATTTTATTCCCGACAAAATACGAATTGCTTCATATATTGTTATTATTGCCGGTTTCGTAACTATTATACAGATGTTAATGAATGCATATCTTCCCGCTCTGTCTGACAGTCTTGGAATATATATTCCTCTTATTGTTGTTAACTGTATTATCCTTGGCAGGGCTGAGGCATTTGCATCAAAGAACGGGGCATTTGCATCCGCTCTCGACGGTGCCGGTATGGGGCTTGGCTTTACCGGTGCCTTAACCTTAATTGCTGCAGTTCGTGAGCTTTTAGGTGCAGGAACATTTGCCGGAATACCCGTGTTTGGTCAGGCTTATCAAGGGGCATCAATTATGATTTTGCCGCCCGGAGCATTCTTAACTCTTGGTATTCTTCTTGCAGTAATAAACATTATCTCGAAAAAACTGAAAAATAAGGAGGGAACAAGCAATGATTAGTGAATTATTAATAATCAGTATTGGCGCAATTTTAATTAACAATTTTGTTTTGGTTCAGTTTCTCGGCATTTGTCCCTTCCTTGGTGTATCAAAAAAGGTAGAAACTGCTACAGGTATGGGCTTTGCAGTAATATTTGTTATGCTTTGTGCATCAGCAATCACTTGGATTGTTCAGGAATATCTTCTTGTTCCTTTCAATATTGAATATATGCAAACAATTGCATTTATTCTTGTTATAGCTGTTTTGGTTCAATTTGTGGAAATGTTTTTACAGAAGATTGTTCCCTCCCTTTACAGTTCTCTTGGTGTATATCTTCCTTTGATTACAACCAACTGTGCGGTGCTTGGTGTTGCAATTCAGAATATCACCAAGTTTGGCGGAACCGAAATGAGTTTTGTTAAATCCCTGACCTACGGCACATCTGCCGCAATCGGTTTTACCCTTGCGATAGTGCTGTTTGCAGGCGTAAGAGAAAGACTTGAAAATTCAGATGTTCCCTCATTTTTAAAGGGAATGCCGATTGCCCTTGTTACAGCTGCCCTTTTGTCTATTGCATTTCTGGGCTTTTCAGGGCTGAGTTTTTAGCAAAAGGAGGATTGATTTATGTCAGAAGTTTTAGTTCCGGTTCTTATCCTTGGTGCAATGGGATTGATTTTTGGTGTTCTGCTTGGTGTAGCCTCAAAAATCTTTGCTGTTAAAACCGATGAAAGAGTTCCAAAAATTATAGAAGTTCTCCCCGGTGCCAACTGTGGCGGTTGTGGGTTTGCAGGTTGCAGTGCCTATGCTAATGCACTTGTTGGCGGTGGAGTTAAAACAAATATGTGTCCCGTTGGCGGTGATGCGGCATCTGCAAAGATTGCAGAGATTTTAGGGGTTGAGGCTGAAACCAAAGAAAAGAAGGTTGCCCGTGTTCTCTGTGCAGGCACTCCCGAACTTGCTTTGCAGAAATATATCTTTGACGGTCCTTCAGATTGTCATAGTGCTGCCCGTCTTGGCGGCGGCGAAAAGATGTGTGCTCACGGTTGCTTAGGTCTTGGCTCTTGCGTTAAGGTATGTCAGTTTGATGCCATTTCCGTAGACAGCGGCGTTGCGGTTGTAGATGTGGAAAAATGTGTTGCTTGCGGAGCCTGTGCTGCAGAATGTCCCAAGAATGTTATTAAAATTCTTCCTGCAAAGAGTAAGTACACCATTACCTGTAAATCTGTTGAAAAGGGTAAGCTCACCCGCCACGATTGTAAGGTTGGTTGTATTGGTTGCGGAATTTGTGCAAAGGCTTGTCCAAAAGAGGCTATCACAGTTACTGATAACCTTGCGGTAATTGACCCCACAAAATGTGTTAACTGCGGAATTTGTGCAACAAAATGTCCGCAAAAAGCAATTAACAAGGTTGATGACATAATGAAAGTTGGATAAATAATTTAAAAGCCTGAAACGAGCATTACTCATTTCAGGCTTTTCATATAACTGTGTAAAAATATTTTTAGATTGTAAATGTTCTGTTCTGCTTTAAATATTCCGTAGGAGTTAAACCGGTTTTTTCTTTAAAAAGACGGCTAAAATGATACGGATTTGAAAATCCGCATTTTTCGGAAACAGCATTAATTTTTAATATCCCGTCGGCTAACAACTGCTTTGCTTTATTGATACGCACATCAATAATATACTGCCGTGGTGTGGTACCATATTCTTCTATAAAGAGCTTCCTGAAATACACTTCACTTATACGGCATTGGTCAGCCAATTTTTGGTTTGTAATTTCCGGTGATGAATAGTTGTTTTCCAGATACTTTATTGCAGGAAGTAAAACGCTATGTTCCAAAATTGATGAGTTTGTAAGATGATGAATAATATTATAAAATAAGCTTATAACCTTCGGTCTGTTTCTTTCAAAAAGAAACAGATTTTTCATTTGAACAAAATCCCTCATTATAGCGTCAACATTTTCAACAGGCAATTCCATTATTGTATCACATAAAAAACCTTCACACTCAAAATTTATAACTGGAAAGGTTCCGTTTTTATCCCCGTAAATAGAATAGCTTTCGCCCTTTGGTAAAATAATCGCATAATCGGGATTGGATATATACTCCTTTTGCTTATGAGTATAGATTATTTGCCCCTGATTACAAAATGACAAACCAAAATATCTTCTATTATTTATTTTTTCAAATCTTCCTCTTGGGGAAAATACTGTCATAACACTTATAATATCTGTAACAACAATTTTATTTAGATTAATCATTAAAACTCACACTCCATAAACCTTATTGTATCATTATCATCAAAATAAATCAATAAATATTGCAAAAGAATATCAAAAACATCAAAATAATACCATTTTATGCATTGCTAATAAACAACGTATTCGTTATAATTTATGCTAAAGGAGATGATTTTTTTGAATTTTTCAGGAAAAACAGCTATATCTACAGGTGCCGCCTCCGGAATGGGGCTTTTGTTTGCAGAAAATTTTGCTGAGTTAGGCGGCAACGTTGTTATGTGCGATGTAAACGAGGAAATACTTTTTAAAAAGGTTGACGAAATTAATGGCAGAGGTAAAGGCAAGGCTATAGGAATAATTTGTGACATAAGGGATTATTCACAGGTATGTAATGCGAGAGATAAAGCCGTAGCGGAATTTGGCAGTATTGACATAATGGCAAACTTTGCCGGCGGAACAGCTCGAAGATGCCTTAATGTTGGATGGGAAGCAGAATTTCCGGATGTTCCGATTGACGTTTATGAATGGGGTCTTGATGTAAACCTAAAAGGACCTTTTTATTTCGCTCATGCAGTATTAAAGCAAATGAGAGAACAAAAATCCGGACTTATAATTAACATAGGTTCCATAACCGGTATGGAAGGTTCCGGTAATGGGATGGACTATCCTACTGCAAAAGCAGGCATTATGTTCGGGCTTACACAGTCTATTGCTCAATATGGTTCTAAGTATAATATCAGATGCGTTTGCGTATCACCCGGACCTGTTCTTACAAGAGCAAATATGGCAAGTATGAAAACACTTTTAGGAAGAGCTGCAGAACCACAGGAGATTATTGATTTATGTTTATTTATTGCATCTGAAAAAGGTCAATTTATAAACGGTGAAAATATTATGATTGACGGCGGCAGAAATGCTATGGGAAGGGGAAATTAAAATGAAAAAATCTTTTTTAAACAGTGATAAGGCGATACTTACCACCATGGTTCAGGCTGATAATCCTGACAGAATAAAAGAGCTTATAGATAAGTCATTACCTGAAGGTGCAGAGGCATTTGGAATGCAGTTTGAAAAACTGTCCGATAAATATTGCAAAAAAGAGGTATATGAAGATATTTTATCTTATACCGATAAACCTGTTTATGTAACAAATTACCGTGGTGGAAGTAATGAAGGAAAAACTGATAGTATGTTGGCAAAGGAGCTTTTAGAACTTGCTGATTACGGTGCAACCTTATGCGATATAATGGGCGATTTGTTTGACAAGCAGCCTGATGAAGTAGCAGTAGATGATGAGGCAATAAATAAACAGATGAAGCTTATTAATGATTTGCATGAAAAGGGTGCAGAGGTTTTAATTTCTTCCCATATTCTCACTTATACACCTGCCGAAAGGGTTCTTGAAATTGCTTTAGAGCATCAACGCCGAGGGGCTGATATTTCAAAAATTGTTACAGGTGCAGATACAATGGAACAACAATTGGAAAATTTAAAGATTATAAATCTTCTTAAAGAAAATTTAAAAATTCCCTTTCTTTTCCTCTGTGGCGGTAAATGTAACATTTTAAGAAGAATTGGCGGAGAGTTAGGATGTTGTATGTATTTATGTGTATATGAGCATGATGAGCTTGCAACTTCGTCACAACCTCTGCTTAAAAATGTAAAAGCCATAAGAGATAATATTGGAGAAACAGTATGCAAATAATACCCATAGAATATGGTAACTCCGTTTTATCCGAAGGAATGATTTTTATAAACGGTGATAAAAACATCTTTCGCGAAATAGTTTTTAAGGTCTTCCTTATTAAAACAGATGAAAAACTCATATTAGTTGATGCAGGTTGCGAAACAATGCCCGGTTTCACAATGGAAAATTTTATTGGACCGATAAAAGCTCTTGAAAATATGAATATTTCTCCAACTGATATAACCGATGTTATTATAACTCATTCGCATCATGACCATATTGAATGTTTAAAATATTTTAAAAATTCAGTTGTACATATTGAAAAAGATGAATATGAACACGGGAAAAAATATATCCCGGATGGTTTTAAGGTGAATATATTTTCAAATGAATTTTCTGTTTATAAAGGTATAAACATAATTAAGATTGGCGGTCATTCAAAAGGTTCCTGTATTGTTGAAATTAAAATAAATAATAAAACCTACGTTGTTTCAGGTGATGAATGCTATTTAAGGGAATGTTTAGAAAATAAAATACCTACGGGTAGTTCTGTTAACCAAACAGCCAGCAAAAATTTTATAGAAAAATACAGTGATAGCAAATATACTGTTTTGCTTTGTCATGACCAATAGGAGACCAACTATGATTT
>JAZUMJ010000160.1:0-6163 GCA_045603605.1 Ructibacterium sp. | reverse complement strand
GGTATGCGCAAAAGAGGAAAAATTAATGAGGATGTAGAACGGTATAGCGTTGTCCGTGCTTTAACTGCTGTAGACAGGGCTGATGTTTGCCTTATTATGATTGATGCCCAAGAGGGTATAACAGAACAGGATACAAAGATTGCAGGATATGTTCACGAACAAGGAAAAGCAAGTATTGTTGTGGTTAATAAATGGGACTTGATTGAAAAAGAAACCAACACAATGAAGAATTTCCGTGACAGGGTCAAGGAAGGACTTAACTTTATGATGTACGCACCGTCTGTGTATATTTCTGCAAAGACAGGACTTCGTGTTGACAGCTTATTTGATATGATAGGCAGTGTTTTGGAACAGAACACAAAACGTATTTCAACCGGACTTTTAAACGATGTTATAAACGAAGCAATAGCAATGGTTCAGCCTCCCTCGGATAAGGGGAAGCGTCTTAAGATTTATTACGCAACTCAGGCAAGTACAAAACCGCCGACATTTGTGCTTTTTGTGAATAACGCAGAGCTTGCCCATTATTCATATGTGAGGTATCTTGAAAATCAGCTTAGAGCAAAGTTTGGATTTGAAGGAACTCCCATCAAGTTTATTGTTCGGGAAAAGAATAAGAAATAGTCTGTTAAAAAGGAGATAAAAATGGAGATAATTTTAATTGGACTTATGGTAATTATAGGATATCTGGTTGGTAGCATAAGCACTGCTATATTGATAGGACGTATCGTATCAGGTGATGATATAAGAAATCACGGGAGCGGCAATGCGGGAGCAACAAACGCTTTGAGAACTTATGGAAAGAAAATAGCAATTTTTGTACTTTTGGGCGATTGTTTAAAGGCGATAATTGCTATGAGCCTTGTAAAGCTTTTGGCAGGATTTATATTACCGGGTGAGTATGTTGATTTAGCAGTTTATGTTTCAGGAATAGGTGTCGCATTGGGACACAATTTTCCTTTATATTTCAAGTTTAAAGGCGGAAAGGGAGTTGTTGTTTCTGCAACGGCAATGTTTTTTGCAGATTGGCGGATTGCCCTTGTGGTTTTAGCTGTTGCATTGATTGTTATGGCAACAACCAAGTATGTTTCCCTTGGCAGTATTTTAGGAGCATTAACCTTTGCAATACTTATACCAATTTTCCATTTTGGTGATTGGTTTATGATAGCTTATGCTGTTATATTAGCAGCAATGCTTATTATTATGCATAAGAGTAATATTCAAAGATTGGTTAAGGGTGAAGAAAATAAACTTGGCAGCAAGAAATAAGGAGGAATACCTATGGCAAAAGTTAGTGTTATCGGCTCAGGCGGTTGGGGAACTGCTGTTGCAATTATGCTTGCTGAAAATGGGCATAATGTGGTTTTGTGGTCATACTTTAAAGATGAATGTCTGGCATTAAGAGAAAATAAAGAAAACATTCCTTTTTTGCCGGGCGTAAAAATTCCGGATAATGTGACCTTTGAATATGAAATTTCAAAATGTGTCGATGTTGATTTGATTATAACGGCAAGTCCTTCTCATGCAATGAGAAATACAGCAAAGTTGCTTGCAACAGCCGTAAAGAAAGGACAGATTATTCTTAATATTTCAAAAGGATTAGAGGAAGGAACTCTTTATACAATGTCACAAGTATTAAGAGAGGAACTGCCTCAATGTGAAATAGCTGTTATGTCAGGTCCAAGTCACGCCGAAGAGGTTTCCAGAAAAATTCCAACGACTAACGTTATAGCCGCTGAAAAGGAAGAAACAGCATATATGATTCAAGATATTATGATGAATTCAAGGTTTAGAATTTATACAAATCCGGATATATTGGGGGTTGAACTTGGCGGTTCTTTGAAAAATGTTATTGCACTTTGTGCGGGAGTTTTAGACGGAATGGGACTTGGTGATAATACGAAGGCTGCTCTTATGACAAGAGGTATTGTTGAAATGGCAAGGTTAGGTGTTGCAATGGGTGCAAAGCCTGAAACCTTTACAGGTCTTTCAGGAATAGGCGACTTAATTGTAACCTGTACAAGTATGCATTCAAGAAACCGCAGAGCAGGAATATTGATTGGACAGGGAATGTCGGTTAAACAAGCTCAGGATGAAGTGAAAATGGTTGTTGAGGGCGTAAAAACCTGTAGCGCAGCATATTCCCTTGCTAAAAAGGTAGGAGTCGAAATGCCTATTATTAACGAAGCGTATAAGGCTCTATTTGAAGGTATGCCCATAAAACAGGCAATTGACAATCTTATGAGCAGAGAAAGAAAACACGAAAGCGAAAAGGCGTTTTTGGATTTGGAGTAAATTATGGTTGATGAACAATATAGCAGAACAGCTATGGTATTGGGTGAAGAGGGAGTAGAAAAACT
Source organism: Ructibacterium sp. (assembly GCA_045603605.1). Taxonomy (GTDB): domain Bacteria; phylum Bacillota; class Clostridia; order Monoglobales; family Monoglobaceae; genus Ructibacterium. The sequence goes on along the minus strand of JAZUMJ010000160.1, from coordinate 3,803 downwards.
TAGAAATGCAAAGGTTATTTTGTTTGGACTTGGCGGAGTAGGCTCATATACAGCAGAGGCTTTAGCGAGAGCCGGGGTTGGAAACCTTGTGTTAATTGATGGTGATACTGTCAGTGTGAGTAATATTAATCGTCAATTGCCTGCTCTTAATTCAACAGTAGGCAGAGCCAAAACAGATGTTGTAAGAGAACGTATTTATGACATTGACCCATCAATTAAAGTTGAAACAATTAATGTATTCTATAATTCCGAGAATGCAAATGCAGTTGATTTTTCCCAAGCTGATTATGTTGCGGATGCAATAGATACGGTATCGTCAAAGATTTTGCTTATTGAAAAGGCAAGAAATATGGATATCCCCGTTATATCCTGTATGGGTGCAGGAAACAAGCTTGACCCATCAAGATTTGAGGTTGCAGATATCGAAAAAACCTCTGTATGCCCATTGGCAAAACGTGTCAGGATTGAACTGAGGAAGAAAGGAATAAAGGGAGTTAAGGCGGTTTTTTCAAAAGAAGAACCTGTTAAAACTTTTGTGAATGATAAAAGCGAAACAGGTAAAGCAATTCCCGGAAGTTTAAGTTTTGTTCCATCTGTAGCCGGATTGATTATGGCGGGAGAAATAATAAAAGATATAGCACAGGGTTGATAATGTATCAGCCCTATATTTATATACAAAATTATCAAAAAAATACTTGACTTTTTTTATGAGTTTATGTAAAATAAAATAGTGTACTTCTAATTAAATTAAGAGCTTTTTGCTTTAACTTAAATTATGTATTCTTTTAATTTTTGAGCCCATAGGATTTTGGGTATATTTTAGACGTATAAACGTTATTTTACAATTTAGGAGGTGTTAGACATAGAATTAATAATTACAATTGTTGTTGCAGCGGTTGTTGCTGTTGTGGTTGGTTTTGGTGCGTTTAAATATGGTTATTCATATCGCAAAAAATTTGCAGAGCTTAAGATTGGCAGTGCTGAGGAAGAAGCAAAGCGTATCATAGATACAGCCCTGGAACAAGCAGAAAAAGATTCAGAAAACATTAAAAAAGAAAAATTATTGGAAGCTAAAGAGGATATACATAAGTTAAGAAGTGAATTAGACAAGGAGATAAAAGACCGAAGAGGAGATCTTCAGCGTCAGGAAAGAAGAGTTCAGCAAAAGGAAGACACCATTGATAAAAAGACACAGATGCTTGAAAAGAAAGAGGAGCAGATTCAAAGAAAGTTCAACGAGGCTGAGGAAACTCAGGCAGAGGTTGAACGTGTTAAAAAGCTCCAGATGGCTCAGCTTGAAAAGATTGCAGAATTTACTGCATCCCAGGCAAAGGATTATCTGCTCAAGCAGGTTGAGGCAGATGCAACTCATGAAAAGGCTCTCTTGATAAAGAGTATTGAGGATGCAGCAAAAGAAGAAGCGGAGGAAAAAGCGAGACATATTATTACAGGTGCTATCCAACGTTGTGCCGCAGACCATGTTACAGAAACAACAGTTTCTGTTGTTCCTCTTCCAAATGATGAAATGAAGGGTCGCATAATCGGTCGAGAGGGAAGAAATATTCGTACAATCGAAACTCTTACCGGAATTGATTTGATTATTGATGATACACCTGAAGCAGTTATTCTTTCAGGTTTTGACCCTGTTCGCCGTGAAATTGCCCGTCGCTCTCTTGAAAAGTTGATTGTTGACGGACGTATTCATCCGGGCAGAATTGAAGAAATGGTTGAAAAGTCAACCAAGGAAGTTGAGAGTGTTATCAAGCAGGAAGGTGAAAGAGCCACTTTTGAAACTCACGTTCATGGACTTCATCCTGAACTTATCCGCTTGCTTGGACGTTTAAAGTACAGAACCAGTTACGGACAGAATGTACTTCAACATTCAATTGAAGTTTCTCACCTTGCAGGACTTATGGCAAGTGAACTTGGTGCTGATGTAACTTTGGCAAAACGTGCAGGTTTATTGCACGATATTGGTAAGGCAATTGACCATGAGGTTGAAGGCTCCCATGTTACAATCGGCGGTGATATTGCTAAGAAGTATAAGGAAAATGACAAGGTTGTTCATGCAATACTTGCACACCATGGTGATATTGAACCAAAAACTATTGAGGCTTGTTTGGTTCAGGCAGCAGACGGAATTTCTGCCGCAAGACCCGGTGCACGCCGTGAAAATCTTGAATCTTATATTAAAAGACTTGAACAGCTTGAAGAAATTGCAAACTCATTTAACGGTGTTGAACGTTCATTTGCAATTCAGGCAGGCCGTGAAGTTCGTATTATGGTTAAATCTGATGCAGTCAATGATGATGAAACAATCTTGATGGCAAAAGATATCGTTAAGCAGATTGAAAGCAGTATGGAATATCCCGGACAAATTAAGGTTAATGTTATAAGGGAACTTCGTGCTATTGAATATGCAAAATAAACAGAATACAGGGCTGTCTGGAAGACAGCCCATTTCTATGAGAGGAATAAAATGCAATGTTAGATTATTTTTTGACAGTAGATAAACAGATATTAAGTATGGCATTAATGGTCCTTCTTGGCTATGTGGCATATAAGAAGAACTTTATTGGGGAGCAGGGTGTTGAGGATATGTCGCAGCTTCTTTTGAAGTTTGTTACACCAATGGTTGTAATATCCTCGTTCCAAAGAGAATTTTCCTTTGATGCATTATCCCAGTGGGGGCTTATGCTTGTTGTGACAATCGGAAGCTATGCCTTGTTGATTTTGATTGCAACCCTGGCATATAAAAATAAGAAAGATGAGCATTGGTCAGAAAACAGAATTTCTATAGTTTTTGGAAATAATGGTTTTATGGCAATACCTCTTTTGCAGGCATTGGTCGGTGATTGGGGAGTATTCCTGGTTTCTGTAAATATAGTTATTTTAAATATTATGTTCTGGACATACGGAATGAAGATTTTAAAACAGGATTCTAAGATGAGATTTAAACAGGCATTTATCAATCCGGGTTCAATAGGTGTGTTTATTGGATTTTTACTGTTTGTATCCCCCTTGGAACTTCCGAAACCTCTAAGTGATACTGTTAATTCACTGGCAGCATTGAATACACCGATTGCGATGATTGTTTTAGGTGGATTTCTTGCCCAAACAAATTTGAAACAGCTTTTTAAGAATATAGAATTTTATAAGCTAAGTGCAATAAGACTTGTGTTGGTTGCCGTAATTTCCTTTGGAATTTTGTATTTCATCCCATTGCCGAAAGAAATGATGGCAGTTGCGGCAATATGTTCGGTTACTCCGTCTGCTACAGCAGTGCCAATGCTTGCAAGTATAACAAATAAAGATTATAAATACGCATCAGGAGCAGTAGTGATTACAACTATTATTTCGGCATTTACAATTCCACTGCTGATGACCTTGGCAAAGATGTTTCTTGGCTTTTAAAAAGGGTTGCCTTTCGGCAACCCTTTTTAAAAGCCTATTATATCCGATAAATTATCCTGAATTTTTTCAGCCACATCCGGTTTATTCATTGAATAAACGTGAACATTTGTAATGTTGTTTGCATATAAGTCGATGATTTGGTCGGTTGCATAAGCGATGCCTGCTTGCTTCATTGCGGCAGGATTTGAGCCAAATTTATCCACAAGACTTTTAAATCGTTGAGGGATAAATGACCCCGAAAGCTTGATTGCACGTTCAACCTGATTTGCATTGGTGATTGGCATAATTCCGGGGATAATCGGAACTGTAATTCCTGCCTCCCGAATTTTATATAAAAAATTGTATAAAAGATTATTATCAAAAAACATCTGTGTAGTAAGAAAATCACA
>JAZUMJ010000159.1:0-24511 GCA_045603605.1 Ructibacterium sp. | reverse complement strand
ACTTGCGGGAAATGAAAGTTCAAAGACTTATCCAACTATAAATAATTCAGATAAAACTGTGGCAATACACTCCTTAAAATAGTCAAAGCTATAGAAAAATATAAAAAGTCCACAGTGTTATATTGATTATATCATAAAGGTTAAAAGAAAGGAGAGTATTGATATATTTAGAACTAAATATATCATACAAGATTATTATGGTTGAATACAGATGCAATAACAGATTATACTATCAATCTGAACTATTTCTTAATCAAAATGCTATCTGCCACGGTTTTACTTCAAGACTTGGAGGGGTAAGCAGTGGAAAAATAACAGGGCTTAATCTTGGTTTCAGGGTTGGAGATGATCCAAATTCTGTTTTAGAGAATTATAGGCTTGTCTGTCACGACCTTAATCTTAATTACAAAAGCTGTGTTCTTGCAAAACAGACACACACCGATAATATCCGCATTGTTACCGAAGATGACGCAGGCAAGGGTCTTATAAAAGAAAGTGATATTGAGGATACAGACGGGCTTATAACCAACATAAAAGGAATACCTTTGATTGTATTTACAGCAGATTGTGTACCTATTCTCCTTTTTGACCCCAAAAAAGGAGTAATTGCCGCTATTCATTCAGGCTGGCGTGGAACTGTTAAAGAAATAGGTGGTAAAGCAGTTGAAATGATGAAAGAACAGTTTGGCTCTGACCCAAAAAATATTATTGCAGCAATAGGTCCCAGTCTTGGCGAATGTTGTTTTGAATTTGGAAAAAATGATGCAGATTGTTTTCCAAAAAAGTATCATTCAAGGCAGAACAATGACAAGGTTTATATAGACCTATGGGCAATGAACAAAGATATTCTTATTTCCCGTGGAGTTTCAGCGGAAAATATAGATATATCAAATCTATGCACCGTCTGCAACAGTGATATATTTTATTCCTACAGAACCCATCGTGAAAATACAGGCAGACAGAGTGCTGTTATTATGTTAAAGTAGTATGGAAGATATAAAGAAAACAAGAATTATACATTTAGATATGGACGCTTTCTACGCATCCATTGAAGAAAGAGATAATCCTCAGCTTAAAGGAAAGCCTGTTATTGTAGGTGCAGAGCCGGGGGTCAGGGGAGTTGTTTCCACCTGTAACTATGAGGCAAGAAAATACGGCGTTCGCTCTGCGATGAGTTCAGCTGAGGCGTACAGGCGTTGTCCCAACGGCGTTTATGTCCCCTGTCATTTTGCAAAATACAAAGAGGCATCCGATAAGGTTCACGAAATTATGCTTAAATACACCGATTGTATAGAATTCTTATCTCTTGACGAGGGGTATATGGATGTTACAGGCAGTCAGCGCTTTTTTGGTTCTGCCGAAGATATTGCAAAGAGTATTCAAGAACAGGTTTTCAAGGCTGTTAATGTGACTTGTTCCGTGGGTGTGGGCTATAATATGCTATCTGCCAAGCTTGCAAGCGAAGAAAAGAAACCCCGTGGCTTTTTCGTTATAGACACACCTGATAAATTTAAAGCCATAATGTTTAACCGCCCTGTAGGAATATTATACGGCGTGGGCAAAAAAACAGCGGAACACCTAAACAGACTTGGCATAAAAACAGTTGGAGATTTAGCCAATACACCCATAAGCCGATTAAACTCTTTTGGTGTTATGGCTCAGGAACTTTTGAACTATGCAAACGGAATTGATAACAGGAAAGTAACTCCCAATACACCACCCAAGTCTATCGGCAAGGAGCATACTTTTCTTCACGATATAAGTGATATTTCTGTTTTAAAAGATACCCTTCTCCTGCTTTCAAGGCAGGTTAGCGACCGTTTAAAAGTAAGGGAGCTTTTTGCAAGAACAGTTACACTTAAAATTAAATATCCAAATATGCAATCAATTACCCGTTCACATTCTGATGGGATATGTAATTCTGCAGATGAGATATACCAAAAGGCTCTTCGTATGCTCAATGGTGTGGATACAACCCGACCTATAAGACTTATCGGGGTTTCACTTAGTAATTTTGATGACAAAGGCTATGAACAGATGACATTTTCGGATATAGGCAACAACACATCAGAAAAAACCGAAAAGCTTGATTCAGTGGTAACTGAGATACGAAAAAACTTTGGAAGAAACACATTAAAAACCGCAAGAGAAATTCTTGCTGAACAACATTTGAAAAATATTGAATAGATAAACGTGTAGTGAGTCTACACGTTTTTTATTTATCATATTTTTCTCTGAAAGTGCATATACTAATTTACATATTTCTTGTCCGCAGGCAGATTATCTAATGGAAAAATTTACAAATATTGTTAAGATAATTTGTGCAAGATTTTTTTTGAAAAAAATGGACAAATTTACAGATATATGATAAAATTAATTTATTAATATTAGATAAATTTTAGTTTTGTAATTAATTTTTATTTTTATATTTTTGACAATAATATGGGATGGTGTTATACAAATGAAAAAAATCTCCGAGACTTCTAAGGCATATACAATTTCTATTGATGAACCACCAATGTATTTGTTTAACCAAGGCACCAATTATGAAAGCTATCGTATGCTGGGTGCACATAAGATGACCGACAGCGACGGAAATACCGGTTACCGCTTTGCAGTATGGGCGCCAAATGCTAAGTCCGTTTCGGTTGTTTGTGACGGAAATGGTTGGGAGCGTAATCGTGGCAGAATGTATCGTCACAATAATTCCGGAATTTGGGAATTGTTTATCCCAAATGTAACAGAGGGGCAAAATTATAAATTCAGTATTGAAACTCATAAAGGCGAGATTATTTTAAAATGCGACCCTTATGCTTTTTGGTCAGAGGTTCGTCCTGCAAATGCTTCTGTTACTGCCGACCTTTCTTATAAATGGAAGGATTCAAAATGGCTTAAACAGCGTGAGAAAACTCTTCCTTACGATAAGCCGATGAACATATATGAAATGCACTTCGGTTCATGGAAGACAAAGGATGACGGAAGTTATTTCACATACAGTGAAATGATTGATGAGCTTATTCCATACCTCAAAAAAATGCACTATACCCACGTTGAGTTTATGCCCATATGTGAGTATCCCTTTGATGGTTCCTGGGGCTATCAGGTTACAGGTTACTATTCAGCCAACAGCAGATACGGAAAACCCACTGAACTCAAAGCTTTAATTGATGCTCTGCACCAAAACGGCATTGGAGTTATTATGGATTGGGTTCCTGCTCACTTCCCCAAAGATGCCCATGGTTTGGCACGATTTGATGGTTCTCCCCTCTTTGAACATCCTGATTCACGTCGGGGCGAGCATAAAGAATGGGGTACACTTGTTTTTGACTGGACAAAAAGTGAAGTTTTTTCTTTCTTGATTTCCAATGCACTTTTCTGGATTGGCGAATATCATATGGACGGTCTTCGTGTTGACGCCGTTTCCAGTATGCTTTATCTTGACTATAACCGCCGTGACGGAGAATGGCTCCCTAACAAATACGGCGGAAAAGAAAATCTTGAGGCAATTGACTTTTTACAGAAGTTAAATTCTGCGGTCTTTGAGCGTTTTCCAAATGTTTTAATGATTGCCGAAGAATCAACTGCCTGGGGCGGAGTTACTCAGCCCGTTCACGAAGGGGGGCTTGGTTTTAATTTCAAATGGAATATGGGTTGGATGCATGATATTTTAGATTATATGCAGTGCGACCCCCTTTTCAGAAAGGGAAACCACAACAAGCTTACCTTTCCCATGATGTATGCTTTTGCAGAAAATTATATTCTTGCCCTTTCCCACGATGAAGTTGTTCACGGAAAGCGTTCTCTTATAGATAAAATGTGGGGAACATATGAAGAAAAATTTGCTGAACTTAAACTGTTATACGCTTTTATGTATTCACATCCGGGCAAAAAGCTTTTATTTATGGGCGGTGAATTCGGTCAGTTCATCGAATGGCGGTTTGCTGAACAGCTTGATTGGCTTTTGGAAGAATATGATTCACATATAAAACTTCAAAAATTCTGTGCTGACCTTGGTCAGTTCTACAAAGACCACCCCTCATTCTATGAAATAGAAAGAGAATCCGGGGATTGGAAAGGCTTCAAATGGCTTAATGCCAATGACGGCAACAACAGCGTTTTGTCCTTTATGCGTTCTGATACTACAGGAAATGACAAAATTGCCGTTATTCTTAACTTCACACCTGTGGAACGTGTGAAATATGTTATCGGTGTTCCTGAATACGGAGAATACAGCGTTATCTTTACAAGTAACAATAAAGCCTACGGTGGCAACGGAAAAGGCAGCCGAACCGTTAAGGCTAAAGAAAAAGGCGCAGACGGTTATCCGTATTCAATAGAAATAACACTTCCGCCCCTTACAGCTCTCTATATGAAGCTGACTCCTCTGCCGCTTCCGACAAAGAAGTCTGTTAAAAAGTCTGCTGCAAAGAGCAAATCAAAAAAAACAAATTAAATCGGAATGGAGATTGGTAATTATGAAATCAAAAGAATGTGTGGCAATGATACTTGCCGGAGGCCAGGGCAGCCGACTTGGAATTTTAACAAGAAATGTTGCAAAGCCCGCCGTTCCATTTGGCGGAAAGTACAGAATAATTGATTTTCCTTTAAGTAACTGTACACATTCGGGAATTGATACAGTTGGTGTTCTCACTCAGTATCAACCCCTTGAACTGAATACCTATATTGCAGGCGGTCAGCCATGGGACCTTGACCGTTCAAACGGCGGAGTTTATGTTCTGCCTCCATATACCTCTGCCGATAACGGGGAATGGTATAAGGGAACTGCAAATGCAATTTATCAGAATTTAAGTTTTATTGCTCAGTTCAACCCCAAATATGTAATCATCCTGTCAGGTGACCATATTTATAAAATGGATTATAACAAGATGGTGAAACAGCATAAAAAGATGAATGCTGATGCAACTATTGCTGTTATCGAAGTTCCTTGGGACGAAGCATCAAGATTTGGTATTATGAACACCGATGCTGAAATGAACATAACTGAATTTGAAGAAAAGCCCGCAAAACCAAAGAGTAACCTTGCGTCAATGGGTGTATACTGTTTCAGTTGGGAGGTTTTGAGAAAATACCTCACCGAAGATGAACAGGATCCAAATTCAGATAATGACTTTGGTAAGAATATTATTCCCAAAATGTTAAATGACGGACTTAAGCTTACCGCTCACCGCTTTGACGGATACTGGAAGGATGTTGGAACAATTCAAAGTCTTTGGGAAGCAAATATGGAACTTCTTGACGGAACAGGCTGTGACCTTGACGATAAGAGTTGGAAGATTTACAGCAAAACTCCGATTAAACCTCCTCATTATGCCGCTCCTGAGGCAAAAATCAGAAACAGCTATATCACCGAGGGCTGTGAAATATACGGCGAGGTTGAACATTCTATCATTTTTGAAGGAGTTACTGTTGAATCCGGTGCAAAGATTGAGGATTCCATCATTATGCCGGGTGCATATATTGATGCAAATGCACGCATTTATAAATCAATTATAGGAACCGGTGTAAAAATAGGCAATAAAGCCGTTATAGGCTCAATAGACGACACTGCCAACAAAGATTGGCTCAATGACAAAATATGCAGTGACGATATTACCTTGATTGCTCCTGATGTGAATATCGGCGATAATGTGAAAATTTCTGTAAATTCAATGGTTACAGAAGATATTTCGGATTAATCAAGGTTATAGAAAGAGGTGTTTTGACTATGAAAAATGATATGTTAGGTTTAATTTTTGCCGAAAATCCCGAAGCAAGTATGGGTGAGCTTACAGCACACCGTTCCCTTGCGGCAGTTCCGTTTGGAGGAAGATACAGAATTATAGATTTTATGTTATCAGGAATGGTAAATTCATCAGTCATCAAGGTTGGTGTCTGCACTCCTGCAAACTATCGTTCTCTTCTTGACCATTTGGGAACCGGTAAGCATTGGGATATGGACAGAAAAAACAACGGCTTATATATTCTTCCGCCAAAGGAAAGCGAAAAGCCTCAAGGCGGAATAGATACCATCAGCGGAGTGAACAGCTATCTTTCACGAAGCAGCCAGGAATACGTTGTTGTGGCTGATTGCAATACCATCTGCAATATGAATTTTGACGATGTTTTAAAATTTCATATTGATAAAGAGGCTGATATCACACTGGTATGCAATAAGGTGGGCGAGCTTTCTCCAAGTGAACTCAAACGTCATATAATGCTTGATATTGACGAAAATTCCAATGTCAGGGATTTGCAGATTTATCCTGCAAAGCAGAGTACAAATTATTCTTATATGCATATGTTTATCATCCGCAGAGAGCTTTTAATGGATTTAGCTGCAGATGCAATTGCACACGATAAACATTCAATTTCAAAGGATATTTTCCTTGCAAACATCGGACGGCTTAATATTTGTGCATATGAATACACAGGTTATCAGCTTAAGATTGATGATATCAAATCTTTCTTTGATGCTAACTTACAGCTTCTCAACCGTGATGTCAGGGAAGAATTGTTTGGATTAAAAACAGATATGCCAATTTATACAAAGGTTAAGGACACTGTTCCAACAAAATACGGAAACAATGCAGAGGTTGAAAACTCAATTATAGCAGACGGCTGTACTATTGAGGGAACTGTTAAGAACTGTATCCTATTCCGTGGCGTTCATATCAGCAAGGGTGCTTCTGTTGAAAACTGTATTATTATGCAGGGTGCCGAGATTATGGAAAACTGTATGATGGCAAACGTAATTTTTGATAAAGAGGTTGTCCTGAGAAAAGGCAAAAAGCTCATCGGTCAGGACACTTATCCGATGATTATCGGAAAGAGTACAATCATATGATAAAAACAAATTCTCCTGAAAGGTGTGATTCATTTGAGTAAAATTTTAATGTGTTCCTCTGAGGTTGCTCCCTTTGCTAAAACAGGCGGATTGGGAGATGTTTTAGGGGCTTTGCCTCAGGCTCTTTCAAAGCTTGGTCATGACGTCAGGGTGATTATGCCAAAATACGGCTGTATACCTGAAGAATACAGACAACAGATGGAGTTTAAATTTTTCATCTATGTTCCTCTGGGTTGGAGGAGAAAATACTGCGGTGTTTTTCAGCTTATAAAAGATGGTGTTACTTATTATTTTATTGATAACGAATATTATTTCGGCGACCCGTATCTTTATAAATGGAACGACCTTGAGCGTTTCGCATTCTTTGATAAAGGCTGTCTTGAAATTCTTCGTCATCTTGATTTTAAGCCTGATGTTATCCATTGCCACGATTGGCAAACAGGTATGATACCTGCACTCTTGCATGCATACTTTGTAAGAGATGATTTCTATCGTGGAATTAAGACAGTGTTTACCATCCACAATCTTCGTTATCAGGGAATTTATTCTATGGATATTGTGGCAGACTTCTTCTCACTTGATAAGAGCTATTTTACAGACGATAAACTGGAATTTCACGGCTGTGCAAATCTGTTAAAAGGCGGAATTGTATACTCTGATTTTGTAACAACCGTAAGTCCGACTTATGCTGAAGAAATTAAAACTCCTCTTGGCGGAGAAAAGCTTGACGGCTTGCTCTTTGCAAGGTCGGGTGAAATGTATGGTATCATTAACGGAATTGATTATGATGAATATAATCCTAAAACCGATAAGTACATCTTTGAAAATTATGACCTTAGAAATATTGTAAGCAAAAAGAAAGCCAACAAGATGAAACTTCAGGAACAGTTAGGACTTCCTGTTGACGGCGAAAAAGCAATGATTGGTATTGTATCACGCCTTGTTGACCAAAAAGGCTTTGATATTATCGCCGAGGCAATGGGCGAATTAATGGAGCTTGATATTCAGCTTGTTATTCTTGGAACAGGTGATGCAAAGTATGAAGAAATGTTTAAGCAAACTGCCTGGTATAACCCTCAGAAAGTTTCTGCAAACATTATGTTCAGCAACGAAATGGCACATAAGATATATGCCGCATCTGATTTGTTCCTGATGCCGTCAATGTTTGAGCCTTGCGGTTTGGGTCAAATGATTGCAATGGCATACGGAACAGTTCCAATTGTTCGTGAAACAGGCGGTCTTAAAGACAGCGTTCAGCCCTTTAACGAATACACAAACGAGGGAAATGGTTTCAGTTTCTATCCATATAGTGCCCATGATATGGTTTATACAATCCGTATGGCACTTAACCACTTTGGTAATAAAGAAGTATGGAACCCATTAATGAAACGTGCTATGAAAACTGACTTTTCCTGGACTTCATCGGCTAAGAAATACAGCGAAATGTATGAAAAATTATTAGGATAGTGAAAAAGCTGACCAAGCGGTCAGCTTTTTTCATAAAATTGTGTGGTGACAATAAAGGGAAACACTCACCCATTTTTATAAAAAATGCGTGACCCCTACGAGCCACGCAGAAAAATACGAGGCTCATTTGTTGTCACACAAATCTAACATAACTTCAAACCAAGTATGCAGAAAAGAGCCAGTATTTTTGCCTTAACAAAAATACAAACTTAGTTTGAAATTATTAAACTTGTGTGACATCGTTATTATAGCACATATTAATAAATATTGCAAGTATAATTTATATCCCTATATCCTTTAAAATAATCCTTCCGCAGACAGACAATCCATTTGGAGTTGTTTGTCCGCATTTTAATCTTGCAAAGGTTACTGTTGTATCTGCCTTAATTACGTTCTCAGCTACACTTCCGTCATCGGCATTTAATCCGCTTGGTAAATCAAGAGCTACCACCTTTGCTGTAGCGTCATTAATGGTCTTTGCGGCAAGAGCAGCATTTTCATTAAATTCTCCGTGAAAGCCCGCTCCGTATATTGCATCAACAATAATGTCAGCACCATCAATTAAAATATCGCTTATTACAGGCTGATAGCTAAGTATTTCTATTTCCTCTTCTCTGCATCTTTCAAAATTTGTTTTTGCATCTTCTGTTACAGGAAATCCATCAATCATCAGTACAACAACAAATGAACCTGCATCTTTAAGGTATCTTGCAACAACATATCCGTCACCGCCGTTATTTCCTTTTCCAACTGCAACCAAAGCAATCCTACCATTGGGGTTATATTCCTTTATAATCTCTTCAGCGGCTGTTCTTCCCGCATTTTCCATCATATCAATATATGCCGTTCCCTTAAGAAAAGCAGTTTTTTCTATCTCTTTCATTTCCTGTGCCGTAACAGCTTTGTTTGTTTCCAAGTCAATCACCTCAATAATATTATACAATAGGTTTTTTATATTTGCAACACACACACTTTCAGTACATACTTCATATATTAACATAGGTGCGGTTAAAAGGAATGGTGAAGTATGAATATTATGCTTATTGCAGGTCATGGCAACGGCGACAGCGGTGCCATAGGTAACGGCTTTCGTGAGGCTGACCTGACACGGGAGGTTGTAAACAAAATTCCTGAATTTCTTTCCGAATATGCATCCGTTACTGTTGGGGACATTAACAGAAACTGGTTTGAATGGTTAAAGACAAACACCTATAATTTCAGCCCCTATGACTATGTACTGGAAATTCATTTTAACTCCGGTGCAAATGACTTAACAGGCGACGGAATTATAACCGGAAGTGAAATATATGTTACCACATCCGAATCGGGAATATCTGTTGAGGAAGAAATTCTTAGAAAAATGGCTGAGCTTGGCTATACTAACAGAGGCGTAAAACGTCGGAATTTCAGCTTAATATCAAAGGTTAAGGCTCAGGGCGTTTCTTCTGCACTTTTAGAAACAGCCTTTATTGATGACAAAGATGATATGAATTTATATTCATTAAATAAGACCGCTACCGCCCGTGCAATCGCAATGGGAATAGCACAGGGCTTTGGATTATTCGAGGAGGATTTAACTATGAGTCAATACGAGGAATTAAAGGCAAGAATTGATAATATTGAGGAAAACCTTACAAACATTGAACCTATATACAACTATATAGATGAAAATATGCCTGAATGGGCAAGAGAAACGATCAAGAAATTAGTCGACAAGGGCTGGCTCCAAGGCGACGAAAACGGCGAACTTGAATTAAGTGATGAAATGCTTAGAATGTTTGTTGTTAACGACAGAGCAGGTTTATACGGAGAATAATTTACCATAAATTTACAATTCAATTACATTTTTGAACTTGGTTCTATTTTTAATTTTATCTTCATAAATTAATTATATCAGCATAAGACAAGCCGGAGGTTAATTAATTATGAAGAGATACCGAACCATTGTAATTGACGGAAAAAAGCTATTCAGAATTTTAAAAATTTTATTGTGGGGAATAATAGGTTTTGTTCTTATATCAGTAATAAGCACAAACCTTTCCCCCATGGAAACTCAAAACACAGTTATGGAGGATACAAAATTTGTTCAAAAAATATCCTCTGCCTTTTTTAATGCCAAAATTTTTAACAGCTCTAAAATTATCGCTCAGGAAATCCCATATATAAATTCCATTAATAAAAGCGGAATAAATCCCAGTAACGAAGAAATTCCTCCTACTCCTCCCACAGAAACAAAATCTCCCCAGCCCATTGAACCTGAACCCAGCGAAATATACATAAAACCTGAAAACCGCCGTGAAATCAGAGAGGTAGATTTATCACCCCTTAAATTAGGCAAAGAGGGTGTAGTTATAGGCAATGACACATCATTTGAGGTTGATGTTCAGGAGTTTTTATCAGAGGCTCCTGATATTGATATGAAAAATAACGGGCCAAAGGTGTTAATCATTCATACTCACGGAACCGAGGCATATGCATATGAAGGACTTAATTATTACGATAAAACCGAAGGTGACAGAAGTGATGATAACAGCAAAAATGTTATAAAGGCAGGGGAAATTATAACAGATATTTTTAACAAAAAAGGCATAGAAACCATTCACGACACTACCCAACACGATGTTCCGTCCTTTAATGGTTCATATGCAAGTTCTTTAAAAGCAATTAATAAATATAAAGAGGAGTATCCCGGTATTCAGGTTATTTTGGATATTCACAGAGATTCTATTGTCTACAAGGATGAGGTAAAAGCAAAGCCTGTTACCGAGATTAACGGTCAAAAGTCAGCTCAGCTTATGTTTGTTGTAGGAACAAATCAAAAGGGGCTTGAACATCCCAATTGGAGAGAAAATTTAAGAACAGCTATACATTTCCAAAAGGCAATTAACGAAAGATACCCCACTCTTATGAGGCATATAAATTTAAGGAAGGAGCGTTTTAACGGCCATACATCAAATGCAAGCCTGATAATCGAAACAGGCAGCAGCGGAAACACTTTAAGCGAGGCATTATACGGATTAAGCTTAGCAGCGGAATGTATTGCTGATTATTTGAACGAATTGAGAAGTTAAGGAAAAGATTGTAACATTATTTTAAGATAATCTACTTGTAATTTTTCTTACGAAGTTATATAATAATTTCATTAAAGTATAAAGGTGGTTATCTTAATGCGAAAGATTTTAGCTGTATGGGCAGCAAAGCTTGCTGCCGTTGCAGGACGTATTGTCGGCAAGAAATCCTCTTCTGTTCCGGGTGAAATTGCCTTAAAGATTTGTCCCGATTTTATTAGAATTTTGTCAAAGCAATTAACCCAAGGTATTGTTGTTACTTGCGGTACAAACGGCAAGACAACAACAAACAATCTCCTTAACTCCGCTCTTATTAAATGCGGATATAAAACTGTATGTAACAGCCTTGGAGCTAATATGATTGGCGGTGTTGCTACTGCATTTGCACAAAACTGCAATATCTTCGGTATATTTAAAGGAGATTGGGCAGTGCTTGAGATTGACGAGGCTTATGCAAGACGCGTTTTTGCACATCTTACTCCTGATTATATGGTTGTTACAAACCTTTTCCGTGACCAGCTTGACAGATATGGTGAAATAGAAATCACTATGGAGCTTTTGAAAGAAGCAATTAATATGGCAGATGGTGTAAAGCTGATATTAAACGGTGATGACCCAATCTCTGCACAGCTTGGCAAAGGCAAAGATGCTTATTATTACGGCATTTCGGAGCAGGTTCTTCCTCAGCCTGAGGTCGTTCAGGAAGGCCGTTACTGTGCTGAATGCGGAAAAGAACAGGAATACAATTACTTCCACTACAGTCAGCTTGGGGATTACTATTGTCCTCACTGCGGAAACAAACGTCCTGAGCTTAATTTTGAGGCAACAAATGTGGATTTGTCAGGGTCAATGAAGTTTACCGTAAACGGCAAGACAAATATTGATGTTAACTACAGAGGCTTTTATAACATATACAATATTTTGGCAGTATATGGTGCCCTTAATGTGATGGGCAATGACACAGAACATTTTAATCAAATGCTTGAAGACTACAAACCACAAATCGGAAGAATGGAACTTATTGATTTAGGAAAACCCTATATCCTCAACCTTGCAAAAAATCCTGCAGGATTTAATCAGGCAATTCAGACAGTTATGCTGGACAAGCGTAAAAAGGACGTTATCATTGCCGTAAACGATGCTGTAAGTGACGGCAGAGATGTAACATGGCTGTGGGATGTTGATTTTGAAATGTTGGCAGATGAAAATCTTAATACCCTAACTGTTGCGGGAACAAGACGTTATGATTTGGCATTAAGAGCTAAATATGCGGATATAAAATGGGATTTAATAACCGAGGATATGAAATTTGCACTCCAGAGATGCTTAACATCCGATGCTGAAGTATGTTATGTTCTTGTTAATTATACAATGCTGTTTTCAACTCAATCAACAATGCTTGACATTCAAAAGGAAATTGATAAAGGAGGCAAAGAAAATGAGTAACTATCAAATAAATATCATACATTTGTATCCTGACCTTTTGAACCTATACGGCGATAAGGGAAATATTTCAGCAATGAAAAAGCGTTTAGAATGGCGAGGAATAGATGTAACTGTTACGGAATGCACCGATATAGAAACTCTAAATCTTTCAGATGCGGATATAGTATTTTTAGGCGGCGGATCTGACAAAGAAATGGAAACTGTTTGCACAGAGCTTTGTAAAAAACAAACTGAACTTAAAGAGTATGTCGAAAATAGCGGAGTACTTATCGCTCTCTGCGGTGGCTTTCCTATGCTTGGCAAATACTACGAAACTTCTGAGAATAAGGTTGATGGTCTTGGAATACTTGATATCAGCACCGAATTGGTTCAAACCAGAATGATTGACAATGTTGTTCTTGAATCCTCCCTTGTTTCTCAGCCTATTATTGGCTTTGTTAATCATTCAGGAAAAACAGTAATTGGTGAGCATACACCTCTTGGAAAGGTTATCTGCGGTTTTGGAAATGCAGGTAAAGGCGGCGATGAAGGTGTTGTATACAAAAATGTTTTTGCCTCATATCTCCACGGACCGCTATTTCCTAAAAATCCGCAGCTATGCGATTATATACTGACAGTGGCTTTAAAGAAAAAATACTCTGACTTTGGTGAATTATCAAAGATTGATGATGGGGTTGAAGAATTGGCGAATGAATATATGATAAATAGAATAAAATCGCAAGTTTAACAACTTGCGATTTTTTAATATTCAACATTCATCAAAATTAATCCTTTTGACGGCATTGTTTCTCCTGCCATTTCACGTTTTTCTCCCTTAATAATCTCAGGAATTGAATCTGCAGACCTTAAACCGCATCCGATTTCGCAAAGAGTTCCTACCATTATTCTTACCATATGATGTAAAAAACCGCTGCCGCAGAACGTAAAACGAATTTCATTGTCAATCTCCTCAATGCTAATATCATAAATGGTTCTCTCGGTAGATTTTTTCATTTTATTATTAGCACAAAATGATTTAAAATTATGTTTTCCAATTAAATCAAGAGATGCCCTCTTCATTAAATCAACATCCAATGATTCAGGATACTGAGCAATATATTTTCTCTCAAACACATTTTTTATTTTACCCTTTTGAAGACGATAACAATAAGTCTTTCGTTTTGCATTAAGACGGCTGTGAAATCTCAAATCCGCCTCTTCTATGTATGTCACGGCAATATCTTCCGGGAGATATCTGTTTATGTAATCCATAATCTCTATGGCTGATAGCTTTGTGTCTATATGAAAGTTTGCCACCTGATTAAGAGCGTGAGTTCCTGCATCTGTTCTTCCCGAAGCAAATACCTCTATTGGTTTTCCTGCCAATAGTGAAACCACATTTTCAACCTTTTCCTGAATTGTGTTTTTAGTATTTCCCTGTCGTTGCCAGCCATTATAGCGTGTACCCTCATATTGCAAAATTATCTTATAGTTTTTTATCATCTTCTCACTCCGTTTTGGTAATATACTCTGTATACTCCTTGGGTGTCATAACCTTTATGAAATTATATTCTTTTTCAAGACGGTTTAATATAAATGGAGTTTCATCAGTTGAATCCATATCAATGATGATAAACTCTTCCCTTATATCCTCTACGGATGCAGACCGTATTATCCCTTCAATCTGTTCCTGACAATCTTTTACTCTTAATACTCTATGAGAAACAGCATTAGGTAAATTAATAGCAGATAGTTTACGGCTGAACACACCCTTTGCAATCATCTGCACAATTCCATATACCGCAAAAAAAGAAATTGCCGCATACATAACAGCACTCATAAATTCACATCCTTTACATAACTATATATATAGTTTATGCAAAGGATGGATTTTTGCTAAATTCTAAAATAATCAAACAGACTTCCAAAATCTATTTCATTTATCACAACATTTTTATATCTGTTATAAAGCTCCTGATTTGCCGTTAAAAGCGTCCGTGATGTTACACCTGCTGTATGGGAAACATAGGTTTCAATGCAGGCAGAAAGATGGTCACAGGCTCTTATAATACTTCCGTCGATGGGTGAGTATTTATCATCATTAAAGCTGTTATTTATCTCCTTTGAGGTTGTCATACAAATAGCCCCGTCCTTGATTATCTTATCACTGAACTCATCACTTGTATAATACTCTATCTCATTCTTCCATTCACTTGGAATAAGCGGATAAAGAATATTCTCCATCTGCTCATTTTCTATGTTTTTAATCAGCTCGTCCAAGCCCGATACAGATGCCTTTACAGGTGAAACAATATCCCTTGTGAGAACCTCCGGTACATCATGGAATAAACCACCTAAAAATGCATTAATCATCCTTTGCTTGCAAGCACCTGTTTCACAGACACAGAAATATGAAAGGATTGCAACAATAATCATATGTCCTATAACCGATGTCGCCGGAATACGAGGGGATCGTGACCAACGCTGTTGAAATCTTAATTCTCCCAAAAGATTAATAAATCCCTGATAATTTTTATCGTGGAGAAAAGCTTTGAAAAATGGTTGTTCCTCCAAGTTTTGGAGCTTGCTGTCAATTTCCCGCCTTGTTTTATCTATACCATAATAAGTGCTGCACATATCATATATAATGTCAAACTCCCATTTTGTAGCAAGATAATGTGACGCCTCAAGAACTTTCTTTTCTTTTGCGGCATAGTTGGTATTTAAAAAATATTCAGCAAATCTATCTGCAAATCCACCGCTTATAGATGAGATATCAGGGGTTATCTGGCTTATTGCCCACTTATTTAGCTCTTCCCCCTTTTCTTCCATCAATTTATGGAAAATAGGCGGTTTAATATCCGTAAGCAAAAGACGATGCAAAAATTCAAAAATTCCGCCCTCAATCAATTTCAGCCAATCAACATCTTCCTCAAGTTTTCCCAGAACATAAGCACAAATCATTTTATGTGATTGCTTATCAAGTTCTGTAAATCCACGGGAGGGGCGGATATGGTCATTCCACCTTTCGATTGAAGCAGCTTCAAATATAGATTCTATTAAGGATTTTCTTATCATATTAAACGCCATATCCTTTCTTAATGTTATAAGGAACAGCCTAAGCTGTTCCCTATATATCTAAATTTTACTCGTTATAATAGCCTTTGTTAGCATCAATGAGATTACAGATGTTTTCAACACTTGTATGGGTTGTAAGACCATCTTTTGGTGTGTTCATACAGTAATCAACCATTTTATCAACTGTTGTGGAAACAACATGAAGTCTTGTATCTGCTGAAGCATAGTAAATAAACATATTTCCGTCAGGGTCAACAATTGCTCCGTTGGAGAATACACAACCAGCAACATCGCCGTTACGCTCAGCGCCTTTGGGTGCAATGAAATATCCTGCCGGTTCATATATTACCTTTGTTGGGTCATCAAGAGCGGTCATAATGCAATACAGAACATAACGAAGCCCTGATGCATTATTTCTCACACCATGCACAACATGAAGCCAACCCTCTTTTGTCTTGATAGGAACGGCTCCGGCTCCGTTCTTTACTTCCTTAACTGTATGATATACTCTTGCATCAATAATCTTTTCTTCGGTTATTTTTGCATTTTCCATACTGTCAACCAACGCAGCACCTATTCCTCCGCCGCTGCCAACATCAATAAATCCGTCAGAGGGTCTTGTATAGAGCAAATACTTACCATCAACAAACTCAGGATGAAGTGTAACATTTCTCTGCTGATTAGGTGAAACCAAATCAGGCATTCTCTCCCAAGTATTCAAATCCTTTGTTCTTACAATACCGCATTTTGCAACTGCTGATGATGTATCATCAACCGAGAAATCCTTTCTCTCACTGCAGAATAATCCATAAATCCAACCGTCCTCGTGCTGTGTAAGACGCATATCATATACGTTTGTGTCAATTTCTTCAACCTTAGGCAAAACAACTGGCTTTTCACGGAATTTAAAGCCGTCAACACCATTATCACTCTCTGCTACTGCAAAGAATGACTTTCTGTCATTTCCTTCAATTCTTGCAACAAGTATGTATTTACCGTCTAAATATATTGCACCGGCATTTAAAACTGCATTAACACGGATACGCTCCAAGAACATGGGGTTTCTCTCGTATGAATAATCAAATCTCCAATTAAGGGGAATATCCTCACGCATAAGTGCAGGATATTTATATCTGTTAAATACACCGTTAATACTGAATTTTGGTGTATTCTTTCTTGAAATAACTTCATTATGGTTTGCAGTTACCTCTGCAATTCTTTTTTCAAAATACTCTCTGCTCATTTTTCATTTCCTTTCCAATTGAAATTATTGTCTATATTTTAACAGATTTTTATGCAAGTGTCAATTATAATATTGTATTTTACATCCTCGTTACATTTAAATCTTTTGTTGACATATCTCTTGCATTAATAAAACATATATGCTATAATACACTGTGAATTTATTATTAGGGGGAATTATACCTTATGGACGATATTGGCGCGGGGCTTATTATTGGACTCGTTGTACTTATCATTTGTTCAGCATATTTTTCAGCAACCGAAACGGCATTTTCTTCGCTGAATAAAATCAGATTAAAAAATTATGCAAACGACGGAAACAAGCGTGCAAGGTTGGTTTTAAAACTTGCAGAGGACTATGACGGGCTGTTATCAAGTATCCTAATTGGTAACAACATTGTTAACATTGCTGCATCATCTCTTGCAACAGTGACTTTTATGAAAATTTCCGCTGAATACGGAGCCACAATCTCTACTGTTGTTATGACAATCCTTGTGTTGATTTTCGGCGAAATTTCACCGAAAAGTCTTGCAAAGGAATCACCTGAGAGCTTTGCTATGTTTTCAGCTCCTATTATGAGAATAATTATGCTTATTCTTGCACCCTTTAACAAGCTGTTTGGTTTATGGAAGATTTTACTTACAAAAATCTTTAAGTCCAAGGATGACAGGGGTATCACCGAGCAAGAGCTTTTAACAATAGTTGAAGAGGCACAAAACGATGGCGGTATTGATGAACAAGAGGGCGATTTAATTAAAAGTGCCATTGAGTTTAATGACCTGGATGCAGGTGATATACTCACTCCAAGAGTTGACCTTACTGCAATCGAGGCTGATGATGATTTTGAAGAAATCTTTAAAGTTTTTACCGAAAGTGCTTATTCCCGTATTCCTGTTTATAAGGATACAATTGATAATATTATCGGTGTAATTCATCAACGTGACTTCTTCGTGATGAATAAAAACGGCGGTAAAAATCTTGAGGAAATCATCAAACCTGTAATCTTTGTTGCAGACTCAATAAAGATTTCCAAGCTTATTAAGCATCTTCAAAAATCTCAATCACATATTGCGGTTGTAACCGATGAATACGGCGGAACAATGGGCATTGTGACTATGGAAGATATTTTGGAAGAGCTTGTTGGTGAGATTTGGGACGAACACGATGACATAGTTGAAGATATGGAAAAACTTAACGAGAACGAATATATGGTTCTTGGAAGTGCGGATGTTGAAGAACTTTTTGAACATTTTGATTTAAAATGTGATGTAGAACAAAACACCGTAAATGGCTGGGCTATGGAACAGCTTGAAAAAATCCCCGAAGTCGGCGACTTTTTTGAAGACAACAATCTTCATGTTCTTATTAAAGAAACAGATGGCAGACGTGTTACCAAAGTTTTGGTTC
This sequence comes from Ructibacterium sp., assembly GCA_045603605.1. Taxonomy (GTDB): domain Bacteria; phylum Bacillota; class Clostridia; order Monoglobales; family Monoglobaceae; genus Ructibacterium. Next base: position 5,979 of record JAZUMJ010000159.1, on the reverse strand, counting down.
GCTATATCCCACCGATTGAAGATGATGAAGAATAAAAATCAGGGAGCCTTGTTGCTCCCTGATTTTTTTACTCTTTAACTTCGTCTTCGTCACTTGGTGTACTGATATAAATTTCTTCAGCATCAATTTGAGCCTTCTTCAATATTTCAATAGCATCGGTGATTGAATTAAATAATAATGAATACATTTTTTGATAATCTACCATTTCAATTTCCTCCTTTCTTTTTAAAATTTGCGACTTTTTTTGTAAATTATGGAATTATTTGTAAACAAAAGAGAAATAAAAAAAGCGCATCAACCGAAGCCAATGCGCCGAAAAACACAAACTCCAGTTGTTTGCGAAACAAATATCTTAACAAAAGAGGAAAGTACTATACCCATCCTTCAATCACCAAGTGGAATTTGCATTTTTACCAATTCATATTGGTGATAAAAAAGGGTATAGAAATCCTATAGTAAATTCCCCAAAATATTTGTTAATTCAATTTGTTTCGCAAACTCATTATAACATCAATATGTTATTTTGTCAAGGATATTTTTACATATTTTTCCATTATTTACATTTTTAGTTTAATATTCCTTTTTAATCTTCTTTTTTAATATTTAATATCAATATTCCTGCACAGACAAGAACTAAAGAAATAGCCAAATTCACAAAGGAAACACCGCTTTGTTCATTGAGCAAAACAGCTGATAACAATACCCCGAAGACAGGTTTTGTAAAACTGAAAATAGAAACTCTTGAAACAGGGTTATGTTTTAAAAGTATTCCCCAAAGGGCATAGGCAATAGCTGATAAAAATGAAAGATAAATAAGCACCGCTAACGCCGCTCCCCCTGAAATTGTAACAACTCCACCGAAAATTAACCCTACAATAGTCATAAAAATTCCGCCAAGTAAAAACTGGTATCCGCTTAAAATTACAGGGTCTTCATACTGAGAGAATTTCTTAACAAAGACTGATGAGAATGAATAGGAAATTGCTGAGAAAAGGACAAAACAATCACCCATAAAATTCATCTTAAAATCAAGTCCGTCAAGATTAACCAAAATAATTCCGCAGAATCCCACAAGACAACCGATAACCTTCTTTGGTGTTAATTTCTCTTGTTTATATAAAAGAGCTGCTATCAGTAATGACGAAAATACGTCTGAGCCACTGATTATTGTACCCTTTGCTCCGGTTGTGTTTGCAAGTCCTATGTAAAAGAATATGTATTGGATTACCGTCTGCACTGCCGCAATTTTAGCAACCTTATCCCAATTTTCTTTTTGGGGAAAAATAAATTTTCTTCTTCCGATACTATATATCAATATTGTGATAATCCCTGCCAAAGTAAAGCGTATTCCGGCAAAAAGAATTGTAGATGGTACGTTTTTCTCAGGCAGAAGAAGCTCATAGCCAATCTTGATAAAGGGTGTTGCACTTCCCCATAGGGCACAGCATAACAGTGCTGCAAGGGTTACAAAAAGCATATTTGTAAAAATAGATTTTTTTCTCATAGTATTTTCTCCGATTTTGTCAAAATTTCTTTATATATTAACATAAATTTTGGATTTAGTCAATTCGTTCCATCTGATAATTTATAGTTTCGTAACCAATTGTTAAACAAAAAACCCTTGTGCTTTTATTCCTTTTATGTTATTATAAAAATAAAATAGGGAGGATTATATTCGGAGGTAGAAAAAATTGGATATTTTTGTTGAACATTTAGTAAAGAAAAAAAGAACCGGAAAGGATTTCGTTAAGATTTTAGCTTGCCTTGTAGGTGTGTTAATCGTTATGATGTTTCTACCGGTAGTTTTAATGATAAAACTTGTGGGGCCTATTGCCTTTACCGCTTGCATAGGCTTGATATATCTGCTATACAGACTTATAACAGCAACAAATCTTGAGTATGAATATTGCTTTACAAACGGAGCCTTGGATGTAGATAAGGTTATTAATATGAGAAATCGCAAGCGTTTGCTTGAAGTTAATGCAAGAAAAATTGATATGATGGCAAGCACCAAAAACCGTGAGTTTAAACGCTATCTTAATGACAGCACTACAAAAAAAGTTTATGCCTGCACACATATTGATGATGAAGGTGTATATTTTGTAATTTTCCCGGGTAAAAACGGCAGAACTATGCTTTTATTTAATCCCAATGATAAAATTAAAGAGGGCTTTAGAAGATATAATCCTCAGAAGGTGACACTTGATGATTAAAACCGGCATAGACATTATTGAAATCGAAAGATTTTCCAAGATGGAAAATCTTGATGCCTTTATTAAACGTGCTTTTACCCGTGAAGAAAGTCAATATTTCGCCCAGAAAAAGAATTCTTTTGAAAGTATTGCCGGATTTTTTGCCGCCAAAGAAGCTTTCTCTAAGTTTATGGGAACAGGCTTTCGTGGATTTGGTTTTAAAGATATTGAAGTTTTTCACGACGACCTTGGCAAACCCCATATTAAGTTTATGGGAAACCCTGTGGATGTTGACCTTAGCATAAGCCATTCAGACACAGTTGCCGCCGCAGTTGTTTGCGGTGCAGCTCCTGTTATGGACGGAACAAAAGCTGAGCTTATTAAATCATATAAAGCACTTTTACCGATTCGTCACAGCGATATGCATAAAGGCGATTGCGGGAGACTTTTCATTTTGGCAGGTTCACTTGGTATGACAGGTGCGGCAGTTCTTACGGCTTTGGGGGCTCTTCGTTCAGGTTGTGGACTTGTTACTGTTGGAACACCAAAATCACAACAACCTGTTTTAGCAGTAAAGCTAACCGAGGCAATGACTATGGCACTTTCGGAAAATGACGGATTTATTGCTGAAGAAAGCTATAGTGATGTTTTGGATAAAGTTTCACACAGCGGTGCTTGTGTTATTGGTCCGGGGCTTGGTAAAACAAAGAATTTGACAAATCTGATTGAAGATATTTTCACAACTGATTGCCGTCTTTTGATTGATGCTGATGGCATAAATGCCCTTAGCGAGAATATAAATATACTGACCCAAAGTCACAAGGATATAGTTTTAACACCTCACCCTGGTGAAATGTCACGCCTTACAGGCTTATCAATTGAAGAAATTCAATCTAATCGTGAGGCTGTTGCAGTTCAGTTTGCAAAAAAATATAATGTAACTCTTCTTCTCAAAGGAAAGGACACAGTGATTGCCTCTCCAAGAGGTGAAATGCACATCAATCCAACAGGCAACAGCGGAATGGCAACCGGCGGAATGGGCGATGTTCTCTCGGGAATTATTGGTTCATTTATGGCTCAAGGTCTTGAGGGATATAAATCTGCAATTCTCGGGGCTTTTGTTCACGGTCTTGCAGGAGATTTGGCAGTTGAAGAGATTGGGGAATTTGGTTTAATTGCAACAGACCTTGTTGACGCTGTACCAAAGGCGATTTTGGGAATATTAAAGGTATAAGGCGGAGATTTATTGAAAAAAGGTATTTCCTTTCTTCTAAGCGTTATACTTATGATAACAACCGCAGGCTGCGGAACTATCAACCAAAAAATAGATAAAAACTTTAAGGATATGAAAAGTTATGTTGCTACTGTAAAAATAACAGTAAACGGCAACAAAAGTACAACCGAGTACAGAGCAAAACAATTTTGGGAAAGTCCCGATAAATATAGGGTTGAAATTATAGAACCTGAAAGAATGTCAGGAACTGTTACTGTTTATACCGACAATGAAATATTTATGCAGAGTAAGGATACACCCAAACAGAGAATCGAAAGGGGGCTTAGTGTCCCTGATAAGGATTTTATGTTTATTTCGGATTTTGTGAATGAATATTATATATTAGACCAAATGCCTGAATTTCAAAACGGTGATGAAGTTATTCTTACCTCTGAAACTTTTGAGAATAATAAAAACAGATTTGTTCAAAATCTTATAATAAACCCTGAAAACGGGCAGCCGTTAAAGCTTATCACATATAATGACAAGGGTGATGAAGTTATTTCGGTTGAATACGAAGAATTTATTTCAAATTGTGAAATAGACAAAAGTTTGTTTATTGAATAAAGGAGAAAACATTTAAATGAGAAACGAAGCACGTGCTTGGGCTGAAATCAGTTTAGATGCCATAGAAAACAATATTCAAAGAATACGAAAATACGTTCGTCCTGAAACGAAAATCCTTGGCGTAGTCAAGGCTGATGCTTACGGACACGGCTATCTTCAGGTTGCAAGAACTCTGCTTAACGGCGGCGCTGATTGTCTTGCGGTGGCGTGCATTGACGAGGCAGAGCAACTGCGAAAGTGCGGTTTTATATGTCCCATTTTAATCCTGGGTCCCACAGATGCAGAATGTATTACCCGTCTTGTTGAATTTGATGTCACAGCAAGCTGTTTCAATTATGAACTTGCAAGTGCCATATCCCGTGCCGCAACCAAACAGGGAAAGCGTGCAAAAATTCATATTAAAATTGATACAGGTATGGGTAGGGTTGGTTTCCGTTACACCGAGGACGAAGAGATTAACTCTCAAACAGTAAATACAATTCTTAAAATGGCAGTTTTACCTAATCTTGATATAGAGGGTATTTTTACTCATTTTGCTGTAGCTGATGAAAATGATGACGATTATACAAATATGCAGTTTGAACGCTTTTTAGCAATCTGCAATCGCCTGAAAGAAAACGGATTAGATATTCCGATTAAGCATTGCTGCAATAGTGCGGCATTGATACGTTTTCCCCATATGCATATGGATATGGTTAGACCCGGAATAATATTATATGGTCTTAAACCCTCCGCCTTTGTAGATTGCGGGCGATTACATTTAAAGCCTGCAATGCAGTTTAAAGCAAAAATAACAAATGTTAAAGAAGTTGAAGCCGGAGTTTCTGTAAGCTACGGCAGAAAATATAAAACCAAAAACGAAAATACAAGGATTGCAACCGTTCCGGTTGGTTATGCAGACGGCTATTCGAGAGTGCTTTCAGGAAAGGCAGAAGCCATAATCGGCGGAAAGAAATGCAATCTTGTGGGAAATATTTGTATGGATCAATGTATGTTTGACGTTTCTGCTGTCAATAATATAAATGTCGGCGACGATGTTATCTTATTTGGCAGGAGCGATGATATAGAATTACCGGTAGAGAGCCTTGCCGAAAAGATGGGGACAATCAATTACGAAATCCTTTGTATCATTGGCAAGCGAATACCACGGATATATCTCAGGGGCAGCAAAGTTATTGATGCACACAACTATCTTATCGACTCACCCATATCCGACTGATTTTTTGCATAGTACATAATGCTACATTTGTCGCAATAAAACCCGATGTTATGTACCAAAATCAGTTAAACCGCATAGAATGTTAATGATGGAGAAAGGATACCTTGAATAATCAAGGTCGGGCAAACGTCCGTTCGCAGTCTAAATTAACTTGCGGAGCGTGAATAATTTGGTAGTTAAAAGAGGAGATATTTATTATGCAGATTTAAGTCCGGTAATCGGTTCGGAACAGGGAGGCGTGCGGCCTGTTTTAATAATACAAAACGACGTAGGCAACAAATACAGTCCTACAGTTATTGCTACAGCAATCACTTCTCAGATAAACAAAGCTAAAATGCCTACGCATATTGAAATTGATGCAGGCGGTTATGGATTATCGAGGGATTCGGTTGTTCTTGCTGAGCAAATACGAACCATTGACAAACGCCGGCTAAAAGAGAAAATCGGACATTTAGATGAAAATTTAATGGATAGGGTTAACGAAGCACTGGAGATTTCCTTCGGTTTGAATTAACCCTCTAAGGAGATATTTTACCTAAAGCAGAAAGGATGAATAACGTGAAAGTTCCTTTCGCGTTATTGCCTCCGGCGGATTTAATTGCCCGTGCGAAATTTTCTTCGCTATTGCTCAGAAACGCACATGGGCGTAAAATCTCTTATCATTCCTTGCCATACGGATAAGAGAAATTTTATTACAATTTATGCCGACGTATGGCGGCGGAATGGAG
>JAZUMJ010000158.1:0-17903 GCA_045603605.1 Ructibacterium sp. | reverse complement strand
TAAATGTCCAAAAATAACTGCCTGTTTCTTTCTTGATTGTATATAAGGTGGTTGCACAAGGAAAGTGCAGAAGAGAAAAAAGCATAACATTTATTGCTGTTATAATAGTCCATCCGTTATTTATAAAAATTTCCCTTAAAGACGAAAAGCTGTCAACATTTGGCATAACACCGCCTGATAAATATCCCATTAACAGAATAGGAAGTACTATCTCGTTTGCAGGCAGTGCAAGAATAAAGGCAAAAAGAATTGTTCCGTCAAGTCCCATAAGTGAAGCCATAGGCTCTAAAAAATTTGAACAAATTTCAAGGATTGTGGTTTGATTTACAGACAGATTTGCTGTCAGCCATATAATTGCTCCTGCAGGTGCAGAAATTTTTATTGACCGCCCAAGTATCATAAGTGTTCTGTCAAGAAGTGAACGGATTAGAGTTTTTGTTATATCGGGCTTTCGTATTTGGGGTATCTCCATAATAAAGGGTTCGGTTTTACTGTCAAAGCAGAATGTAATCAGTTTGGTTATCAAAAGAGTAAAACCGATACCTATCAATATTAATACAGTTACACATATGGCTGATACAAGGGATTCAAAATGTGAAAAGGAGCTTCCCATAAAAATCAATGATATTGTAATCAGCATAGAGAACCGTCCGTTACAGGGCATAAAACAGTTTGTTACAATGGCGGCTAATCTCTCTTTTTTGAATGAAATTATTCTGCAACCTGTAACACCTACGGCATTACAGCCTATACCCATACACATAGTTAATGCCTGTTTTCCGCAACTGCCTGCTTTCTTAAAGCATCTGTCCAGATTAAAGGCAAGTCTTGGCAAGTATCCTAAATCCTCTAAAAGGGTAAACAAGGGGAAAAATATTGCCATAGGCGGTAACATTACCGAGGTTACCCATGTTGCGGTGTGATATACGCCGTCTATCAGGAGCGACTTTATAATATGTGGCAGATTTAAATAATCCGCAATTACATACAAATAAACTTTAATCTGACCGAATAAATTCATCAGCCATTGTGATGGTATATTTGCAAAGGAGATTGTTATCCAAAGCAAGAGCGAAAAAAAGCAGAGCATAATCGGTATTCCAAATTTTCCTGAACATAAAAGCTTGTCGGCTTTTGTATAAAGGGGAATTTTTTTATTTTTTTCTGTTTTTAGAATACATTTTTCGGAAATACTCTTTGCCTTTTGAGAGGTTGCGGACAGAATAATGTCATTTATTCCCTCCGAGGATATTCCCTGAGAATACAGTTTTACCCGTGCCTTTTCTGCCTGAGCGTAAATTCTTGACTTTTGCAATGGCTTTAATTCAAATGAATCAAGAAGATTAGATGCAAATTTATCATTTTCCAAAAGCTTTATTGCGGTAAAACGCTGAGAAAAACGGGAAAAGGGTAAGCCTGTCATTGCATCGGAAATGGATTTAATAGCATCTTCGGTATGATCAGGATATATCACCGAATTAAATGATAGATTTTCCTTATTTTCAACCTCATATGTAATGAAATTTTTTAATTTATCTATATCCCCTTTTTTCTTGGCACAAATACCTATTACCGGAATTTGAAGCTGTCGGCTTAATGCATCAATGTCGATATACAACCCCATTTTTTCAGCCTCGTCAATCAGATTTATGCAGAGCGCTGTTCTTGGAGAAATTTCTGAAATTTGCAGTATAAGTGTTAAATTCCTTGAAAGGCATAATGCATCTGCAACGATTAATGTTAAATCTCCGTCGGAAAAGCATATTTCATCCCTTGCGATTTTTTCTTCAGGTGAATCAGCTGATATTGAATATGTTCCGGGCAAATCCTCAACTTCAAACAACTTTCCGTTTTTCTTAAAATAGCCTTTGCTTAGTTCCACTGTCTTCCCTGACCAGTTACCTGTGTGTTGCCGTAGTCCTGTTAATGCATTAAAAATCGTACTTTTTCCCACATTTGGGTTTCCTGCAAGAATTATTTTTGAATATGACATTACTTTACCCCCTCGGCAGTATCATTTAGAAAAATCAAAGATGCGTCCTCTTTTCTTAATGAGATTACTGTATTATCAACTAAATATGCAGTGGGATCGCCTAACGGACTTTTATATAAAGGAGTGATTTTAGTTCCCTTATTAAAACCAAGCTCGATAAGTCTTAGTCTTGTTTTCTTATCTAACTCAATATGGGAAATATATGCGGTTTTATGCAAATCTAAATTATTTAGTTTTGATTGTTTCACTATTTACACCTCTTGTAATTAATAATGATTTTTAAAACACCTCATCCGACGGCTAACGCCGCCACCTTCCCCTCAAGGGGAAGGCTTGATTTTATGTTCTTTGGCTTCCCCTTGAGGGGAAGCTGTCACCGAGAGGTGACTGATGAGGTGGAAAATTAACATTAAGCAGTCTGATACGATTTTAAATCTTTCTCTATAATATTTAGTATATTCCTTATGATTTACAGTGTGAAAAATTAATTTTTGGAATATAAACAGAAAAAATATAAATAAATTTCAATTTTTTATTAAAATATAGTTGAAAAGCTGAGAAATATTTGTTATTATATAATAATAATCGGTAATAATCCTAAAATGAAAATAAAATGGAGAGATTACAATGGAAATAGATATTGCCAATAATATCAAAGCGGTTGAACTTCTTAAGATTGAAGTGATGCAAAATCTTACGGATTTGTTTGGAGATATTTCTGCTGAGCCTGATGCTGATAATCGGGAAAGGATTATCAATGATGCGGCAGGGGTGATAGGTCAGACATATCTTTTATGTAATAGATTGGGAATAAGTTCAAATGAGATTGATGAACAGCTAAGAAGATTACTTCGCCGTTCTATTAACGAGAAGCATATTCTTGAAAGAAGATATGGGGATTTGAGTAATTTGCTTGAAAACCTTCGGGACAGAAAGGATTACTATGAAGAAGATTAGTGTAAAAGCAATAGCCTTCGGGGCAATATGTGTTTGTCTGTCGGTTATTTTGGTTGAAGTTTGTATGTATATTCCGATTTTAGGGATGTTTTCGGTTATCCTTTCGGGAATACCCCTTATGCTTTTGGGCGTAAAGTATGGTACACGTATGTCGGGTATTGCATTTATTGCAAGTATACTTTTGTTGTTTGTTTTAAACGGAGATATTCTTTCTGTATTGATGCTTGGAATTATGAATCTCCTGCCGGGAGTTATAATCGGTTATACAGTTTCAAGAAAATTCTCATTCAGTAACTCGATTTTTGCTGTATCGGGAGCCGTTCTTATTGGTTATGCAATCCAGTTGTGGATGATTGACAAGCTAAACGGCGGCAATGGTATTGAAGATATGATTTCCCAAATTCTTGACAGTTCAAAAAATATGATGGGGGATATCATCAGTAAGTTGCCGACAGAAGCACCTGTGCCAATGAACGAATTAATGGCTAATATTAATACGGTTATGAACCAAATTAAGGAAATGATACTGCTGTATATGCCAACATTTTTTATTGGTATCTCGGTGGTTTTGGGTTATTGCGCATATATGTTTGGAATTTTTATATTGGGAAGATTACGTATTAAGAGAGTTATGTATATTCCCTTTAACAGGATGATTGCATCCAGAAATATGTGCTATGTTGCGATGATTTTGTATATTATCACTGCATTTTCTGAAAAAATCACACCTGTTAATGCTGTGCTTGTAAATATGTCATCTTTGTTATATGCATTCATTTGTGTTTGCGGTTTATCGTTTATTGATTTTAAACTGAGTAAAAAGATTACATCAGGATATTTAAGGGCAATTATCTATGCAGTTGTATTTTTCGTTGGTTATTTGATGATAGGAATGCTTTTACATATACTTATTTTAATTGGCTTAGCGGATGCAATGTTAAATTTCAGATCGCTGACCAAAGTGGGTGAGGATAATGGTCGCAAGTAAAGGAGTTATTGCAGAAGAACAGAGAAGCTTTTTCAAATTTTCTTTAATAGGTTCACTTTTGTTCTTTGTGATTTCGCTTTTGACAGCTGTTTCTTTTTTGCATGACGGATATGCAAGCGAAACAGATTTTACTATGCTTATTTTTGCTGCTGTTGAGTTTGCTCTGTCCATATTTATGGCAGTGCTTGGTTTTGTTGTTTCAAAAATCAGAAGCAGAAAGTTTATTTCACAGCTTGAATCATTAAACTTCTGTATTGAACGTACCACCAAAACAGCAGTACTTAATTTCCCACAGCCTATGCTGATTGCAACAGTTGGCGGAGCAATCCAGTGGCATAATACCCATATGAGTGAGATGGTTGGCAGAGAAAGATTGTTTGGAGAGTTTGTTCAGGATATATTTACAAAGGTTCAGTTTGCAAGATTTGTTGAGGATGAAGAACCTGCACCTGAGGAATATGTGTACAACGAAAGAACATATCTTCTTACAGGCAAAGCCGTTCGTATCAATCAGGACGGAATAGTTGATACACTTGTGGCACTGTATTTTACAGACTTAACGGATTTATATGATTTAAGAAAAAAGATAGACGACAAGAAAATTGTTGTCTGTTCATTGGCTGTTGATAACTATGATGAAGTGTTTAAGTTTACACCCAATAATAAGCATGGTTCTCTTGCGGGTGAGATTGATAAATGTATAAGTGAATGGGTTGAAAAAGGAAAGGGCATTGTAACACGTTATGAACGTGACAGATTTTTGATTTTGTTTGAATACGCATCCTTTGAACCATTAATGAACGAAAAGTTTTCTATTCTCAATGAGGTTCAAAAAATCAAGGAAGAAAACAGAATTCCTGTTACCGTAAGTATTGGTGTTGGCAGAGTGGGACATTCATTACAGGAAAATGAGCAAATCTCAAGAACTGCCCTTGAAATGGCGTTAGGCAGAGGCGGAGATCAGGCAGTTGTTAAGGCTGTTAAAGGCTATCAGTTCTTTGGTGCAAAAAGCCATGAGGTTGAAAAGAGTGTTAAGGTTAAAGCCAGAGTTGTTTCCCATGCCCTTTATGATATGGTAAGAGAAGCCCATAATGTAATCATTATGGGACATAAAAATGCAGATGCAGATAGCTTTGGTGCATCTGTGGGATTGTTCAGGGCATTTTTAAATATTGGCGTTGATGCTTATATCGCCATTGATAAAAACGTCAATAATACACAGTCAATACTAAGTCCCTTAATGGAAAAGGAAGAATACAGACTTCGTATTCTAAGTGAAGACAGGGCAATCGGTGTTGCAGAAAAAGATACTCTTTTAATTGTTGTAGACACCCACAGACCGAATATGGTTGAATATAAAGAACTTTTAAAAATTCCAAAGAAGATTGTCCTTATCGACCATCACAGACGTTGCGAGGACTTTATCGAAAATACAGTTCTTACCTATCACGAGCCATATGCATCTTCATCCTGTGAACTTGTTACAGAAATTCTCCAGTATTTCGGAGAAAGTGTTACACTTGGAAAGTGTGAAGTTGAAGCCCTTTACAGTGGTATTTATTTAGATACCAAGGGATTTACATTTAAAACAGGTGCAAGAACATTTGAGGCAGCGTCTTATTTAAGAAGATTAGGGGTAGACCCCATCAGCGTAAGGCGTTTGTTCAGGAACGATTTAAAGACCTATATTCAAAAGGCTGAAATAATCAGCAATGCAAAGCTGTATAGAGAAAACATTGCAATTGCAACCTGTGAAGATATGGGTGCAGATACACAGATTGTTGTTGCTCAGGCGGCAGACGAGCTATTGAATATAAAGGGTGTTGAGGCAGCCTTTGTTCTTGCTGTTGTTGGGGGAAGAACAATTATAAGCGGACGGTCATTAGACACAATGAATGTTCAGGTTGTCCTTGAAAAGCTTGGCGGCGGCGGACATATTACCATCGCCGGTGCTCAAATAAGAAACAGCAGTATTATTTCTGCAGAAATGCGTCTTAGGGCGGCTATTGATGAAGTCCTGTTTGATGCGTAATAATTTAATTTGTTAATATAGGTGATTGTAAAATAAAAAATCAGGAAAATGTGGATAATTTCCATAAAAGCCCTCCTTGTGTAAAGGAGGCGGGACCGCTTTTGCGGTGGGAGGATTGTAAAAAGCTATAAAAAAGACAATCCCTCACCACCTGCGGCGGAGCTCCCTTTGCACAAGGGAGCCTTCCAACGGAAAAATGAGCTAAAAAGTATAATGTAAATTTGCTTATAAAACACAGTTTTTTGGAATTTTACAATTAATTAATTTGTTAATAAAAAAGGAGAGATATATATGAAGGTTATTTTGACAAAAGACGTAAAAGCTCAGGGAAAAAAGGGCGATTTAATTGATGTAAGTGATGGATATGCAACTAACTTTTTGCTTAAAAAGGGATTAGCTGTTCTTGCAACAAAACAGGCTGTGAATGAGCTTGAAGGTAAAAAGGGTGCTGAACAATACAGAAAAAATCAGGAAGAATTAAAGGCATCAAATATTGCAGAACGCCTTAAGGAAGTAACAGTTAAGCTTTCTGCCAAGGCAGGTAAAGAAGGAAAATTATTTGGTTCTATTACCTCAAAGGATGTTGCTGAGGCTCTTAAAGCACAGTTTAATATCACGGTTGACAAAAGAAAGATTGACCTTCCTGACGGAATTAAAACTTGCGGAACAAGAGATGTAAATGTTACTCTCTACCCTAAAATTATTGGTACATTTAAGGTTCAGGTTACCGAAGAAAAATAAAGCTGTCGGTATTAAAGGAATGGTGAGATAAATGGCTGAAGAAACAATGGATATGCAAGCAGATATTATAAATCCTGAGGATATGTCTGTGCCTTTCAGTAACGAGGCAGAACAGTCTGTAATCGGTGCAATGTATCTTGATAAGGATTGTATTCCTGATGTGATTTCAAAGGTTCATGCTGAAGACTTTTATATTAGCAGACATAAAGAATTGTTTGAGGCAATTGTTGATTTGTATAACCTTGGCAAACCTATTGACCTTGTAACCCTGAAAGAGCATTTAATTCTAAGGGGTTCACTTGAGAAAATAGGCGGAATTTCATTTGTGTATGAGGTAGCAAATCTTGTACCCTCTACAGAAAGTGTAAAACACTATGCATCTATTGTAAAGAATAAATCAGTACAGAGAAAAATGATTAAGATGGCTGATAATATCCGTGCGAAATGCTATCGTGGCGATGAAGAAACAGGTAGCATTCTTTCCTATGCTCAGGATTATCTTATTAAACTCTCTCAGGACAGAGATGGTGACGGACTTGTTCATATAGGCAGATATTTAGATGAAAGCCTTGAACGGTTGGAGGTTCTTTCAGAAAAGGATAATTCGGTTACAGGTATCCCCACGGGATTTATAGATATAGACAGGCGTACATCAGGACTTCATAATGCAGAATTAATAATTCTTGCAGCACGTCCTGCAATGGGTAAAACCAGTTTCGCTTTAAATATCGCTCAAAACGTTGCAGTTAAGGCAAAGAAGAATGTTGCAATTTTCAGCCTTGAGATGCCGGGAATACAGCTTGCAAACCGACTTTTAAGCGGTGAAGCAAAGCTTAGCTCGGAGAAAATCAAAAAAGGCGAGATTAAGGATGATGAATGGGGAAAGATTGGTAACGCTCTTGCGGTTCTGGCACAATCGGGAATATATGTTGATGATACCTCAAGTATAACTGTTGACGAAATTGGTGCAAAATGCAGAAAGCTTATGCTTGATAAAGGTTTGGACTTGGTTGTGATAGATTATCTTCAGCTTATTTCAGGAAGTTCAAAAGGTCAGAGCAGACAACAGGAAATTTCAGAAATTTCCCGTACCCTTAAAATTCTTGCAAATGATTTGGATATACCAATAATTGCCCTTTCACAGCTGAGCCGTGCTTCCGATAAAGAAAAGCGTGAACCATTGCTTAGCGACTTGCGTGATTCAGGTGCAATTGAGCAGGATGCCGATATGGTTATGTTCTTGCACAGAGATGGCTACTATCACGAAGATTCCGAAGAACCTAACAAAGCTAAGTGTAATTTTGCGAAACACAGAAACGGTGAGGTTGGATATGAATACCTTACCTGGATAGGCGAATATACAATGTTTACAGACTGGAGCGGAGACCATGCAATGTAGCAAGAAAGCAGAGTTATTACAAATTCTGTGTAATACAATAGAGAAACATAATATGTTATCTAAGGGCGACTCTGTTTTAATCGGAGTATCGGGCGGAGCAGACTCTGTGTGTCTTTTACATTCATTATGGAGCTTAAAGGACAAGCTTGGAATTAGAATTTATGCAGCCCATCTTAACCACGGAATAAGAGGCGAGGAAGCCCAAAAAGATGCAGAGTATGTAAAGAAACTCTGTAATCAGCTTGATGTTGAGCTGTTTTATAGGTTTATTAAGGTAGAAGACCTTGCCAAGGAAGAAAACGTTTCGGTTGAAACTGCAGGAAGATTGGCAAGATACAGATTTTTTAAAGAAATATGTATCGAAAAGAAAATCACAAAGATTGCTACAGCCCATAATAAAAATGATCAGGCAGAAACTGTTCTTATGCGTATTCTACGGGGAACGGGAATTGACGGAATGTCAGGAATACAGTACTTTCGTGAAGACGGCGTTATACGGCCATTGCTTGATGCAGAGCGTTCATTAATAGAAGAATACTGCAGGGAAGAAGAGCTTGATTATTGTACTGACAGCACAAATACAGAGAATGACTATACCCGTAACAAAATACGAAATGTTCTTATTCCCTATCTCAAAAAGGAATATAATCCAAATATAACTAACGCACTTGCAAATATGGCAGAAACAATGGCAGAGGACAGCGGATTTATTAATGGTTATTCAAAACGCCTATATAACAGAATTAATAACCCCGCCCCGGCAAGCAAACCTGTTGTATTGGATATCGACTCTTTAAAGATGGTGGATTGTTCCATACAAAAGAGATTAATTCGTCTTGCTGTAAAGGATGCTATGGGAAAGAAATATTCTCTGGATAAATGCCATATTGACAGTGTTTTGGGATTGCTTGATAAAGAAACAGGTGTCGGCACAGAGCTTCCTATGGGGCTTAGGGCAACTGTCAGGTATGGCTGGATTGCCTTTGAAACACCACAGGAGGTTGAAAGACTTAAAAGTATACCTATGTTCTCCGATGGATTGCACTACAATCTGGAGATTGGCAAGAAATATGATATAGATGAATATTTGGTTTCTTTTGATTTAGTGGATTTGCCTGCTAAGACAGAAAAAAATCAAATGATTATAGATTATGATAAGGTGTCTGAGCTTGAACTAAAGGTGAGGACAAGAGAAAGAGGAGATATAATATCTCTGTTTAAAGACGGAAAAAGCAAAAAACTTAAGGACTTTATGATTGATAAAAAAATCCCCTTGAGCAAAAGAGGGAAAATTCCGCTTTTGTGTTCAAAAAATGAAGTTATTGCTGTTATAGGCGAAAGAATTGCTGAACCCTATAAAACAGATGGAAATTCAAAGAGAGGACTGAGAGTTACTTATGACAAAAATGAAGATAGGTGAAATAGTAATCACTGAAAAGGAAATTACTGAATATGTTGATGCCTTGGCCGAGAAGATTAATAATGATTATGGCGAGGGCGAATTGGTTGTTATTGGTATTTTAAAGGGTTGCTTTGTTTTTGTTTCGGACTTGGTTCGCCGTTTAAAATCTGATGTCAGTGTGTATTTTATGGAGGTTTCAAGCTACGGAAACGGAACCGAAAGCACAGGGGAATTGATAATCAAAAAGGACTTGGATGTTAATATCGAGGGTAAAGATGTGCTGATTGCCGAGGATATAATAGATTCAGGTAACACACTTTCAAAGCTTGTACCTATGCTCAAGGAAAGAAAGCCAAAATCTGTAAAGGTTTGTACTCTGCTTAGCAAGCCATCAAGAAGACAGGTTCATTTCGAGGCAGATTATACAGGAGTTGAAATTCCTGACAGGTTTATAATAGGTTATGGCTTAGATTGCGGTGAGCGTTTCAGGCAACTTCCGTACATAGCAGAGGTTGAGTTTGTTGATGAATAGAAAGGTGGGTTTTTAAGTGTCGGTATTAAAAAAATACAAAGATGATGCTATTGAATATGCAATGCCATATTTAGCCCAAGCCGGGGAATTTATATACGATAAAGGAAATACTTTAAGCAGAGGATATATTCGTAATAAAAAGAGAATAAAAAGAGAAATCAGATTTAGAAAAATATGCAAAATTGTTGATTGTATCAGTAATATTATTATGCTGATTTCAGCAGTTTTAGCTTTTGTTGTTGTTATTAAAGGTTACAAAGAAGAATTTAAGGATTAGTTAAAAAGGAGAATGATATAATGTTTGATATTCAATCAAAGTTTTCGGATAAAGTAAAGGATTTAGAGGCGTCAGCCATAAGAGAGATATTTAAATTATTGGCAAAACCGGGAATAATTTCATTTGCCGGCGGTGCACCGGATCCTAAGCTTTTTCCCAAAAAGGAATTAGCTGAAATTGCAGCAGAGGTTTTGGCAAATAACGGCGAGATTGCATTGCAGTATGGAGTTACGGAAGGATATGCTCCATTAAGACAATGGGTTATAGACAGACTTACAAATCAGGGAATTATAAGCGAAAATGATGAAACAATCATTGTCAGCGGCGGACAGCAGGGAATAGACCTTGCATCAAAATCTTTATTAAACCCCGGTGATGGCGTCATCTGTGAGGAGCCAAGCTTTATCGGCGGATTAAATTCATTCCGTTCAAATAATGCAGAAATATACGGTGTTCCTGTAGAAGAAGATGGTTTGTCCACCGAGAAACTTGAAGAATTACTTAAAAAACATTCAAATATCAAGATATTGTATACTATTGCAACATTCCAAAATCCATCAGGAATTACAATGTCTGTTGAGAAACGTAAAAAGATTTTGGAGCTTGCCGAAAAATATGATTTTATTATCTTCGAGGATAACCCATACGGCGAATTAAGATTTGCAGGAGAGGATGTTCCCACAATAAAATCTATGGATAAAAACGGACGGGTTGTATATCTTGGTTCATTCTCTAAAATTTTATCTCCGGGTCTCAGACTTGGTTTTACAAGCTGTCACCCTGCACTTATGGAAAGAATGATTATCTGTAAACAGGTTGAGGATGTTCATACAAACGTTATGTCACAGATGGTTGCCTATGAGTTTGTAACAAAATTTGATATTGACGGACATATTGCAAAGCTCCGTGAGGTTTACGGCAAGAAATGTAAGCTTATGATGGAGTGTATGGACAAGCATTTCCCCAAATCTGTTACTCATACCTGTCCCCAGGGCGGATTATTCCTGTTCTGTACAATGCCTGAGGGTTATGACAGCAGAGAGGTTATGAAAAAGGCACTGGATAAAGGTGTTGCTTTTGTTCCGGGTGCAACCACAATGATTGATGACAAAGCTTCATACAGCACATTCAGGATGAATTATTCAACTGCATCCGAGGAAGATATTATTACAGGAATAGAAATTCTTGGTAAAGTTTTGAAGGAAGAAATAGGAGAATAAAAATGGAAGATACAGCAAAAAAGAGAATTTTAAGCGGAATTCAGCCATCAGGACCTTTGACCTTGGGAAATTATCTGGGTGCCTTGAGAAACTGGGTGGAGCTTCAAAATACAGATGAATACGAATGTTTTTATATGCTTGCAGATTTGCATACAATCACTGTAAGACAAACTCCAAAGGATTTCAGGAAAAATGCAATGGACTTGTTGGCACTGTTCTTGGCTTGCGGACTTGACCCTGAAAAAAGCCCTGTATTTTTTCAGTCCCATATTCCCGCTCATGCACAGCTTTCATGGGTTTTAACCTGTAATACATATATGGGTGAGCTTTCAAGAATGACCCAGTTTAAGGACAAATCCAAGAAACACGAGAATAACATTAATGCAGGTTTGTTTACATACCCCTCATTGATGGCAGCGGATATATTGCTCTATCAGGCAGATTTAGTTCCTGTTGGTGCAGACCAAAAACAGCATCTTGAATTAACCCGTGACCTTGCAAACCGTTTTAATAATGCATACAGCGATACATTTAAAGTGCCTGACGGATATATTCCAAAGGTTGGTGCAAGAATTATGAGCTTGCAAGAGCCAACTCAGAAGATGTCTAAGTCCGATACCAACGAAAACGGATATATTCTTATGCTTGACCCTGTAGATAATGCAGTTAAAAAGATTAAACGTGCTGTTACCGATTCAGGCTCTGAGGTTCGCAGAGGCGAGGGCAAAGAGGGAATTGAAAATCTTATGAGTATCTATTCGGCAGTAACAGGCAAAACTATGGATGAGATAGAGATTGAGTTTGAAGGTAAAGGCTACGGCGATTTCAAAAATGCAGTTGCAGAAGCTGTTGCTGATTCTCTTCGTCCTATTCAGGATAAGTATAATGATTTAATGAAAAATAAGGATTATCTTGAATCTGTATACAGAAACGGTGCAGAAATAGCTAACCGTGTAGCAATGAAAACTCTTAGTAAGGTATACCGCAAGGTTGGATTTATTCAGCCATAGAGTTTAGTTTAGGAGGAAGAGCTATGCTTTTTAATAATAATGTTTATGTTTTTCTTGCCCTTGGCGTGGCATTTTTGATATCATTTGCCGCAACACCTATGGTTATTTCCTTAGCACATAAAATCAATGCCATAGATGTGCCAAAGGATGCAAGACGTGTCCATAAAAAACCTACGCCGTTAATTGGCGGTCTTGCCATATTTTATGGCTTTATTGTAAGTGTACTCTGCTTTGGGACATTAGACAGAGAGATGGCTGGAATTTTAATCGGATGCGTTATTATTGTAACTGTTGGAATTATTGATGATATGTCCGATATGAAAGCGATTGTTAAGCTTTTGTTTCAAATTCTTGCAGCATCAGTGGTGGTCTATTCGGGAGTAAGAATTGAACATTTTGCAAACCCCTTTTACGGATGGTTCGGACCTCCTTATATAGTTATGAACTTTTGGGTTTCGGTTGCAGTAACCGTATTCTGGATAGTTGGCGTATGTAATGCTGTTAATTTAATTGACGGACTTGATGGCTTAGCCGTTGGCGTATCTTCAATTGCATCAATGTCATTACTTGCATTGACCCTGATAAGCAATAACCCAAATGTTGCAATCCTGACAGCAGCAGTTGCAGGAGCAGGCTTTGGATTTTTGCCATATAACTTTAACCCGGCAAAAATATTTATGGGTGATACAGGAGCGTTGTTTTTAGGTTTTATCCTTGCCTGTATTTCTGTTCAGGGATTTTTAAAGATGTCGGCAATAATTTCATTTGCCATTCCGTTTTTGATTTTGGGTCTGCCTATATTTGACACAATGTATGCAATTGTTAGAAGAGTACTGACAGGTCGTTCTCCAATGTCCCCAGACAGAGGTCACCTTCACCACAGACTTTTGGATATGGGCTTTTCACAAAAACAAACAGTTGCTATTTTATATACAATGACAGCGGCTCTCTGCCTTACAGCAGTTGTAATTTCCATTAAAGGGTATATGAGAGGTATGCTCTTAATATTGGCTGTGTTGTTGATTATACTTGTATCCCTTAGATTGATGAGGGAATTAAGCGACCCAAGTCAGCGTAGTGATTATTCAAATGATTTGTCTTTAATGGAGGAAAATAATAATGAAAAAAATTAAGGTAATGACCATTTTCGGCACACGTCCTGAGGCAATAAAGATGGCACCGTTAGTTAAAGAGCTTGAAAAAAACAGTGATAAGATTGAATCAATTGTTTGTGTTACTGCCCAGCACAGGCAGATGCTTGACCAGGTTCTTGAGATATTTGATATTAAGCCTGATTATGATTTAAATATTATGAAAGAAAGACAGAGCCTTGTGGGGATTGTAACACGTTCCCTTGAAGGACTTGATAATGTTATGAAAGAGGCAAAGCCTGATATTGTTTTGGTTCACGGCGACACCTCAACAACCTTTGTAGGCGGTCTTGCAGCATTTTATAATCAAATCGCAGTAGGACACGTTGAAGCAGGACTTAGAACATATGATAAGTATTCACCATTTCCTGAGGAAATTAACAGACGGATTACAGGTGTAATTGCAGATATGCATTTTGCTCCAACCGAGAGAAACCGTCAGAATTTGCTTAGAGAAAATACAGATGACAGCACAATTTATATTACAGGTAACACTGTAATTGATGCCCTGAAAACAACAGTCAGAGCTGATTATGAATTTAAGGATGAAGCCCTTAAGAATATGAACTGGGATACCAAAAAAGTTATTGTTATGACAGCTCATCGTCGTGAAAACTTAGGTCAGCCCTTAAGAAATATATGCACCGCTGTCCGTGAAATCGTTGAAAAATTTGAGGATGTTGAGGTTGTATATCCAATGCATTTAAACCCCGCTGTCCGTGAGGTTGCAAATGAGATATTGGGCGGACTTGACAGAGTAAAATTAATAGAGCCTGTAAACGCAGACGAGCTTCATAATGCCATTAAACGTGGATATCTCGTTCTTACCGATTCAGGGGGCTTACAGGAAGAAGCACCATCACTTGGCAAACCTGTTTTGGTTTTGAGAAATGAAACAGAACGCCCTGAGGCAGTAGATGCAGGAACTGTTAAGATTGCAGGTGTGGATAAAGATACAATTGTAAATATGGCATCAGAGCTTTTGTCCGATGAAACTGCATATAATAAGATGGCAAAGGCTGTTAACCCATATGGTGACGGCTTTGCATCCGAAAGAATAGTTAAAGCTATTATTGAAAAATTTGAACAATAGGATTGGAAAAGCAAGGCTTATATAAAAGATATGCCCATAAGGACCATAAAATGGCAGATTTATCAATGAGATAATCTGTCTTTTTTATATTTTGGTATTGCTTTTATTCGAGTTTTAGAATATAATATTATTATAATAAATAAGGAGCGTATTTCTATGGAAGTTATGTCTGCAAGAGAAGCTGCTGACAGATGGGGTATATCTCAAAGACGAGTGGCTGTTCTTTGTTCTGAAAATAGAATAGCAAATGTTCAAATGTTAGGTAATATGTGGCTTATACCAATAGATGCAGAAAAACCTATTGATGCGAGGAGTACACGATATAACACTACTGATGAAAAATTTGTAAAACCCTTCTTGAAATGGGCAGGCGGTAAAGGTCAATTATTAAAGGAAATTGAAAAATATTATCCTTTTGATAATGGTGTTATTACAAAGTATGCCGAACCTTTTGTTGGTGGCGGAGCTGTACTGTTTGATATTTTAAGTAAGTATGATTTAGAGGAAATATATATAAGTGATGTTAATGCTGAACTTATAAATACCTATGTGATAGTTCGTGATTATATTGAGGAATTGATTATGTTCCTGAAAAAATACCAGCTTGAATATGTACCACTTGAGACAGAAGAAAGAAAATCGTATTATATGACAAAGCGAGGACGATTTAATGATTTGAAAGTCAATGGTAATGAAGCTGAAAATATTGAAAAGGCAGCACTTATGATATTTCTTAATAAAACTTGCTTTAATGGACTATATAGAGTTAATAAAAAAGGTCTTTTTAATGTACCGACGGGAGCGTATAAAAATCCTCTCATTTGTGATGAAAAAAATCTTCGTGCGGTATCGGAAAAATTGCAAAATGTAAGGATTGTATGCGGAGATTATCGAAAGTCTGCCGAATTTATAGACGAGCATACTTTTGTGTATTTTGATCCGCCGTACAGACCTTTGACAGAAACGGCAGGTTTTACAGCTTATACAGAAAATATGTTTAATGATAAGGAGCAGATTGAGCTTGCTGAATTTGTAGAGGATATGAACCAAAAAGGTGCTAAAATTGTTGTAAGTAATTCAGATCCTAAAAACTCTAATGCAGAAGATAATTTTTTTGATAATATCTACTCTGCTCATAAAATCAAAAGGGTTGAAGCTACTCGTATGATAAATTGCAATAGCGAAGCAAGAGGAAAAATTAAAGAACTTTTAATATCGAATTTTTAAGGAGTTATGAATATGGCAAACAGAGATTTTATGACTTGGTTATCAGGTTTCCGTGATAGTATTGCAGATTATGGCTACTATATTGATTTTGAAAAAGTACATAAAAATGTAGAAAATATAAAAGTGGAACTCAATATATTAAATTCCCTTATAGGTTCAAAGAATATTGAAACTGATTTTCAGAAACTGATGACTAATTATCCTGAGATTTTAAAGTGTATTCCCTTGCTATTAGCGGTAAGGGCAAAAGAGATATATTGTCAGGACGAAAATGGAGGATATTGGTACGATTTTGGTTTTATGCGCAACAATGCAGAAAAACAAGGCTTGATATATTATGAACAATATATTTATTTTATGCGTAAAACGGGTTTGTTTGATTTAATGGCTAATCACATAGTAAATAATCTTGTTGATTATGCTACTGGAGTTGAAACAGGTCTTGATTCCAACGGCAGAAAAAACCGTGGCGGTCATTTGATGGAAAACTTGGTTGAAAGTTTTATCAAGAAAGCAGGTTTTATCAAAGACAAAACCTATTTTAAGGAAATGTATATTCATCAAATTACTGAAAAGTGGAACATAGATTTATCTGCAATTTCAAATCAAGGGAAAATGGAAATGCGTTTTGATTTTGTTATTAAAACAGACAATATGATATATGGAATTGAAACGAATTTTTATGGTAGTGGTGGCTCTAAACTGAATGAAACAGCTCGTAGCTACAAAACACTTGCGTTGGAAACCGATACAATAGACGGATTTACATTTGTCTGGTTTACCGATGGAAAAGGTTGGACAAGTGCAAGAAACAATCTTGAAGAAACTTTTGATGTTATGGAACATATTTATAGTATTAAAGATTTAGAAAATGGAATAATCAATGAGGTTTTCAAGTAATGGATGAGAAAAAAATAAAAAAATGGGAGCCTGATGATTTTGAACTTGAAATGACTACGCATTGGTCTTTTCCAAAACGTGGGGATTGGGCAACTCACGATGCAAAATGGCGAGGGAATTGGTCACCATATATACCAAGGAATATTATATTAAGATATTCGCAAGAGGGAGATTTGATTCTTGATCAATTTGTCGGAGGTGGCACTACTCTTGTTGAAGCAAAACTTTTGAATCGTGATATAATCGGTGTAGATGTCAATGATATTGCTCTTGAAAGATGCAGAGAAAAAACAGCTTTTGATATTGAAAGTGCAAAAGGAAAAGTATATATAAAAAAAGGTGATGCAAGAAATCTTGATTTTGTGCCTGATGATAGCATTGATTTGATATGCACCCATCCGCCTTATGCAGATATTATTAAGTATAGTGATGGCATAGATGGAGATTTGTCTCAATTAAAAGTGAAAGATTTTCTTGAAGAAATGAAAAAAGTTGCCAAAGAAAGTTATCGTGTTCTTAAAAAGGACAAATTTTGTGCAGTACTTATGGGCGATACAAGACAAAAAGGGCATATGATACCAATGTCTTTTGAGGTAATGCGTATTTTTGAAAATACGGGTTTCAAACTGAAAGAGATTATTATAAAAGAACAGCATAATTGCAGAGCAACAGGATATTGGAAAACAAATAGTGTAAAATATAATTTTTTGCTAATTGCACACGAGTACTTGTTTGTTTTTAGAAAATAATATTTTGCAATTGTATAGTGTTTTATAAGTATTTACAATATTTCTAAAGCCTTTGCAGTTTCTCGAAAAACTACGAATCTTACAGTAAAAGGCAGAAACGAGAACAATCGTTTCTGCCTTTTGGTATTATTTCCGGTTCTTTGTCAATAGTTGGGGTAAAAAAGTTAAAACAGAATTTTGATGAGCAGTCGCAATTATGCGGCTGCTTGTTTGTTTCTAAGTGATTGATGAG
>JAZUMJ010000157.1:0-12201 GCA_045603605.1 Ructibacterium sp. | reverse complement strand
AACGAGTTTTTTATTACACGGTGGGCAGATGTTGAAAAAGCAAGCAACGGCGAAGTTTTCTCGATGAAAACTTCGCCGTATTTTCTACCCCTCTTTAATAATAAATGTTCCATCATTCGTTGCCTTGATATAGGCACTGTAAAATGCCTTTACTGCTTCGCTTAAGAAAAAGGTGTCCTTTGCTCCTGCAGTTTCATATGCCGAGTGCATTGCAAGCTGAGCAAGTCCTATATCAATGGTGGTTACCGAAACTTTTTCCGCCGAAATATGCCCTAATGTTGAGCCTCCCGGCATATCACTGCGGTTAGCAAAATTCTGTACAGGGACCTTTGCCTTATTACATATTCTCTTAAATACAGCCTCTGCTATTGCATCTGTGGCATAGCTTTTGGATGCACTCTGCTTTATTACCACTCCTCCATTTAGTTTGGGGCGGTTTTTTAAATCTGCTTTATCAGGCTGATTTGGATGGATTGCGTGAGCATTATCTACCGAAAGCATAAAAGATGACGCAAGCTTTTGAAGATATACGCTATGGGTTAACCGAAGAGCCTCACAAATTCTGCTGAGAGTATCTGCAAGAAATGTGGATGCCGCTCCCTGTCTTGTTCCTGAACCTATTTCCTCATTATCAAATACGCAATATACTGGCAGTTCCTTGTTTTCCTCACTTTCAATAAACCCTTTCAATGCAGCAAATGCAGATTGCAAATCATCAAGTCTTGGAGATGCCACAAACTCCCCTTCATTTCCCAAAATGCAACCACGGTCACGGCAATAGAGAAACAGGTCATAGCCTAAAATATCCTCTGCCTTAACATCTATCTCCTTGGCAATGGTTTTAATAAACTGGTTTTTTGCCGTTTCATCCCCAAACAAAGGAAGCATATCCTTCTGAGGGTTGAGTATATATCCTTTATTTAATTCGTTGTTCATATGGATTGCAATATTGGGGATAATCAGCAAATCCTTTTCTATCATAACGCTTTTAGCAGCGACCCCTTCCTCTGTTTTGCATACAACCTGACCGGCAACAGACAAAGGTCTGTCAAGCCAGGTCGATAAAATAGAGCCACCGTACTTTTCTGTATTAAGCTTAATATAACAACCCTCCGACAATATCTCGGGGTCGGATTTTATCTTAAATGATGGCGAATCGCTATGACTTGCAGTTATTAAAAAACCGTTAAAATCCTCTTTGGGAATTCTAAAAGCAATTATTGAGGAACAGTTTCTCGTAACAAAATATTTTCCGCCACTTTCTAATTTCCATTCCTCACTTTCCGGCAAAGGTATATATCCCTCTGCAATCAACTTTCCTGAAATATTTTCAACTGCTTGATAACAGCTTGGTGATTTTTGGATAAACTCGATTAATTCCTGATTTATTTTATTATACATCCTTATCACGCTTTCTTATATAATTTCTCCGTCACATATTACAACCTTTGGCTTTGCATTAAACTCTGTGGGGTTGCCTTGCCATATAACAATATCTCCGTCTTTGCCAACCTTCAAAGAACCTACCCTGTCATCAATTCCGCAGATTTCAGCCGGAACTATTGTTATTGCACTTAATGCTTCATCGGCAGCCATTCCTTCACGAACTGCTGTTGCTGCACAGATGGTCAAAAATTTTTCCGGGGTTTCAGGATGGTCAGTTATAAGTGCTGTTTTTATTTTATGCTCTGTTAAAACCGCAGGTGTGTATTCCTCCTGATTTTTAAGTTCAGGCTTACTGCGGTCATTAAGTATTGGCCCTGACAAGATGGGAATATTTTCTTTTGCAATTCGCTCAGGGGCAAGATGTGCTTCTGTTCCATGAACCAGAACAAGTCTTATATTAAACTCACGACAAATTCGTATTGCAGTAAAAATATCATCAAGTCTGTGTGCATGGGCATACAAAGGTTGCTCACCACGAAGAACAGGCAGAAGAGCATCCCACTTAAATTCAAAGTCAGGCTTTGACTCCTCTTCGGGATTTAAATTATACTTATCTACATCTGCCATATATTCCCGAGCCTTGAAAAGTGCTTCACGGATAATTGCCGCAGTTCCCATTCTTGTTGTTGGAGTTTCATCTTTCTCATTATAAGCACCCTTTGGATTTTCACCAAATGCCGCCTTAATTCCTATCTTATCCGAGATAACCATATCATCAACACATACCCCAAAAGTCTTCATTGCCAAAAGCTGCCCGCCAATGGGATTGGCACTTCCGGGACCTGTAACAACAGAGGTTATCCCTGCTGATAGTGCTTCTTTAAAGGCTCTGTCCTGAGGATTAACACCATCAATGGCTCTAAGCTGAGGCATTGTGGGGTCGGTATCCTCATTTCCGTCTGCCCCTTCAAAATCAATACCATCTTCCCACATACCAATATGGGTATGAGCATCAACAAGCCCGGGGGTTACATAATTCCCCTCTGCATCTATAATTTCAGCATCTTTTGGGATATCATCTATTTGAGCCATATCTCCAATATCTTTAATCTTTCCATTGCTGATAACTATGTAGCCGTTCTCATAATTTTTTTCTTCCATTGTTATAAGATTGGCATTAATTAAATATACTGTTTTATCCATCTTATTAACTGTCCTTTCAGTTTTCTATCTGTAACTAAAATAAATTTCCGCATCAAATTCCTCAGCCAAAGCCGTCGCCTTATCTTTGCCAAGAACCATACACGCTGTGGATAAACAATCCGCCAAAAGTGCAGATTGAGCAACTACGGTTACCCCGTCATATTCAGAGTTAACGGGCATACCGTTTTCAGGGTTGATAATATGATGATACAAATCATCTCCAACCTTAAAATATCTCTGGTAATTTCCGCTTGTAACAATAGAACTGTCCAAAACCGAAATCACCCTGTCATATGAACCGTTTTTAGCAAATGGCTTCTGTATTCCTATCTGCCATGAGCCCTCTGAACGTTTGGGGTTTTTGCCTATAACTTTAACATTTCCGCCTAAATCAATAACCCCATAGTCCACCTTCATCATTTGCAGAATTTCTGCGGCACAATCTGCTGCATAACCCTTTGCAGAACCACCTAAATCAATCTTGGTTCCGTTTTTCTTTTTCCAAATGGTTGATGTTTCGTAATCAAACTCAACGCTCTCATACCCAACAGTTTTCAGTTGTTCCTGAATTTTTTCACTGCTTGGCACTGTTGCATTTTCACTTTTAAAATCCCATAAATCGTTAACTGCCGCAACTGTCGGGTCATATGCTCCATTGGATTTTTCACATACTAAAAATACTGTTTTTAGTATCTCCCGTGTATCCCTGTCGAGAATAATTTTTTCATTCTCTGATGCTCTGTTGAATTTAGCAATAGTAGAATTTTCATCAAAATAATTAACGTATTTCTCAACTTCGTCTATTCTTTTAAAGGCAGCATCAACAGCCTCTTTTGCATCCTTTCCCTTTGCACGGATTGTACAAACTGTATCCAGCATAAACCGTGTTTCCTCGATCTCACCTTGACGAGGAGGAGTGCATCCGCACAGGGTGATAAAAACTAACAGTAAACATAATAATCTTTTCATATGCTAATCTTTTATAATAAGTTCTACAGGACAATGGTCACTTCCCATAATTTCCTGATGTATTGAAGCCGAAACAAGCTTTTCTTCCAATTTCTTTGAAACTATAAAATAGTCTATTCTCCATCCTGCATTCTTTTCCCTTGCCTTAAATCTATATGACCACCATGAATATTCGTCTGTGACATCAGGATAGAAATATCTGAATGTGTCAATTCTTTCTCCATCAAGAAGAACAGACATTTTCTCTCTTTCTTCGTCTGTAAAGCCTGCATTCATCCTGTTGGTTTTTGGATTTTTAAGGTCAATCTCCTTATGGGCAACATTTAAATCACCGCAGTATATAACAGGCTTTTTCTCTTCAAGGGTTTCGATATATTTTCTTAATGCGTCCTCCCATTCCATTCTATAACCAAGACGTTTTAATTCGTTTTGTGAGTTGGGGGTATAGCAAACAATAAGATAAAACTCTTCATATTCGGCAGTAATAAGTCTGCCCTCTTTATCGTGTTCCTCTATTCCCATTCCGCAGCTGACAGACAAAGGCTCTTTTTTTGTAAAAAGCGCAGTTCCTGAATAACCCTTTTTCTCTGCATAATTCCAATACTGATAATATCCGTCAAGGTCTAAATCAAGCTGTCCTTCCTGCATCTTGGTTTCCTGAAGGCAGAACATATCTGCATCAAGCTCCTTAAAAATATCCAAAAATCCTTTCTGGACACAAGCCCTGAGTCCATTAACATTCCACGAAATCAATTTCAGCATAATCTCACCGCCAAACTAAAAATTAATCATTCTGCATCTGTATTTAACACTTAACACAAGCCCGATTGCAATCATTGTTGTAAGCAAAGACGAACCACCGTAGCTAAAAAACGGCAAGGTAATTCCTGTTACAGGGAAAATACCTATACACATACCAATATTCTCAAATATTTGGAATATAAGCATTGCCGCCACTCCATTACAAATATAAGTTCCCAAGGAATCTCTGGCATTTTGACCGATATATATACAACGAACTATAATCGCCGCAAGAAGTATTATAACCAAAATTGCGCCTATAAATCCCAATTCCTCACAGACAACCGAAAAAATAAAGTCCGTATGTCTTTCAGGCAATGACCCGTTAACCTGACTTGCCCCCTTAAACAAACCCGAACCTAAAAACTGACCGGAACCAACAGCAAGCTTTGATTGAATAACGTGGTAGCCTGCACCTGCCGGGTCAAGTTCAGGATTAAAAAGGGTTAAAATTCTATTCTTCTGATAGTCTTGTAAAACTATGAACCACAACAAGGGAAATGCCGCCGCTAACGCACCAAATCCCGCCGCAAGGTATTTCCAGCTTATCCCTGCTGTAAAAAGCATAACAAGTGCAATAACAAAAAACACCGCCGCACTTCCAAGGTCAGGCTGAATAAGTATCAGGAAAAACGGAATTGCCAGAAAAATCAACATTCTGCCCAGTGTTCTGGATTCGTTGATATTAAGGTCGTTTTCCGAAAGTTCCTTTGCATATAAAATAATAAACACAATTTTTACAAGTTCCGCCGGCTGAAAGTTTATAGGTCCTAATTCAAACCAGCTTCTTGCACCGCCTCGCACAGATCCTAAACCGGGAATTAACACAAGCAAAAGAAGAATTAACCCCGCTCCATAAAGATACAGGGATATATCAGCTAAATACTCGTATCCAAGGAATATAAGTGCGCCTATACAAACCACGCCCAAAACAAAAGCAATTGTTTGGATTAATACAAATTTTCCACCGCCGGCACTGGAAATCATTAAAAGACCAAACAAACTTGCTATGATTGTGAGTGTTACCAATGGAGTATCTAAATTTTTTGTTATATTTCTAAATCTGCTACCATACATTTTAATCGCCTCAATTTTATATTTTCACACTTACTGCCACACCATCGCCTATAGGAACAACAGATGTTAAAAGTTCCTTATGATTTGACAGCATATCAAGGTACTGACGAAGTCTGCGGATGATTGTTATTTTTCTGTGTTGAAACAAATCATCTGTAGCCGTCATTCCCTTATATAAAACGTTATCGGATATCAAGACTCCGCCTTTTTTCAGCATTCTCATACAATGGGGGAAAAACTCCTGATACTGTCCCTTTGCCGCATCTACAAATATCAAATCATATTCGCCATCCATCTTAGGAAGAACCTCTTTTGCATCTCCCAGATGAACGGTTATAACCGATTTAAATCCCGCTTTTTCTATATTTTCACGGGCAATCTGTGCAGAACTTTCCGAAATTTCAATAGTATCAATTTTTTCACAGCCGGCATTTGCCATACGAATTGCTGAATAACCGATTGCCGTTCCAACCTCTAAAACAGACTTAACCTTCCCCAACGAAATTAATACCTCAAGAAATTTTATGCTTTCAGGCTGGGATATAGGATAACTGTTCTTTTCAGCATAATCCTCCATCTTGGCAATTAGTCCCTCCTGTTTTGGAAGAATATCACGGAGATAGCGGATTATATATTCATGGTTTATATTATCATCAATCATTTTCTGCACTTCCTTGTATCTCTTGTGTTTTTTGATTGTGTTCCTCAAAGGTTTCAGAAAATAAATTTTCTGAACCATCCTCTTTAGAAACAAAATAAAGATAATTTGTTTCTGCCGGATTGAGTGTTGCCTTGATTGCCGCAATTCCCGGTGATGCAATGGGACCTATCGGCAACCCCTTATACATATAGGTATTATATTCTGAATTAATTGCCGTGTCCTCATTTGAAAGAACAGGTTTTCTTTCTCCAAGTATATACTGAACTGTTGCACAGGACTCCAGTTTCATATCCGCCTCAATCCTGTTCTTAAACACCGACGCAACTGTTGCAAGCTCATCTGTATTTGCAGCCTCTCGCTCTACAACAGAGGCAAATGTTACTATCTCGTCTATGGTACTATCACTTCCTGATTGCTCATAAACAGGCATAACATTCTCTTCAAATGCTTTAAGCATCTTTTCTATAATATCTTTTTCTGACTCTCTTCTTGAAAAATTATATGTTGCAGGATAGAGATAACCCTCTAATCTGTTTTCGGTTCTCGGTATAGCCTTTATGAATGAATACTCATATTCTCCTCTGTTTGCCGTATCTACAAATGTTTGATAATCACCTAATTCGTTTTTCTCTAAAAGTTCAAAAATCTGCCACATTTCGTAGCCTTCGGGTATTGTAATCCGCACCGTATTCATGGAATCTGTTTCCGGAGCATTTTCCAGTTTCTCTACTATCTGTTTATAACTCATTGATGACGAAAGGGTATGAACACCCATCTGATAAACAGGCTCTTTACCAAACCTTACATACAGCCTGAAAAGAAGCTTATTATCTATAACTTCATTCTCTTTAAGAATTTTTGCAACCCCTGCAGTTCCTGTTCCCCTTGGAATTTCAACATAACAGGTTATATCATTTCCGCCAACACCATTTATCTCAAAAACAGCTGAGAACACGGAAAAAATCACCGCAACCAAAATCACTGCCGCAATAATATATACAGGTTTTACATATTTCATTAATTCTTTCATATTCATAACCTCACTAAAACTCCGGTCTTTGAATAATATTCAAAATAAATTACATACACATAATCCATATAACCCCTGCAATGCAAAGAATTACAGGTAAATTTATAAAGTTCTGTCCTAAAAACTCGGTTGTTTTTATAAGCCGAACCTTTTTTGGGGTATCTGTCATATATGTTATAGCCCCCATTACCGCTCCAAAGATGATTAGCCCAACAGAAAAGAGCTTAATAGTTTCAATGGGCGACCAAAAAAGTGCATCACTGAAATATGACAGCAAAAGTGCCATAACATTATTCGCCAAATGAAATATTATACAGGCATACAGAGAGCCTGTCCGTCTTAGAACAAAAACAAGACAAAATCCCATAAAAAGATATCCGAAAAATCCCGCAAAGCTTCCGTGCATAAGAGCAAACAATACCGATGTAAATATTGCTGCTGCCGCAGTGTTAAGCTCTGCCATTACACCGTGAACAACACCTCTCAGAAGAAATTCCTCGAATATTGCAGGGATAATTCCCAGAACGAAAATCGCAAAAATCAGTTCCAAAAACGATGATGGAATATAGCCATCACTTACATTAGTCAATAAATTTACGGGCAGATTTATAACCACCATCACAAGCTGACAGAAAATCCCCGCAATGACCACCAAAGGCAAAAGCTTTAATGGAAACTCTTTTAAGCCAAAGCCTTCTCTTATATCCCTTGCCGTTAAAATTCTGTTATTCCTTGCATATATGGAAATAGGCAGAATATAGGCAAACAGTTCAATAAACAACATTTGCAGATATACAGGTGGAGATTGAGGGAAAAAGCTTGAGATTAAATTTGATAAAAGAGTTACTGCCGTCTGTATTGCTATTACAAAAAACAACATCCACCGAACACTCTGCAATTTATGTTTTCTTTCCCTGTAATCACGGGATAATTTACTTGTCATTCTCTCTTCATTCATCTTTATTCCTCACATAAATATCTTTTTCGGTTATAACCATATCCACAGGAACGTCATACTCATCATAGGGCAGATTATCTGTCATACATTCTGAAAAAGTAAGTCCCACCGTTGTTCCCTTAAAATCTTTAAGAAACCTATCATAAAATCCACCGCCATAGCCAATCCTCAAGCCCCTTGTATCAAACCCCAGCCCGGGAACTATAACCAAATCAATTTCTTCCTTTGGCATATCATCAAGACTGGCATCAGGCTCTTTTATGCCAAAATACCCATCCTTTAACAATGATAAATCCCCTATCTCCACTGCACGCATAGTATGATTTTTTCCGTCACATAAGGGCAATGCAAGTCTTTTCCCAAGAGATAGAATTTTTTCAATCACCTGTTGGGTTTCAACCTCGCTCCTGAATGAAAGATATGCAAAAACACACTTGGCATATTTCATTTCTTCCATCTCAAAAAGCCTTTGGGCAATTATATAGCTTTTCTCTTTTCTGTCTATGGCGGATATACTATCCCGTATATCCTTTAGCTTTTTTCTTGTTGTTGATTTATCCATTATACTGCATTTGTGCAAGGATTTCATCACCCTTGCCCTCTTTGAAATAGTTGGCAATTGCTCCGCCAAACTGAAGAGCAACCCCTGCACCCTTTGCTGTAATTATATTATTAACACAAGCAACCCCTTTTTCAGAAATGCTTGCACCCTTAAGATGCTCTTCAAAACCCGGGAAACAGATTGCCTCAATTCCTGATAAATAACCAAGCTCTCCTAAAATCATAGGTGCGGCACAGATTGCACCCAAAAGCTTGTTATTATCATAAGCATACTTAACATATTCCATAACCTTTGCATCGGCTTGCAAATTTAAGGTTCCGGGCATACCTCCGGGGAGAATTACGCCATCAATATCCTCAATCTCTACCTCATCAAGAGAAATATCCGCTTTAACCGAAATATTATGTGAGCCTGTTATTTCCTCAGACCCCACTCCAACCGTAACAACCGGAATATCTGCTCGTCTTAGAATATCCAAAGGCGCTAACGCCTCAACCTCTTCAAAACCCTCAGCTAAAAAAATATATATCATATTTATCTCTCCTCTGCCGACTACCTCTTTTTCATTTCTTTTTTAACAGTAATCATAAATTTAGGCAATGCCCAAAATCTGTTTAGACGGCTTGGCTGTTTACAGAAACGATAGAACCATTCCAGATTTAGTTTTATAAAAATATCAGGTGCTCTCTTTACATTTCCCGCAAAAACATCCACTGCACCGCCAACACCCATACAAAGATTTACATTCAACTTATCACGGTTTGCATAAATCCATTTTTCCTGTTTTGGTGCGCCCAAACACACAAGCAACAGCTTTGCCCCTGAACTGTTTATCTGTTCAACGATTTCCGCCTCGTCCTCAGGTTTAAAATATCCGTCGTGTGTTCCTGAAACAACCAATCCGGGATACTCCTTTTCAAGATTTATCTTTGCTGTATCTGCAACACCGGGTTTTGCACCGAAAAGGAACACGCCCTCACCTGTTTTACTGATGCTTTCCAAAAGACCACAGGTTAAATCAAATCCTGCCACACGTTCAACAACAGGCTCTTTCACCATTCTGGATGCATAAACAACCCCTATTCCGTCAGGGGTGCAGATATCTGCTGAATTTAAGATTTGACAAAATTCAGGATCTTCATATGCCGCCATAACAATTTCCGGATTGGGGGTATAAATAGCTGACACTCCGGGGGTTCTAACTAATTCTTCTGCCTTTTTAAGGGCGTCCTCTGCCGAAATTTTATCAATTTTTACTCCAAGTATTTCAACTGTATTACGCATAATTTTTCACCTCATCATCAGGTGTTGTTCTAAAAAAGTACACACCCTACCTATTATATACATATCTTACCACAGCTAATTGATTTTTGCAACAAAAAAATATGCATCTTGAAAAGCATTTCGCTTTCAGGATGCATATTAACTTTTTATTTCTTATACTTCTCCACAGCACGATAGGCAAGGACAATAGCCTGTTCACAGGTGGTATTCTGTTGTGGCAAAATCATATTTTCACCAACACCTGTTATAAGCCCCTGATCAAATGCAAAATTCACAGATGGCTTTGCCCAATCGGAAATATCCTCCTCATCAGCAAATGTTATTTGATTATATGTATTCACATCAACATCATCAGCCGTTGCGTCTATCATTCTTACAAGCATTGCTGCAATCTGTTCACGGGTAATTAATTCCTCAGGAGCAAAAATCTCCTCTGAATGACCTTTAACAATTCCCATTTCCGCAGCTTTTTTCACCGAGCTATTGTCTGTGTCCGTAAACTTAACATCGCTCTCTGCAACCTTTTTTCCGCTTATGCTTTCATAGGCAAGCATAACAACCTCGCAAAACTGCTCACGGGTAATATTGGCTTGATAATCTGCTCTTACGCTGTCGGTTACAAGCCCTTCCTCAATCGCACCATTAATCTCATCAACTGCCCAATCGCTTGGTTCACTCTTCGATGGTGCAAATTTATCCCATAAAACCACAGCTAAAAGACCCACAACAATAACTAAAACCGCAATATAACTTTTCTTCATCTGTGTATCCCCCTTTTTTGAACATTCTACCATTTAAATATGATTTTGTCAATTTGATAACAATTGTATCATAAACAAAAACGGGCGATTCGTGAATCGCCCCTACGAAATATCTTTATTCATAACATCTATAATTTGTAAAACCGCATTTTTCTGTTCGGCGGTCAAAAATACCCATCTGTCAAATAATTCCCTTAATTCAGGCGAAAGTTCTACCATATCATCTTCAGCAAAAAATTGCGATAATGTAATTTTAAACCCTTTACATATAGTTTCAAGAGTAACAAAGGATGGAACGTTTCCTCGTTTGAATATATTTGTTATAGTCGCCTCAGCTAAACCGGATTCCTTCGCAAGACGATATCTTGTCCATCCTCGTTCATCAAGCAACTGCTGTAACCTCTTATGAATATCCATACGTTCACCCTCCTTTTGTATATATTTTACCGTTAAATTTATTTATATTGTACTCAAAGCTTGAAAAGTAAATACAGTTATGTTAAACTGTATTTATTGTAATATAGGAAATCAATGAACATATAAGGAGATAAACGTATGAAACTTATGATTGCTGGTTCAAGAAATATAAAAGAATTTGATTTATCACAATACATTTCTGATGATGTTGACACTATAATCTCGGGAGGTGCCGACGGAATTGATGCTCTTGCTGAAAAATATGCAGATGAAAAAAGACTTTCAAAGATAATTATTCGACCCAAATATAATATTTACGGCAGAGGTGCACCTTTAAAAAGAAACGAAGAAATGATAAAAATGGCTGATAAAATTCTTGTAATATGGGACGGAAAATCCAGAGGAACATTATATACCATTAACTATTCCAAAAAAATCGGGAAAGAGATTGAGATAATTTGTGACAGACGTTGAAAAAGGAAGGTATATAGCAATTTAAAAGGAACAGTTATGAACTGTTCCCTACAAGGTTTATTTACGGCGTGCCGGGTCGTCACGCCCTACGAGCGGTAGACCGACTTTTTCGACAGTCTGGAGGGGCTGTAAACAGCCCCTTACTATTAACCTATCTTAACAACTGTTATCTGGACACTATCCCAATTTGCCGCCTGACCTGTATTAAACAATACAAGACTTTGAGGGACTTCATCTTCAAGCACTGTAATAATTGTGCTTCCCATTAACGAATCGGTTGTTCCGGCACTAATAGTTGCATTTGAAACAGTGTCCGGAAGAACTGCTGTATTCAAATAAATTGCTGCAGAAACAGTTTGGGATTCTTCCTCTGTTGTTGAAATTGTTCCATTATAGCTTACAGCATACACACCTGAATCTTCCAATGTTATAACTGTATCTCCTTCAGGATGAGAAATAGCTGTTCCGCGTATAATCTCATTTGTTTGGAATGGAACTGCAGAGTTTGAGCCTACCGGCTGAGAGACAGAACTTGCTACTAACAGGTCATTTACACTTGAATCGCCTGTTGCGCCTGTTGCGCCTGTTGCTCCTGTGGCACCTGTTGCACCTGTGGCA
>JAZUMJ010000156.1:0-11256 GCA_045603605.1 Ructibacterium sp. | reverse complement strand
GTGACGATAAATACGTCTAATATCATCCATATTAGCTTTACCATCAGG
Organism: Ructibacterium sp.; assembly: GCA_045603605.1. Lineage (GTDB taxonomy): Bacteria > Bacillota > Clostridia > Monoglobales > Monoglobaceae > Ructibacterium. The sequence goes on along the minus strand of JAZUMJ010000156.1, from coordinate 11,208 downwards.
TGTTCCCGCCGGTCCAGATACATCCGCTGCATCTAAAAGATCCTCATCAGTAAGTTTATCTGCACCTGTAAAGTGACGATAAATACGTCTAATATCATCCATATTAGCTTTGTTATCAGGCTCTCCTGCTGGTCCTGAAATATCACCAGGCAAATACTTAGGTGCTGTTGCTTCTTCACCAGCCAAGTTGATGATAATCCACTGAGCAGCTGCGTTTTCAGCTTCTGTGTCAGAACCAATCTTAACAGCAACTGTTTCTGTACCTGTTACCTTGTAGTCATCAGAAGTTGTTCCACCTGCAAGAGTGAACTCAAACTTGCCGTCATTAGCTTTCTGGTCAATTGCACGGATTTCAGCTTCTTTAGGTGCTTCAGAACCGGTTTCGTCAGCCTCTGTGTCGAACAAGTAAGCCATCATAGCAACCTGATCTGTGTTTTTTCCGTCTGTAATTGTGTACTCAAGCTTAACATTGATTGTGTCAATTGTTTCGCCATCTGCCTTATAGTTTGTCTTCTTTGTTACTGATGTAACATTAATAGCATTGGATTCAACCTTATTACCTTTACCATCAGCGTTATCCCATGTTGGATTGGTTGTATCGTCTGTTGTTGAGAAGAAACCAAGTTCGATTTCACCAAGGTCAAGATCTAAATCAAGGTCAAGATCAAGGTCTACATCATCAATAACGATATCTTCAACGATAACATCATCAATAACAATGTCTTCAACTTCGTCAGCAAAAACTGCTGTGAAGCCTGTACTAAGCATTGCTGCAGCTGTTAAAGCTGCTCCTAATTTTCTCATTTTCATAATACTTTCCTCCTAATTCCTAAATAATATTAACAAATCTTTTTCATTATTTATTATGCCTTACCAAGATGCATAACCACAACTACAAATTATTTAGTTTCGGGTTTCCTCCTTTCCGCCAAGATTAAATGAAACAAATACGGAAAAGCCCCGAAAGCCCTTTACAGCTTCAGTACAACTTACCCATATTTTAATTTATTTCAATTTTATACAATTGCATTATACTACGTTATTTACTTTTTTTCAATAGGTTTTTGAAAATTTTTTAAAATTTTTTTGAAGTTAATTAGGTTTTAACGAAATTTTTCAATTTATTTGAGCGATTTTAACAATAATGTTACGAAGATGTAAGAACAGGAAATAAAGTTATAGGCATTTTTCTTGACATTTTACAAAAAAACATATACAATATATAATTAGAAAAAATTGAGTAATTTTACGAAAGAGGTATGAATATGGACACCAATAAATTGGCGGAATTACTTTTCCCGAATATTGATAAAAAGCCTGAATACTACGAAGAGCTTTATCCCCAAAGAGCGCTTGGCGAGGGTGCGAAGGTAACCCGTATAGGACCAAGTCCCACAGGATTTGTTCATTTGGGTAATTTATATAATGCAATCATCGGTGAAAGACTTGCTCACCAGAGCAACGGAACCTTTTACTTAAGGGTTGAGGACACAGATGCAAAGCGTGAAGTTGAAGGGGCTGTTGAGCTTGTTCTCTCTGCGATGGCATACTTTGGCATCAGCTTTGATGAAGGCGCAACGACAGATGGCGATAACGGAAGTTACGGTCCTTATCGGCAACGTCAAAGAAAGGACATCTATCAGTGTTTTGCAAAGGAACTTGTAAAACGTGGTCTTGCATATCCTTGTTTCTGCACGGAAGAAAGACTTGCCGAGATGCGTGAAACACAGATGTCTAAAAAAGAGAATTTCGGATATTACGGAGAATGGGCAGTATGCCGTGATTTGTCCTATGAAGAAATAGAAGAAAGAATTAATAAGGGCGAAGAATATGTTCTTCGGTTCCGTTCACATGGAAATATTGACAATACATTGGAATTATTTGACGGAATAAGGGGAACACTTAAACTACAGGAAAATTATCAGGATTTTGTTCTTTTAAAGTCTGACGGAATTCCAACCTACCATTTTGCTCACGTTGTAGATGACCATCTTATGCGGACAACCCATGTTGTAAGAGGTGAGGAATGGCTTTCAACTGCACCTATGCACGCACAGTTGTTTGACACATTCAACTGGAAACGTCCAATTTATTGTCATACACCTGTTTTGATGAAGATGGATGGAGAAACAAAGAGAAAGCTTTCAAAACGAAAAGACCCTGAGCTTGGTCTTGATTATTATCGCAGAGAGGGATATGTTCCCGAAGCTGTTTGGGAATATCTTATGACAGTTCTAAATTCAAACTTTGAAGAATGGCGTCAGGAAAATCCTGAGGCAGACATAAACGAATTTGAATTTTCTGTTGAGAAGATGAGTAATTCAGGTGCATTATTTGATTTGATGAAGTTTGACAGTGTGAGCCAGGAAACACTTCTGCATATTTCTGCAGCTGAGATATACGAGAAAATGTCGGCATGGCTCAAAGAATATGACCCTGAATTTGCAGAATTGTTTACTGCTGACAGAGCCTTTACAGAAAGAATTATAGACGTAGGCAGAGATGGTTCTCGTCCGAGAAAGGATTTGACTAACTGGAAACAGGCAAGACAGTTCTTGTCATTCTATTTTGATGAATCTTTTGTGCGTGATGACGAGTTCCCTGAAAATGTATCCCCGGAGGACAGATGCGAGATTTTAAAGAGATATCTTGAAACCTATGACCATAATGATGATAATTCACAATGGTTCCAGAAGATACGGGATATTTCAGGTGATTTAAATTATGCAATCAAACCAAAGGATTATAAGAAAAACCCTGACCAATATAAGGGCAGTATCACTGATGTCAGCAATGTTGTCCGTGTTGCGATTGTGGGCAGAACCAACTCGCCTGATTTATGGGAGATTTGTCACATAATTGGCGAAGATAAGATGAGAAACAGGATTAACAAGATGTTATAAGGGATGAGAGAGATGGATTATAAAAAAGAAAAAATAAGTATATTTGATATGGAAAGACCCAAGTTCCCCAAAAGAGCGGTTATAACCGGGGGTATGCCATATGGAAATAAGAAACTCCATTTTGGTCACGTTGGCGGTGTATTTGTTCAGGCAGATGTTATGGCAAGATTTCTCCGTGACAGAATCGGTAAGGATAACGTAATCTTTGTTTCAGGAACAGATTGTTACGGTTCGCCTATCGTTGAAAGCTATAGAAGTTTATGCGAAAGCGGAGAGTTTTCGGGAACAATCGAGGATTTTGTTCGGTCAAACCACGATAGCCAGAAAAAAACTCTTTCGGATTTTGGTATCAGCCTTGATTTGTTTGCTGCATCAGGACTTGATGATGCAAAGATTGAGCACGAAAAGCTTACTGATGAGTTGATGAACTTATGGTATGAAAACGGCTATCTTGAAAAGCTTGTAACACAGCAGTTCTATGATGCAAAGGCAGGTCAGTTCTTAAATGGGCGTCAGGTTGTAGGTAAATGTCCGGTTGAAAACTGTAACTCGGATAAAGGTTATGCCGATGAATGTTCAATGGGACATCAGTATATGCCTGAGGATTTGATTAATCCTAAGAGTACATTAACAGGCGAAACTCCTGAGATGCGTGACGTTACCAACTGGTATATAGATTTAACAAAATTTCAGGATTTAATGAATGACTATGTTGACAGCATATCTGACAGAGAGGATATACGTCCTCTTGTTGCAAATACAATCCGTGAATTTATGACTCCGCCTATGGTTTATGTTAAGAATGAATTTACGGAAGACTACGAAAAAATAAAAGAGCAGCTTCCCAAGCATACCATCAATACAGCGGCAAATAAGACTTCGTTTTCTCTTGAATTTAAGGATTTGGCAGACAGAGATGCCGCAAGAAAGGTTCTTGGCGATAATGATATTCGTTTCCGTGCGGGAAAAACCTTGGTTCCATTCCGTTTGACGGGTAATATCGAATGGGGTGTTCCCTCTCCTGTAATCGAAGGCGAAGAAGGTCTTACAATTTGGGTATGGCCTGAATCTTTGTGGGCACCTATTTCATTTACAAAAACCTGCCTTAAACAAAAAGGTAAGGATGAAGACGAATGGAAAAAGTACTGGTGCAGTGAGGATTCAAGAGTATATCAGTTTATGGGTCAGGATAATATATACTTCTACGGAATCGCCGAAATGGTAATCTTTATGGCAACTCAGGGAAAAGAAGGTCTTACTATCCAACCCAAAGACGGACAGCTAACTCTTCCAACATTGGTTGCAAACAATCATATATTGTTCCTTAATAAAAAGGCAAGTTCAAGCGGAAATGTTAAACCGCCTATGGCAGAAGAACTTTTAGACTACTATACAGCAGAACAGTTAAGAGCCCACTTCTGCGGATTGGGTCTTGGCTTAAAGAGCGTAAGCTTCCAGCCCAAGCCCCTTAATCCCATTGCAAACGAAAAAGATGCAGACCCTGTTTTAAAAGAGGGTAAGCTTCTGTCAAATGTATTTAACCGTGTTGCACGTTCCTGTTTCTACACAGCACAGAAATATACGGACGGCAAACTTCCCTTTGGCGAAATAAGTGAAGAAGTTCTGCATGATGCAAAGGAAACTATTCTTAAATATGAGAGATATATGTACCGTTATGAATTCCATTCAATAATGAGTCTTATGGACACATATATCAGAAACGCAAATAAGTATTGGGCAAAGTATATTGCAGAGGCAGATAAGGCAGACGATAACGAAAAACGTCTGCAAGTTCTTCGTGATGTATTCCATATGGTAAGGGTAGCAACTGTTTTGATGCACCCGATTGCACCGGAGGGAACAGAACTTCTGCTCTCGTATCTTGGTTTTGGCGAAGAGTTCTGGGATTGGAACAGAATTTTTGATACTCTTTATGATTTCTGTGATGGAAATGAACATCAATTAAAGTTCTTAGAACCAAGATTTGATTTCTTCCCAATGCACGAAAGCCAACTGAATATATAAGTGAAAAAATAAAATCCGCATAGGCGGATTTTATTTTTTCATAGATAAACTATCTTTCCGATATTCAATAGGGGTAGTTCCGTTTAGGGTTTTAAATCTTGCAATAAAATTACTTTTACTCTTGTAGCCTGTCTTTTCGGCTATTTCGTCCAAACCTAAATCGGTTGAGCGGAGAAGAAGCTTTGCTTTATCAATTCGGCAAGAGGTTAAATATTCATATGGTGCCTGACCAAATTGTTTTTTGAACAGGCGTACAAAATGAAACTTAGAAAACCGTGCCTTTTCGCAAAGTTTGTCAAGATTTAAATCTTCACTGCAATGTCTGCGAATAAAATCTGCCGACCTTAAAATATCTTCAACCCGTGAAGAGGAATTGGTCTTTTGCGGACTAAGATGAGATGAAAGTAAAGAAGTCATCATTTCAGAAATATATGAAGAAACCTGAGCCGAAGGAATAATCCCCCTTTCATCAACAAGTTTTTCAAGCTGGTTAAAAATACGGTCAAAATGATTATGCCCTGTAATATCTGTAACCGAATATTGCACCCCCGATACTGAAACAGCGTTAATATATTCTGCATAAGCCTCGGCTCCCGAACCACCCAAGTGAATCCAGCGATTTCGCCAAATTGGTGTCAGGGTTTCATAACGATGATGAACATCACAATGTATCAAAATGCAAGAGCCCGGACACAGTTTGAGAGATTGCTCGGAAGTCGAAAAAAGCCCTTCGCCTTCTAAAGTGTAAATAAGCTGAAAATCTTTCTTGGAATCTCTTTCTACAAAATAATCTTTTTGGGCGTAAAAATCCCCTATTTCGGTTATATGGAAAGGAAATGTCTTTGCGGTTTCGGATTGAGGCGCCATCAACCACTTTGATTGTTCTGTTATATCAAGATTATATTCTGTCATCTGTTTCACCTTCCTGTAATAAGTTAAAACAATAATAACACACTAAATAATAAAAAGCAATATTTTGATATGAAATAGCAAGAAAAGATATTGAAAATAGTTAAAAAGTGGATTAAAATAAACAAGCCCCGCTTGTGAGCGGAGCTAATTTTTTATACATAAGATATAATCGCCTGACAAGAACCTTTTATAGTATAGGTCTTGTTTTGGGCGGGAATAAAGATGCTATCCCCTGCTTTGAAAGATATTTCAAAATTATCGGCAACAAGAGTTCCGCTACCCTCGGTTATAACCACAGAACGGAAACTTTCATCAGTTACCTCAAAGGATGCAGAAGTATCAATATCCAGCTTATCAACTGAGAAATATCCGCATTTTGCAAGAGATTCCTTTGTATAGCCGTCAAATGCCTGAACTCCTCCCAAATCTTCCTTTTCGGGAACAGGGAAAAGATCGGATACATCAATTGCCTTTTCAATGTGAAGTTCTCTGGGGTTTCCCTGGGCATCACGGCGGTCATAGTCATAAACACGATATGTTGTGTTGGAATTTTGCTGAATTTCACAGATTAAAATTCCTTCGCCGATTGCGTGAATAGTTCCTGAGTTGATGAAGAATACATCGCCCTTGTGAACCTCAACCTTATTAAGAACTTCAAGGAGAGTATTGTTCTCAATCCTTTTACGGAATTCATCTTTGCTGATTGTTTGGTTCAAACCATAATAAAGGCTTGCACCGGGTTCTGCATCAACGATATACCACATCTCGGTCTTTCCGTATTCACCCTCGTTTTTGAGAGCATAGTCATCACTGGGATGAACTTGAATTGAAAGACTTTGCTTTGCATCAATTAATTTGATAAGGATGGGGAAGTACTCAAAATTCTTTGCGTTACTGCCAAGAATATCTTCTCCGTGTTTGCTGATATATTCAGAAAGAGTAAGACCTTTGTCATCACCTGATGCAATTATGCTCTGACCGTCTTTGTGGGTTGAAAGTTCCCAACTTTCTGCCACAATATCAAGATCACATTTTTTGCCGAATTGGGTTTTCATTTTTGTTCCGCCCCAAAGATAATCTTTGAAGGCGGGGGAGAGTAAAACGGGATTCATATGAATTTCCTCCTAACCTAAAATGCCTTTGATGTAATCTGCAATTTCAGGAACCTGACAGTTAGGGAAGAAAAGATCAGCAAACTCTTTACCGCTTACAGCAGTTTTAAGGAAGTCTTGGTCAATGTTCTTTAAGATATACATAATATCCTGATGAGTAATAAGTTTAACATCGTCAAGAATTTTCTTGTTACGCTGTTCAGGGATAGCACGTTCTCTGGGATAACCAAGACCAAACTCGCCTGAGAAGAGCTTTTCAAAGGTGTATTGAAGATTAAGCTCTGCACCCCAGCCAAAGCCCTGCGCAAAAGGCATTGCGATAGCATTTCCGTTGTTTACCTGAGCAAAAAGATATGCATCGGTTGGATCTGTAACGTGACCGCAGAGCACACCCGGGAATGAGTTAAGTGCAAGCATAGCACCCTGACCTGTCCCGCAACCGGTAACAACAAAGTCAACAGCCTTTGAATTTAATAAAATAGCGGCAAGCAAGCCGTTCATAACATATGTAAGCTGTGTGTCGTCTTCGGGTGAATACATACCAAAGTTTAATACCTGATGACCCATAGGCTCAACAACAGATTTTAATGTACTGCAAATAATTTCATTTTTTGCAGCCTGAGAGTTTTCGTTAATTAAAGCAATTTTCATTTGATTTACCACTCCTAATATTAATTTATAGTTGAAAAAATTTCATATAATTAGTATAATATTTTAAAGAACTTTTGTCAATGAAGATTTTCTAAAATTTAGGGAAGTCTGACGAGAAAATTCATTATTTATGCCGACGCAGAGTGGCGGAATGGAGATTATTATGAACAAATATTATTTAGCTGTAGACATTGGTGCATCCAGCGGAAGGCATATGCTTGCATCTGTGTCAAATGGAAAAATTCAATTGGAAGAGATTTATCGTTTCAAAAATCTTTTGGTAGAAAAGAATGGCCACCTTTGCTGGGATTTGGACAGACTTTTCAATGAAATAAAAAACGGTATAAAAAAATGTGGTGAAATCGGGAAAATTCCCGTGAGTATGGGAATAGATACTTGGGGCGTGGATTTTGTATTACTGGATAAAAATGATAAAATCATAGGCGATACAGTAGCATACCGTGATTCCAGGACCGAGGGAATGGATAAAAAGGTTGAAGAAGTTATCCCTGAGGAAGAATTATATAAACGTACAGGAATACAGAAACAGCCGTTTAACACAATTTATCAGCTTATGGCAATAAAGGAACAGACCCCTGAAAATATGGAAAAGGCAGAAAGTATGCTGTTTTTACCGTCTTATTTTAAGTTTTTACTTACAGGTATTAAGAAGAATGAATATACAGAGGCAAGTACATCAGGGCTTTTGGACGTGGGAAAAAAGGATTGGGACAGAGAGCTTATTAAAAAGCTTGGATTTAATGAAAGCTTGTTTGATGATATATATATGCCAAAAACTGTTGTAGGTAATTTTACTCCTGAAATTCAAAAAGAAGTAGGGTTTGATTGCAGGGTTATCCTTCCTGCGACTCACGATACCGGCAGTGCGGTTCTTTCTGTACCTATGATTGACGGCGAAGGTGTGTATATCAGTTCAGGAACATGGTCACTTATGGGAATTGAAAGCTTAACCCCCAACTGTACAAAAGCAAGCCGTGAATTTAATCTCACTAATGAAGGCGGAGTAGAAGGCAGATATCGGTTCTTGCGTAATATAATGGGCTTATGGATTATCCAGTCTATTAAACGAAATCTTAACGATGAGTATTCATTTGGGGATTTGGCAGATTTGGCAAAAGAAAATGAAGATTTTTCGTCAAAGATAAATGTTAATGATATGCGGTTTTTAGCCCCTGAAAATATGATAGAAGCAATTAAAGGTTATTGTCGTGACACAAATCAGGAAGAACCTCAAAACATTGGTCAGGTTATGCGTTGTGCATATATCGGTCTGGCAGAATGTTATGCAGAGTCGGTAAAAGCCATAGAGGATATTGTAGGAAAACAATATGATAGTATCAGAATTGTAGGCGGTGGCTGTCAGGATAATTACCTGAATGAAATGACGGCAAAAGCAACAGGCAAGACCGTATATGCAGGGCCAATTGAGGCAACAGCATTGGGAAATATCTTGTCACAGCTGATGGCAGACGGAACTGTTGGAAGCATCGAAGATGCCAGAGAAATGATAAGAAATTCGTTTCCGATTAAGGAAATCCATGGGTAAAGATTAATATAAAACTGCTTCACGCTTATTGTAGAGGATGGTTTCTGTGTCCTCTTGAAAACACCATATCGTAAATGAAAGATAATAATAAATTCTAAACAAGGAAAGGAAATATAAAAATGAGCAGATATGAAGAAGCAAAAAAGAAATATGCCGCATTGGGCGTAGATACCGATGCTGCAATTGCTGCATTAGAGGCAAAATCAATTTCAATCCACTGCTGGCAGGGTGATGATGTAACAGGTTTTGAAAATGACGGAGCACTCACAGGGGGTATCCAAGCAACGGGTAACTATCCGGGTAAGGCAAGAAATCCGGAGGAACTTTTTGCAGACTATGCAAAGGCATTGGAGAAAATTCCCGGAAAGCACAGGGTTAATATCCACGCAAGCTATAGCATTACTGATGAAGAAGTTGACCGTGACGCCCTTGAACCCAAGCATTTTCAGGCTTGGATTGATTTTGCAAAAGAGCATGGCTTAGGAATAGATTTTAACCCTACATTCTTCTCGCATCCAAAAGCTGATGACGGATTAACTCTTTCTCATCCTGATAAAGAAATTCGTGATTTTTGGATAAGACACGCAAAGGCTTGCCGTAAAATTGCCGCATATATCGGTGAGCAGTTGGGCACCCCTTGTCTTAATAATATATGGATTCCCGATGGTTACAAGGAAATCCCATCTGATAGGTTAGGGCCAAGACAAAGACTTAAAGAGTCGTTAGATGAAATCTTTTCTGTTAAGTATAACAGCAAATACATAATAGATTGTGTGGAATCAAAGGTTTTTGGAATTGGTGTTGAGGCGTACACTGTTGGCTCTCATGAATTTTATATGGGTTATGCTGCAACGAAAGAGAATGTATATCTTCTTTTGGATAACGGTCACTATCATCCAACGGAAATGGTGTCGGATAAAATATCTTCATTATTACTATACTTTGATAAATTACCACTTCACGTTACCAGACCAATGCGTTGGGACAGCGACCATGTGGTTCTTCTTGACGACGAGCTTAAAGAGATTGCAAAAGAGATAGTGCGTAATAAGGCTATGGATAAGGTTTTGATAGGGCTTGATTATTTTGATGCAAGCATCAACAGAATTGCCGCTTGGGTAGTTGGAGTAAGAAATATGCAAAAGGCGTTGCTTAATGCACTTTTACAGCCATACGGAAAACTGAAAGAACTTCAGGACAGCGGAAACATAACAGAAATGATGGTTCTTTCGGAAGCACTCAAAACAATGCCTATGGGCGATGTTTGGGATTATTTCTGTGAAAAGAATGGGGTTCCTGATGATTACGGATGGCTTGATGATATTAAAAAATACGAAAAAGAAGTTTTACTAAAGAGATAAAACCCAGAAGATACTTTACATTATTAAAAAATTGTATGATATCATCCGTGTTGAATAGTTACAATAACCGCATATCATTTTATGAATGCGGTTATTTTTATGGTTTAAGCAGCAATACAATTTTAAGGCGACATTCCCTCTTCAAGAAAAATTTCTCTTTTCATTGACAAAAATAACAGTTGTATCTATAATTACTTTAAAAACAACTTTATTATTCCATATTCAAAAAGGGAAAACTATGAAATACAATAATATAATATCAGGAAAATTTATAAATCGTCCTAATCGGTTTATTGCCAATATTGAAATCGACGGAAAAGCTGAGGTTTGCCACGTTAAAAACACAGGCAGATGCAAGGAATTATTTACTGAAAATGCAGAAGTTTTTCTTGAGACTTCATCTAACCCAAATCGAAAAACCAAATATGATGTTATCGCTGTTAAAAAAGGTGAAATATTAATTAATATTGACAGCCAGGCTCCCAACAAGGTTTTTGGGGAATGGGCTGAAAATTATTTTAATAACATTACCCTTTTAAAACCTGAAACAAAATATAAAAATTCCAGATTTGATTTTTATATTGAATACAGTGGAAAATCTGCATTTATTGAGGTTAAGGGGGTTACTCTTGAAGAAGATGGTGTTCTGATGTTTCCCGACGCTCCTACCGAAAGAG
>JAZUMJ010000155.1:0-6428 GCA_045603605.1 Ructibacterium sp. | reverse complement strand
CCTCTTTGCTCGTATATTTTAGGTTGTCATTTATTTGGTTTCTTTCAGGATTAAATGTAAGCACCTTGCTGTTCTCCAACGCCTTGTGACTTGTAATTACATAAAAGACACTATCTCTAAAGAACCCCTTTAACCAAGGATATGTTGACATTAATTTGTCCAATGCTTGTGCAAGTGTCTGTTGCTCAATCTTTACTTTGCCAAAATTTACATCGTCAGGCTGTTCTACCTGAAGTTCTGGCATATATTTTTTTAGCCATTTTTTTAAGTTAAAATGCTCGATTATCTCGGCATCCACATTGACAGTCTTAAACAGACGCATTTTATTTTCGCAATTGATAACAAGAGGAGTGTTGCTTTCAATGTTTTTTATATAACCTTTAAAAACGGTTTCAATGTTGCCCATTTCTGAGTATCCCATTTGTATTTCAATCTCATCGTTGGTAGCAATAAAATCTGTAAGTGGTTTTCCTTTCCATTGCATCTTGCGAGGAACTTTTAAAACAGCCGTATCAGTAAGATTTTTGCACGACGTTTTGATTAAAATTTCGTTACAATAATCAAACGTAATGATTTTTTTGCTATCTTTGCTGATGATTTTAATTTTACAATTTAAACTTAACATACTATGAAACGTTTAGCATTGATATTAGCAATTGGAATATTAGCACTTTGTACTTCTTCCTCATTAGAACCAACATTTGATAAGGAAAATAAAACATGCAAAGGTATTTCATTGGATGGAAGGGTGAAATTTGTAGAGCACAATGCTACATTTAAAGTATATGTTGCACCATCTGGAGGAAGTGCTGATATTGTAGTACTTTTAAATACCAGTAGATACCTTTCGGATTGTGCAAATTGGAAGACTGCAGAAGAAGAACGTAATTCTGACTTTACTATACAATTTGTCGGTAGTAGTGATGATGCTGACTTTTCCATTTGGTTCCGTGATTATTAATCCTCTACTAAAAAATCATAATCCATATCACTCCACAGAGTAATAGAATAAGGCATTACATTAAAATAATTCATGCCGTTTTGCATAAAATCCGCATTTTTTACCACCACCTGTGTAATATCATAAATACCATTTAAAAACTTGCTACTAACATACATTTTTTTATTAATCTCCAATATTTGCTGCAAAAACCACAAGTCTTCGTAAGGGAAACCCTGAACGCCTTCCTTTCTAATCGTCCCTTTGAGAGTTATTATGTAATCTTTAGAATAGATATACTCTTTTACACTACCATTTCGATTTATCAATAAAGTTTGTTCTATTTGTTTGTCAAGCTTTACATCAATCTTACAATCGTCAAAAACAACGGATATGCCACTTTGTGGGTTTACATTTTCATGCAAAACGACCTCGTTAATAACATTGCTTCCAACGTTCAATAACTTTTCTTCGTTGGTGGTCTCTATTACAATGTCGCTGAGTGCTGTCTGGTAAAGTTTTCCCTTAATAGCACTCACCATCGCACTTTCTACGCCTGTTCTGCTCGGTATTATTATTCTTATTGCCATTTTTATTCTGCTGCGTAATTAACATCGTTTACAATCATCTGCAGAGCAGTTGACAATTTGTCCATAAAGTCGCTCGCCGTCTCTGGGTCATCTTGACTGCTTTGAAACATGTTCGTATTTTCTCCTATCAAGCTACTGATTGTAATATTAAAATTCTTAATATTTTTTCCACCAGCACTAATGGTTTCGCTCGATGTACTTAAGTCGTTGTTTATCGTCTTAGTATTGTCCGTTACTCCTAATCCAAGACTTGCCTGAATATCTTTTGTAACGCTCTTTAAATTCTTTGATTTATCCCAACTTAGACTAACGCCCTTCCAAGCATTAGCAGCGGCTTTAGCGTGTTTTGCAACTTCTTTTGCTCCGCCTGTAATTGCTTTCTTTCGTCGCTCAATATCTTCGCTAATTTCTTTCAATGCTCGGTTATTCTCCGCCTCGTCGCCTTTGCCGATTAAGTTTTTAAGGCTGTACCACGCTTGTTTCAGCTTATCAATACCGAGCATAATACCATTAATCATAGTGGTATATTTCAATTTAATCGCTTCGACAAAAGCAAGGAAGGTCTCTCTTGCAAATGTAACAACCGCTTGCCATAGCGTTCCCCAGCCTTTTATTTTCACACAAAGAAAAACAATCACACCTATCAATGCCACTATTCCGGCTATAACCAAGCCTATCGGGTTTGCTGTCATCACCGCATTCAATATTGCTTGTGCTCCTGCCCAAAGTTTTGTTGCAGTTGCACATATTGTTTCCCACATCACCAGTGCTTTCACTGTTATCGTAACCACTCCAATCGCTCCTACCAGTCCTAACAAAATAGGTGATAGAAAATTGATAATATCCCACAAATTTCGTAAAGTTGTTCCAAGCCCTTCCATCCATGTAACAAGCTGCTCTAACCTTACATAAATGCTGTCAAACACAGGCAATAAGGATGTCTTTAATCTTAACCACAATTTGCCTATCCTTTCCTGTAAATCTCCAATACTATCGCTTATCTGTTTCATCGCACCTTCTGGTGTCTGTGCTAACGCTTCGTTTACGCCACCCACTGCTGAACTAACAACTTCAGCCAATGTGGCAGCACGTTGTTCTTCCGTACCGAATTTGAGTATTTTTTCTTGTGCTTCATCAAATTTGTAGCCATAACGACTCAAGGCTCCAACCTGTCCGTCCATCACCTTGCCCATCATCGTAGCAATATTAACAGCACTTTCTTGGCTGGCGTTCATTCCATATTGCTGAGCAACCATGTCGTTCATCACTGGCATCAACTTCTTCAAAGTGTCGGCTTTGGTTAAATAAGTTCCCAATTCTTGTGCTCCTGCCAACTGCACTTCGTCGCCGATAACGCCAAGTTTTTGTTGAGCAGTTGCAAGGTCAAGAATACTCTGTGTTTCCGCCTGACTTGCTCCCATCGTGTTACGCATCACTTGTGCCAATTTTGTCTCCGCTTCCACTTGGGCAGTCATCGATTGTTCATAATTATTCAGTTTGTTCACAATTCCACCTATGCTGCCCGCTAACGTAGTATATATATGGTTCAAATTTATACACGCTCTGCCTATTCTATTAAACAAACTTTCGGTTTTTTCGGCTGTAATATTTAGCTTGTTCGTCTCTTGTTGCAAGGCAGAAATGTTTTTGACGGCATTGCCATCTATATTTATTGTAAATTTTACTGTATTATTTGACATATTTTTTGCTATTTCTCATTTTTTTGTATCTTTGCAGCCTAAAATTTATTGACTATGATTACTCTTTTATTATTGATATTTGTACCTATTTTTAGCGTTTTACACGTTGTTCGCTTTTTTAAATCCAGAAAGAAAGTGAATAAAGAAGACTTTCGTACACAGATTTTTATAAATATCCGAAAATAACTACTTCCTTTTCTCTCCGCTTTCTTCTTTCCTTATTTTTTTTTACGCTTCTATTGCGATTGCCCATTCTTCGTCGTTTAATTCGTCTGGATTTATTCCTAAATGATAACGTAACAGGTAATCAATATTGATGAAGCCATTATTTGCCACAACCACCTTTGCGTGGTCTATAGCTTTTTTAATTCCGCCTCTTTTATCTCCATCAATCGGGACAACAGCGGACATACTGAGAAGAACTTTTCATCGTCAGTCTGGATGCTCTCGTCACCACCTAACCAGCAGTTTTTCAATAATACCTCATTAGCCCTAATAGGGTCACTGCTTGTTATCGACGTAATTGCTTTCATTGTAGCTCTATCTGGCTTGCGAAGATAGCACACACTATCTGTTACCACTATTTCAAACACATCCTTGTGTTGTTTTTTCCACGCTTCTATTTGCTCATTTGTTGCTTTGCCTATCATAACTATTTTTATTTTAAATATTTTTTAATACAAGGGCTCCAAAAAGAGCCCTTATTTATTTCTTCCATTCTATGTGCGACAATATCAACTCCATATCTGCTGTGTTGCTGGTATCGCCTTCGCTTATTTCCACGCCGTCTGTCTTGAACTGACAGTTCCGCAATTTATGCGTTACTATATTTTGACCGTTCACGGGCAAAAATTGCACAATCACATCAAAAGGAGCAATATCTTGCAATCTTCCCGTAGGACTACTTTCTCTCAATGCTTCTATTTCATTGCGAAGCAAGGTCATCGAGGCGGAACATTCAATTCTTCCATATCCTCTTCCTACTGGTCGTTGCCCTGCACCATAAATATTCTCAACCACTTGCGAATCTTCGTAGCTTATCTTGGTTATTCCTACAACAGGAATTCCGCCGATGTTCACATTAAGGCTTGCCCAACTGTGACACACACCATTTATTTCTGGAATGACTCTTAATCCATTCATATTTACCTCCTTTAAATTGATTTTGTAAAACCGATTTTAATGCTAATTTGCCTCATCACACCTGTAGGAACTTGCTTTATCACAATTTTCACCTCCGATGTTGCGAGAACATCTTGCGTTGGGTCTATTTCTACCTTATACCCACTTATTTCGTTAGCCTTTTCCATATCTTCCAAGGCTTTATTGGCAACAACCTCCAAAAATGCAACCGTGTCTGGTGCTAATTGCCCATTCTGAGCGTTCACACGCAACGGGCTGTTCAAATAGGGCAACAAATTTGCCCTCACCCCACGACATGCCTTGTCAATTGTACGAACATTTTCAATGTAAGCATAGTCGCTTGTGTCAACATCCAAGGTAAAACTGTCGTTGAAGTAGTTGTCGGCGTTGCCTACAAACGTGCGAACGAAAATATATCCATTAGCATTCAATGTTTCTTGGGTAGCAACACTAAGGTCTCGAATAGGAATGCCGTTAAATAATGCAGGTTTTACCATTCCCAATGGGAACTTCGCCACCCACGCAATACTTTCGTTAACTCTTGCCTTGCTTAAGCAGCCGAGCAATGTTCCTATTGCCCCACAATAAGCGTTATCGCCTAAGTTATTGAGCAGATAATCCTGCACATCACAGCCAACGCAAACGCTCACATTACATTTTCCAGCACTTTTCAAGGTCGCCCCCGTTAATGTAGCCGTTTCGACAGACTTGCCGTTATAAGTTACTATCACGCTCAAAGGCATGGGGTTTTGTTCCAATTCGGTACAAACCGTTTGAATATCTGCAACAGCAATTAAACTTTCACAGAGCAAGCCTATTTGTCGAATCGCCCCTTCTGCGTATTGCTGCATTTTTACAACATCTCCAGCAACAACATCGGCAGTTCCTGTTTTCAACATTAGATACAAGGTCCCTTCCGGATTGATGCGGAAAAACTCCTTCACATGGTAGTGGATAAAATTGTGTGCCTTTTCTACATCTGCCAATGCTGTTGTTCCGTCATATTCTTTAAATTTGATACCGCAATCTTCCAGCTCTTCCAAGTATCTCAACTTCTTTACATACGATACTACATCATCGTTAGGATCAACCTCACACTGGTCAAATCCAACAATATTTCCGTTACCAAAAACCAAATTTTTTCCGGAAACTATCAGACCACTAATAGGGTCGCCGCTTTCTGCAGTTCTGCCTATTCCGCCGTTTTGCTTGATAAATATTATATCATTCATTTTCATTTTTTTGCTTTTTTTGATTTCTTTTTTTGCTCAAATTTTGTTCGTGCCTGTTTGCATAATACACCTCTGTAAAAAATCTGCCATCGCTGCAAATCCAGAGATTATTATCTTGACATGGATATTGTTTTATGCTCATTTTTTTTACTTTTAAACGCTATTTAATTGCTATTGCAACACTATCTACTTCCAATTTATAAGTCTTCTCTTGTGGCATTGATATGGTGCCTTTGTTGTAACGACCATAGATAGTATTCTTGCTTTTGTCGGTAACATAGAGTTCTATGTCCATCACCGTCATTCGCCTGTTCAATAAACTATCTATGACAACACCTTGCTCACGGACATGATTGCTAAGGCTCTTGATATGCTTTCGTTGCCCTATTGCTGTTGTTAGCAATATTGCAATTAGACACAGCAACACCGCTAACACTACCCATTTAACCCACTTCAACACCTTCATTTTTCTCCCTTTTTTTAAGCTCTTTGTTTACAGGACATTCTTGTGACATTGGGCAAGTTGGGATTTTTTCCACCGCCTTTCTAAATCGCTGAACCTCTATTCGTAGTGAGTTCATTTCTTTTTTTAACGGCTCGACAACATACTCCATCACTATCTTGCTGGCTTTTTCTTCGTTGTCCAACTCTTTTCCACGAGTATCCTCCTGCATTTGCTCCTTCGTCTGCCTTAACTTCAACAAACTCACAAACATACCGCTTCCAAAAACCACGTTCAGCACAATACTAATCAATTCTATCGCATTCATTTTTTTATTCTGTTTTGAAGCTTGAAACCTGCAACAACCTTGTCCATATCTGC
>JAZUMJ010000154.1:0-1820 GCA_045603605.1 Ructibacterium sp. | reverse complement strand
GCCTTCTTCCTTGGCGTGCTGGATTTCCTCACTTCTGGCAGGCATTTCGTCTGCACCTCGTCTGTATACAATCGAAACATTCTCTGCACCAAGACGTTTTGCACATCTTGCCGCATCCATGGCAACATTGCCGCCGCCTATAACAGCAACATTTTTGCCTATATACACAGGAGTGTCATATTCGGGGAACTTATAACCTTTCATAAGATTAATTCTTGTTAGAAATTCATTTGCCGAATATACACCGTTAAGGTTTTCGCCCTCAATTCCCATAAAGCTTGGCAGTCCTGCCCCTGTGCCGATAAACACAGCGTCAAAGCCTTCGTCATTTAAAAGCTCATCAACAGACAAAACCTTGCCGATAACCATATTTGTTTTAATTTCAACACCAAGCTCTTCAAGTTTTTTTATCTCTGCCTTAACTATATCTTTTGGAAGTCGAAATTCAGGAATACCATAAACCAAAACTCCCCCTGCACTGTGAAAGGCTTCATACACAGTTACCGAATAACCAAGCTTTGCAAGGTCACCTGCACAGGTAAGTCCTGCAGGGCCACCGCCTACAACAGCAACCTTTTTGCCGTTTGGTTCAGTTTTTTTTATCTGGGCTTTACTGTTTTTCATATACCAATCGGCAACAAATCTTTCAAGTCTGCCGATTGCAACAGGCTCGCCTTTTCTGTTCCTGATACAATGACATTCACACTGGCTCTCCTGGGGGCAAACTCTGCCGCAGACCGCAGGCAAAGAACTTGATTCCTGAATTTTATAGTATGCTTCCTCGAATTTCCCCTCTGCAACAAGAGCAATAAATTCAGGGATTTTTATCTTTACAGGACAGCCCTCAATGCACAATGGTTTTTTACATTTAAAGCAACGCTGTGCCTCTTCCATTGCCATTTCCTCGGTATAACCTGTTGAAACTTCATCAAAATTCTTGTTTCTCACATCAGGTGCCTGTTCCGGCATTGGAACTTTTTTCTGGGATAAATTAAGCATTATTCATTCCCTCCAGTCTGCACTGATGATTTTCTCTTGCGTGCCGTTCCTCTTTGGCAAACATTCTGGAACGCTGTATCGCAGTATCAAAATCCACCAAATGTCCGTCAAAGTCAGGGCCGTCGACGCAGGCAAACTTTGTTTCGCCGCCAACTGTAACACGGCAACCTCCGCACATTCCTGTGCCATCTATCATAACGGGATTCATACTTACAATAGTCTTTATTCCATATTCCTTGGTAAGCTCACAAACAGCCTTCATCATAACCAACGGACCGATTGCAATTACCACATCATATTTATTTCCCAGGCTAATCAATTCTTCAAGCTTGTTTGTAACAAAGCCTTGGTTTCCGTTAGAACCGTCATCTGTCATTGTATATAAATTTGTGCAGGCTTTTTTACATTCCTCTTCAATTATAATTATATCCTTATTCCTGAAACCATTTATCATATCCACCTTAACTCCCATACTATGAAGCTTTTTTGCTTGGGGATAGGCAATGGCAGTGCCCAAACCGCCGCCGATAACCGCCGCAGTTTTGATATTTTCAAATTTGGAAGCCTTACCCAAAGGACCTACAAAGTCAAGGAGATAATCCCCCTGATTTAACTGGTTAAGTCTTTCTGTAGTTTTGCCTACAATCTGGAAAATAACCGTAACAGTTCCTCTTTCTCTGTCAAAATCAGCAATTGTAAAAGGAACACGCTCACCCTGTTCATCAATACGAAGTATTATAAACTGTCCCGGCTCTGCTTTTTTAGCAATATAGGGAGCCTCTACTTCAATTAATGAAACAGCGGAATTTAGAATTTCTTTT
>JAZUMJ010000153.1:0-4309 GCA_045603605.1 Ructibacterium sp. | reverse complement strand
CTTCGCAGAGAGCTTGACGAAGTTTCTCAGTTGCTTGCAGAACTGAGAAAGACAATTTTAAATATTGCAAAAAACAACCTAACGGTTATTATGCCCGGCTATACCCATCTTCAAAAGGCACAGCCAATAACTCTTGCACATCATGTTATGGCGTATTATGAGATGTTCAAACGTGATGGTGAAAGACTTTCAGATTGCAGAAAACGTATGAACGTAATGCCTTTGGGTTCAGGTGCATTGGCAGGAACAACCTATCCTCTTGACAGAGATTTTGTTGCAGAAAAGCTTGATTTTGCTTCAATCACCCAAAACAGCCTTGATGGCGTTTCCGACCGTGACTTTGTTTGTGAATTTGCTTTTGCTTTGTCATTAATTATGACCCACTTGAGCAGATTTTCAGAGGAGATTATTCTGTGGAGTTCCCATGAATTCAGTTTTATTGAACTTGATGATGCCTATAGCACCGGTTCAAGTATAATGCCACAAAAGAAAAATCCTGATGTTGCTGAACTTGCAAGAGGTAAGGCAGGCAGAGTTTATGGTTCTCTTATGGGATTACTTACAATGATGAAAGGTTTGCCCCTTGCATATAACAAGGATATGCAGGAGGGTAAAGAACAGATTTTCGATGCAGTTGACACTGTTAAGATGTGTGTTCCGGTGTTTAGCCGTATGCTTGCAACAATGAGGGTTAAAGCTGATAATATGCTAAAGGGAGCAAAGGGCGGTTTTACCAATGCAACAGATGTTGCGGATTATCTGGTTAAGAAAGGTCTGCCTTTCCGTGATGCTCACGGTGTTGTTGGAAGAATGGTTGCATATTGTATTGAAAAGGACACTGTTATCGATGCCCTTTCGATGGAAGAGATGAAAGATTTTTCACAATTGATAGAAGAGGATATTTATGATGCAATCTCTCTTGAAACCTGTGTAAATCAGCGTAAGCTAACAGGCGGCCCTGCTATTGAAACAATGAAAAAAATAATTGAAAATTATATAGACCAAGAATAATATGAAAAGCAGACCCTCCAATAATTTGAAGCGGTCTGTTTTTAACTTCCATAATATTTGTAAAGGTGTAATGGGTGGGATATAATAATTCTGAAAAGGTCAATGCAATATGAAAAGAGATGAACTTATAGTGGGAAGTAAAGAAGTAAATCAATACGAGAAAATGACCTCATGGCCTATACCTAAACTTGTAATTACTTTAGGTATTCCAACCACAATCAGTATGTTGGTAACAAATATATATAATATGGCGGATACCTATTTTGTGAGTGAGTTGGGAAACAGTGCCAGCGGAGCAGTTGGTGTAGTGCTTGGCTTAATGGCAATTATTCAGGCGTTTGGCTTTATGTTTGGCCATGGTGCAGGAAGTATAATTGCAAGGAAGTTAGGACAAAAGGATGCTCACAGTGCAAGCGTATTTGCATCATTAAGCGTTCTGGCGTGTCTGTGTGTGGGTACTGTGATTGGCGTTTTAGGACTTATATTTATAAACCCTCTTATGGGATTGCTTGGCAGTACAGAAACCATTCTCCCTTATGCAAAGTCATACGGAATATATATTCTTATAGTATCTCCGTTTACAATGACAAGCTTTGCATTAAATAATATTTTAAGATATGAAGGAAAAGCCTTTTTTGCTATGATAGGTCTAACTATCGGCGGGGTTTTAAATATGATATGCGACCCAATACTGATATTCGGTCTGGATATGGGAATAGCGGGAGCGGGACTTTCTACCGCATTTTCTCAGGTTATAAGTTTTTTGATTTTGTTTTCAATGTTTTTCAGAGGAAAGACATTGAGCAAACTTAAGTTTAAATATGCAAAAGAAAATCCTAAAGGGATATTTGAGATTATGGCAACAGGATTTCCAAGCCTTTGCCGTCAGGGACTAAACAGTATTTCTACAATGTTATTGAATAATCTTGCCGGCGGGGTAGGTGGCGATGTTGCTGTCGCTGCAATATCCATTGTAAACAGAATTACCTTCTTTATCTTTGCTGTAGGACTTGGCATAGGTCAGGGCTTTCAGCCTGTGGCATCATTTAACTATGGTGCAAAAATATATTCGAGAGTAAAAAAAGCATTTTACTTTACTTATGGGGCAGGAGAGTTGTTGCTTGGTGTATTTGTTATAATTGGTATGTTATTTTCAAATCATCTAATAGGTATCTTTCGTAATGACCCTTCAGTTATAGCTATAGGAACGCTCAGCCTGAAACTGCAGCTTTTTGCACTCTTCTTCCACCCGTTAACAATCTGCTCAAATATGCTTTTCCAGAGCATAGGAGAAAACAAAAAAGCAACATTTTTGTCAATGCTAAGGAGCGGACTGTTGTTTATACCGATTTTATTATTAATGACGAAATTTTTCGGACTTTTCGGAGTCCAATCAGCTCAGGCGATTACAGATGTTCTTGCATTTTTTATTTCGGCACCTCTTGTGCTGAGCTTTTTGAAAAAACTTCCCAAAGACCAACCGGAGTTAAAATCTGTACCTACGAATGATAGCTCGAATATTTAACAGCCTAAGTGTCGATTTGTTAATCTTTTTTTATTGTACTTGCAATATTTGAAAAAACAGGAATAAAAATTTAAGGTAAGTAAAAATGAAAGGAGCAATTTTATGCTTGCCTTATTATTACAATGTCTGCAATCGGTTACGCTGTTGCTTTCGTTTATTTCAAGTAATAACTCATTCCCAAAACCGCTTTCGGCAAAAGAGGAAAGAGAGGAACTGGCAAAATTTCAGAATGGGGATAATGATGCCAGAAATAAACTTATTGAACATAATCTGCGTTTGGTTGCACATATTGCGAAAAAATATTCGACCAGTTCCCTTGAACACGAGGAACTATTATCTATAGGAACAATAGGTTTGATAAAAGGAATTTCCACTTTTAATCCCCAAAAGGGGACTAGGCTTGCAACCTATGCAGCAAGATGTGTTGACAATGAAATTCTTATGGTTTTGCGGTCAAAAAAGAAGGAACAGGGGGATGTGTCGTTAAATGAAACAATAGGTACGGATAAAGAAGGAAACAGCATTATGCTGATTGATGTTATGAGCAATGATGATGAGGATGTTTTTGATGAGGTTAATCTTGGTTTTGAAATAAAAAGACTTTATAAAAGTCTTAAAAGTGTATTAGATGATAGGGAAAGAGAAGTCATTGTTATGAGGTATGGTTTAATAGACGGTAAATCCATACCACAAAGAGAGGTGGCAAAGGTTTTGGGAATATCACGCTCCTATGTATCGAGAATAGAAAAAAAGGCCCTTTCCAAGTTAAGAAAGGGCATCGAAAGCGTATGTTAATAAAAATACGGAGATACATCCGAGGGAATGACATTAAGTTCATCAAATCTTGATTCAAGGTATTCTGTCATAAATGAACAGATGGTGTTTTCTGTTTCAAAATGTCCGGCATCAATTAAATTAAGACCCAGCTCAAGGGCAAGCTGTGCTTCGTGGTGCTTAATATCAGAGGTTACATAAACATCTGCTCCTGCATGGTATGCGGCGTAAATACCAAATCCGCCGCTGCCGCTGCAAAGAGCAACAGTTTTGATAACGTCTGACGGGTCACCTAAACAGCGGAGGGTGTTACAGCCCAGAGAACTCTTTACAAGTTCAGCGAAATCAGACATTTCCATAGGCGTTTCAAGAATCCCTACTCTGCCAATGTTGTCAATAGGCTTTCCGCTTTCATCAATACATTCTTCATCGGTGAATTTTCGGGTATATATTAAATCAAGTCTGTCAGCTAAGATATCGTTCATTCCTCCGTCGGCATTATCAAGATTGGTATGAGCACTGTACACAGAGATATCATTTTTAATCAAATCCCTTAATATTCTCCCGTTCACATCCTGTTCAACAATTCTTTTAACAGGTGAAAAAATAAGTGGATGGTGGGAAATAATCATATCTGCACCGCAGTCAATTGCACGGCGTACATTGTCAGAGGTAACATCAAGACAGACAAAAACAGTGGTAACACGGCTATCCTCATTGCCAACCATCAGCCCCACATTGTCCCAGCTTTCCGCAAGGGATACAGGTGCAAGCTTTTCAATCTCTTCCATAATTGTTTTTACTCTAATCATATGAAAACTCCTTTAAAAATTTTCCAGGGCAGATAGCAGATGCTTTGTTTTATCAAGCTTAGCAGTGCTGTCAGAACCTACTGCCAATTCCAGAC
Source organism: Ructibacterium sp. (assembly GCA_045603605.1). Taxonomy (GTDB): domain Bacteria; phylum Bacillota; class Clostridia; order Monoglobales; family Monoglobaceae; genus Ructibacterium. The sequence goes on along the minus strand of JAZUMJ010000153.1, from coordinate 92 downwards.
CTTTTATCATATTAACAAGTTTTTTCTTTTTCTTTTCAAGATATTCGGGAAAGAGTTCAGGGTTATTTTCATTAATATCCTTTCCTAAATAC
>JAZUMJ010000152.1:0-15343 GCA_045603605.1 Ructibacterium sp. | reverse complement strand
GGATTAGATATATTGGATTTTAATAAGTTTAAATTCCTTCTCTGCATCTAAACAAAAATCCCATAAACACATAGTTTACGGGATTTTTTCTTATTTTCAAAAAATCAAATTATTTATATACAGCCTCATCGTCTAAAAGGCGTTAATAAGCTCATTTAAAAAAAGTTTAGAAGCAGATGTCATATAATTGCTGTAAAAAACATAACTTTCTCTTTTAAAATCACCTATATCCAAAAGCATTACATTTTCAGAAAACATTCCCTTCCACGCAAAGCTTGGAACAAATGCTATTCCCAAGCCTTGCTCTACATACTCTCTAACATAAAATGGGTCATCACACTTAATTATCACGTCAGGTAAAAACCCCACGCTTTTACATATTTTTTGCGAAACCTCATTCATACTGCTGTTTTCATCCATCATAATAAATTTTTCTTCTTTAAGTTCTATTGGGTCAACTGTCTTATATTTTGCCAAATGATTATTATTTGACACTGCCACCATAATTTTTTCACTTATCAATAATTTTTGAGAAAAGTTCTTATATCCGCTTTTCTTATCGGATATAATAAATTCATAGTTTCTGTCATTTGAATTTATATTATGATTTATTAAAAATGTTACATCGTTGTATTTTTTCTTAAAGCTCTCAATAACTTTAGTAACCGTCTGCCGATTTGTACCGATTAAAATCCGAATTTCTCCGCAGACTCTGTCCGGAGCAGTAAGTTTGCCTTTCGCCTCCTCCAGTGATATCAGTGCCGCTTTTGCACCTTTATAGAAAGCCTTACCGTTCTCACTCAGTTTTACCTTGTTTGAGGTTCTGTTAAACAGCAACGTCCCCAGTTCCTCTTCTAATCTATGTATAGTCTGTGATATATTCGAGGCAGGAACATTATATTTTTGAGCCGTATGCGAAAAATTTTCTGTTTCTGCTGCATCACAAAAGTATTTAAGCTGTAAAAGTTCCATTCGCTATCACCTCCTGATTTATGATATCACCTTTTACTATAACTGTCAACATATAGTAACTATACTCTATTTGAATATTTACAATATGCTATTTTTCTTTTATAATTAAGTAAATTTTAGAAAAAGAAGGAATTTTATGAGAAAAGGTTTAGCTTATGCTATACTCACGGCCTTGGTTTTTACAACCCTTGAGCCTGTCAGTAAGCTCATTGCACATCAGGTAACGCCCTATGCCATCACATTCTGGCGTTTTATCATAGGTTCTGTATTGCTTCTTCCGTTTGCAATAATTAAAATCAGGAAAGAAAATATACATATCACATTAAAAGACATTGGAATAATGACACTAATGGGAGCTATCTTTGTCTGTATAATAATGGTTGCTTTGCAATCTGCAGTTAAAGTGGCAGATTCGCCATCTATTATATCAATGATATTCTCTACAAACTCTGTATTTACCATTGTCTTTGCATCTTTTATTTTAAAAGAGAAAATTACTAAAAACAAATTTGCCGCCGTTATTCTTTGTTCTGTCGGCATTATACTTTGTACCGATTTTTCTTCAGGAACAAACTTAACTTCTGCAGTTTTGGGATTATTTGCGGCTATAACATTTAGTATTTATACTGCACTAAGCAAAAAATATATGGCAAAAATAGGTGGAATTATTCAGACAAGCATAACATTTTTTGCAGGAAGTATTGTTTTGCTTGCCATTCTTATTATCAGCGGTGTTGATGTTTCTCCGGAAATGGAATTTAAACCATTGTCCATTCTCCTTTATTTAGGTATAATTGTAACAGGTATTGGATATTGGTCATATTTCAGAGGGGTTGAAAAGGGTGGTCCCATAATCGGTTCCCTTGCGTTTTTCATAAAGCCTATTTTAACTCCATTTGCAACCTTTATAATAAATGGAATTGCCCCGGACATTAAGGTTTTTGCTGCACTTATTTTTATTGCTATCGGATCATATTTTGCAGTTTACAAAAAAGAAAGGACAGAAGAAAATGAAAACATATAAAGATATTTCATACGGAAATTTACCGGAACAGAAGCTTGATATTTATATCCCTGATTGCGATAATTTTGATTTGTTTATCTACTTTCATGGCGGCGGTATAGAAGGCGGAACCAAAGAAACAACACATTTTCTTCCGACCCTTATAGAAAAAGGAATTGCCGTTATTTCAGCTGATTACAGGCTTTATCCCACCGCTGTATATCCGGAGTTTATCCGTGACGCAGCAGCAGTTGTAGCCTGGGCGACCCAACATATTGAAGAATATGGACATTGCAAAAAAATATTTGTAGGCGGAAGTTCAGCGGGCGGTTATATTTCAATGATGCTTTGTTTTGACAAGAAATACCTTGCACCATACGGCATTGACCCCTTAGAACTTGGCGGATTTATTCACAACTCAGGGCAGACTACCGTTCACTTTAATATACTGCGTGAAAGAGGGTTTGATTCACGGCGTGTAATCATAGATGAAGCTGCTCCTATTTATCATATTGGTACTGCGGAAAAATATGCACCTATGCTTTTTGTTGTTGCCGACAACGATATAGAAAACAGATATGAAGAAACACAGCTTATGATATCAACCATAAAGCATTTCGGGTATGATATGTCAAAAATCAAATATCAGCTTATGCACAGCGGTCACTGTCAATACAATTCTGAGTTCGATGAAAATGGAAAAAATCTTTTTGGAAATCTAATTATCAAATTTATTGACGAATTTAAGTAATTTGTGCCACAATTGCACCCCAAATGATATCTTTTTTGCAAATATATATTTTTGTAATTTATGGCAAAAAAGCTGACCCCATAGTGGGATCAGCCATTTAGTGTATAATAAATTTATTTAGCATTTTTTTCTGCCTGTTCAAGTATAGTCTGTATCTCCGAAAGAATTTTTTCTCTTTCTTCGGGATCTTCTACTTCATCAAGCTTTTCAACTTTTTCAACCAGTTCTTCTCCTGATACAGAAACTTCACCCTGAGGTTCTTCCTCTGCTGCTTTGGAAGATTCACCTTGTTCTTCTTCCTTGGTTGATGACGAGTTTTCACTCTCGGCTCCCTCCTCGTCAGTTGCGGTTGCCTCTGCAGATTCATCAATTTCATCAACAACAGCATCTACAGTTTCATTTTCCGTTACCGGTGCTGTCTCATCCTTTCCACAACCTGCAAAAGAAAAAATCACCATTCCACATACAATCAAAGCAAATATTTTCTTCATATTTATACCTCCTTTTTATATTTATACAATACAATCTTTTTTAACACTATGTCAATATTTTAGTGGTGGTTTTATTATATAGCAAATACTGTTTGCTGTCAATATTCACCTTAACAAATACAACAAGCCTGTAACATCGACAATTGATGTTACAGGCTTAAATATTAATTATAACTACTTATGCATTTTTGCTCAAAAGGGATTTTCCGTCCCATTCCACCGCCTTTGGAACGTTCATAATATCTGCGATTGTTGGTGTAATATCAAGAATACTTATTCCGCTAAGTTCTTTTCCCTGTTCAAAAGGCTTTCCATAAAATATCATAGGAATTGTCATATCTTCAGCTATATCCACACCATGGGTTCTGTCATGTCCGCCATGGTCTGCTGTTACAATTACTGTATATTCTCCATTTGTTTCTTCTATTACTCTCTTCACATTATCTATTGCACAGCTGATATATTTCAAATATTCATCGCTCATCCAACCGTTATCATGTCCGCCTTTTTCATCAGTTTCCACCATATACAGAAACACAAAATCGGGTTTTGCCGCCTTGATATATTTTAATGCACTATCTGTAAGCATACCATCCGTATGGTCAAAAGAATATGCGTTAATATATTCGGCAGCCTTAAGTGATTCCGGTCTTGATACGTCACGAAGAGGTTCCCATCCGTAATACATTGCTGATACCTTTCCGGCATTTTTTAATTGTTCAAAAAGTCCGGGAATTGGTCTCACCTGAGGCATATATGTATTGGTTGTGGTGCCATGCCTTTCCGGCGGAACACTGTGAAACAATGACATATGGCAAGGGAGTGTAACCGGCGGAAAAACGGTTCTTGCACCAAAAGTATATGATGCTATCTTTTTCAGCTCATCAAGATACGGATTTTTACATTGCATAAGACCATCTGCACGCATACCGTCAATTGATATTAAAATAACTTTATTATCCATTTTTTTGCCCTCTTTTCAATTAATAATAAAATTTCAAATCAGTGCCATTTTCATTTTAGTTATCGCTTTTCTATGCCTTTAACACCTTAATATACTCCCTCATAAAGTATGGTAAATCCTGCGGTCTTCTTGATGTAACCAGATTTTCACATACAACTGCCGGCTCATCTATATAAATTGCTCCGGCATTTACTAAATCATCCTTTATACCCGGATAGCAAGTAGCCTTTTTGCCATTCAATGCTTTTGCAGAAATTAAAAGCTGTTGTCCATGGCAGATTGAAGCAATAGGCTTTTTTTGTTCAGCAAACAGCCTTACTACCTCAACAGGTTTTTCTTGCTGTCTTAGTTTTTCAGGTGCTGTACCGCCCGGTAACAAAAGACCGTCATAATCATTCACATCAACTTCATCAATTTCCAGGTCAACGTTAATTTCCATTCCGTGTTTTCCTATAATTTTACCTTTGTTCATTGATGCAATATTTACCTCAAATCCCTCTTCGATAAGTCTGTAATAAGGATAAAGCATTTCTGAATCATCATAATTATCACTGCTGATAAATAAAATACGCATTTTCTACCTCCTATAATCTATCTCCCAATACCAACACACCCTTAATGGCAGATTCATCTATGTTTTCTGCCTTTAATATATCACACTTAACATCGCCAAGGCCTCGTTTTATTCCATCTTCCATAAAAACAAAGGAGTTTGCAACCTGTCCGCCGATAATAAGAACCTCTGCGTTATATTCTTTTATCTTTTCTTTTAGCGAATCTCCCAGCAAAAAGCCAATCGTATCAAAAGTTTCTATTGCCTTTTTATCCGTTTTTGCAAATTCAGACACATTCTTGGCTGAAATTTTCCCTGTAGTATTTGAAATATTCTTATAATACTCAGCAATACCTTGCCCTGAAACGTAATCCTCTAAAATTCCGTTTCTGCAGGGAAGATTATAAATAACCTCAGCCGGTCCCTTTTTTTTATTGGTGTGTATTTTCCTGTCTAACGCTATAGCAAGTCCAAGACCGGTGCCTATGGTTACACCAAACAGATTTTTGTATTTTCTTCCTGCTCCAAATTCTGTTTCTCCTGCCAAAAATGAATTGGTGTCTGAACAAAACCAGATAGGAATATCTATATTACAACATTTTTTTATTTCCTGTCTTAATGGTATTCCGTATAATGCAGAAAACTTATGTTTCATATAACTGGTTCCCGTTTCATAATCAAACGGACCGGGGGTAGATATTCCTATTCCTGAAATACCATTTTCAGTAAGTCCTCCTGCGTGCTCAATAAGACTTTTATAACAATTTAAAACATCCTCTTTTGTGCCGCCGGATTCTATAGGCATTTTATAAACCTTGGTTAAAACCTCTCCGTCTTTTCCAACTAATGCATATTTAAAGAATGTTCCTCCTGCATCTATTGCAAGAATTGGATTAGTCATTTTCAAAACCTTCTTTAAGCATTGTTTTATGTATGATAACAGGATTATTTGTCAAGTTTCTTATTCTATATCTTCCCATTGATGCAGGAACTACAACAATATCAAGGAAATTCTGCTTATATGAAAGTTCCGGATTATCAATAGACTCAATAATTACCGATTGTCCGTTTACAAGAGAAAGTACATGGAATTTTCCATTTGTATTATCCTCTATCTCTTTTTCAAACTCTAAATGTCTTAATGAGAAGTATAACAAATCGTGTTCACCAAGTATAGTTTCTTTCCAGTCTTTTCCTTCTCTTACTGTTCTGGGTGCCTGAACAACATTATTGTTTATCCATGTGGTGTTTCTCTCTTTTCTTAACACGTTCTCTCCATGGAATGTATGGATTGGTCTGGGGACGCCATCAATATCAAGTCTTAAATAGTCATACAGCTTATATGTATATGAACCTACAGTAAGGCTTCCTATTTCCAAAATCAACTGGTTTTGACCTGATGCATGAATTGTACCTGCAGGAATCATCACCTGAACACCTGGCTTTGATTCAACTGCATTTATATACTTTTTATAGTCAATCTCTGTGTGATTTTTTTCTGAGTCTTTTGCCAGTGCCAAAAATTCATCAGGGTCAATATCATCATTAAATCCAAGATATGTTTTTGCACCATGTCCTGCATCTACTATATAATAGCTTTCGTCCTGTCTGCCAAATTCCCCAAAGTTTTCCTTGTTATATTCAGCTCCTGAATGAACCTGAATTGACATATTTCCACTGCTGTGGAAGGTGTCGTCATAGTTAAATCTGATTGGGAAAAATCCATCAAACTTCTCAACGCAAGCCTTACCCATAATCGCCTCATCCTGACTCTGCAGGAATGTGTAAAATGGCATACTTATTCCATTGTCGCCAACCTTTACTCTGACACTTACCTCCATAGGTATAAAGTCAAATACCCAGGCGATGTTTTTCATACTGTCAACATCTCTTAATTTCTTCACATACTGACCGCCCCATACGCCTTCCAGATATACAGGAGTACATCTGAACGGCATTTTTGCAAGAGATGCCATTGCGTCGTTAAAACCTTCCTTTGGAAGCATCTTATATTCCGCTGTACTGTCTATGTAATAGTCAATACAATTTTTCTTCATAAGCTCTTTTCTAAGCAACAAAGATATATCAAAATCAACATAATAAGAACGGCGCATCATCAATTTAAAGGGTTTTGCTTCCTTGTCGCCAATATTCTTTGACCTACCGCTTTTTGCTCTTAAAACTGCCTCTTTAGGAATAACATCAAGATAAATAATTCTGTCATAAAGTTCTCTTAATTCCTCAGAGAAAACAGAACCAAAACCATAAACTATTACAACCTTACCGGCACTCTTTTCAGCTTTAATATCATTAATCAGCTTTTTATATAACTCCGTGTCAAAAATTCCTGCATATCCCTCTTCAAATCTTCTACCAAACAAAAGAACCGGGTCCTTTTCTCTGTCCATAGGGAGATATGGTTCAAACTTTTTATCCAGTTCCTCCGCTGACAAGTAATAGTCTGCAACATTGATTACAGCAACCTCTTTATTTTCAAGTTTAATCTTTCCTGTACAAAGATTAACCAACGGCATAAACTCTGCTGATGGATAACCATCCATAGCAAAAGCAACTCCACCCGTTGCGTTTACAGCATCCGCTGAAATAACCTCTGCAACATTTGCAATTCCGCTGACAAAACTTTTAACCGTAGCTTCACTTAGCTGTGGCTTATTTAACGCACCAAGCTCATTGTACGGATTTGGATTAAACATAAAACTCATCTTAAAAATCTCCTTTATCTTATTTATAATTTTTCTCTATTTTGTGAATTTTAAGGTAACTATTTCAAAGTTTGAAACAGAGACTGTAACCTTATTGTTTTCTATTTTAAGCTCCTCTGTCTCATTTTCCAAAAGGTCGCAAACATATGCCTTTTTATAGCCATCCTTAACCGTTATTGTTGCTTTTGTCTTAGCATCAAAACTGTCATACATTCTCACAATCAAGCTGTCATCTTTTTCTGCTTTTTTAACAGTTTCAATAATGACATTTTCTTTGTCGCAAGAAACAAATGACATTTCATTATCCAAAGTTCCAGCACTTGCTGAAACAGGGGCTGACATAAGGGGTTGATTTAATTTATATGCCTCATGGATAACTCCGCTTTCGCAATAACTTCCCATATGAGGGAGCAATGAATATGTGAATATATGTCTTTCTCTGTCATCGTGAACATTCGGCCATCTTCCGCATTTGATTGCAGTTATTTTTATGGTATCTTCAAATACGTTATAACCATACTTACAATCATTCAGCAATGCAACACCATAACCTGTTTCGGAAACATCAATCCACTTATGTCCGTAAACCTCAAATTTTGCCTTATCCCAAGATGTGTTCCGGTGGGTAGGACGTTTAACGTTTCCGTACTGAACCTCATATGTTGCAGAGTTAAAGTGGATATCAACAGGAAATGCAAATTTTAAGAGTTGTTCATCCTCTGCCCAATCAATATCATTTTCAAAGTCTATTCTTCTTGAATTTGAATATAACCAGATATTTTGGACAATCTTAGAATCCATATACTTTCTTTCTACTCTAAAACCTGCTCTTGTTCCGTCAACTATCGGTTCAATCTTGCAATCATCATTTAAAACACGACATTTTTGTTCATAATAATCGCTTATTTCCCAGTTGTCATAGATATTGGGCATATCTTCAAAAATCTGCATTTCGTTTGCTGCTTTGCCCTTTACTATAACCTCCCGGTCTGCTTCTTTATCGTAAATTCTTGTTACCTGACCGGCATTATTAAGTGCTACTATATAATACTTATTTTCAGCCTCAAGTCCTGAAATTTTAACAGAATTATCTTCTGAAAAATCCTTTATAACCTTCCATCCGAAAGCAGGAATTTCTTCTTTCAAATCAACTGTTTTACCATCGATTAAAAGGTTATCCTGTCTTGCAAAACCAAGTGGGTTATATACTAAATATCCCTCTTGTGCCTTAACATCATTTGCAAATCTGCTAAGTTTATTATTAATTACGTCATTTCCATACTCTGCAATTTCCTTATAATCCACATCGGTAAGTTCATAAACCTCTTTAATGGATGAACCGGGAATAATATCGTGGAATTGGTTATGGAGAACACGTTTCCATACATTTTTAATAGAAACATCGTCATATTCACCGCCGAAATATTTATCAATACTTGAAAGTGCCTCCACGTTTTGAAGCATTAACTCGCTCTTTCGGTTACCCCTTTTGTTTTTAGCAATTGAGGTGTATGTTCCTCTGTGCCATTCAAAGTATATCTCACCATCCCACTTAGGTGTAATTCCGGTGCGCTCACAGCCTTTATCAAACTGTTCTTTTACATCCTTGACAACCTCTATAAAGGGCTTAATTGTAACCGCAGGCATACCGGGAATACCCTTTTCAAGACGTCTTGCATTTTCAAGCATTTCCTTGGTTGGTCCGCCGCCGCCGTCTCCCCAGCCAAATGTGAAGATGGTTGATTTTGAATAATCCTTCTGGCGATAACGTTCCCAGCTTCCTTTAACCCAGCTGGGGCAAATCTTTCCGCCATAAATTGTATGTCTTATGTACGGAACAGAATATTCCTGAGTTGTTAAAAGTGATGTGAAAATCTCGCTTCCGTCAATTCCCTTCCATACAAACGTATCATATGGCATTGTGTTTGTATCATTACAGTTTATCTTTGATGAAACAAAATAGTCTATACCCGTCTTATTCATAATCTGAGGCAGAGTTCCGCCGTATCCGAATACATCAGGGAGGAATAAAAGCTTACAATCCACACCGAACTCATCTTTGAAGAACTGCTTTCCGTATAAAATCTGTCTGACCAGACTTTCACCGCTTACTAAGTTACAATCCGATTCAACATACATTGCACCCTCAGGTTCCCATCTGCCTGCCGCAACAGCCTCTTTAACCCTTTCATAAACCTCAGGTGCTTCTTCCTTTAGGTATTCATAAACATTCGGCTGAGTAAGCATAAACTTGAACTCAGGATATTTTTTCATAAGTGTGAGAACCGTTGCAGTTGTACGCTGAATTTTTTCACGGGTCTGATGTCTTGTCCAAAGCCACTCAACATCTATATGAGAATGTCCTATACAATTTACAAGGGGTTTGCCCTCAGGTGTACACAGCTTTGAATAAAATTCTTTTTCAATAAAATCCAATGCAACCTCTATGCTGTCAAAATATTCTTTAGAAAAAGGTCTTCTGAAATCTATACAGTTAGCAGTGCGAACCAATGCTGACATTGTGTCAATATACTCGCTTGTGTTTTGATTGTGTAACAAACAGCACTCATAAGGAACACGTATATCATAGTACAGCTTTTCAATTCTTGTATTAACTGATTTAATATCTATTATATGGTCAATCAACTTATGCTCTGGCATATTATCATCATTTAATGATGAGGTATAAAGATAATTATACATCTCATACTCGGTATCCGGTTCAAGATATGTATCTGTATGATTGGTGTCAAAGCCCTGCACCATCTCACCATTTAAGTATAAGAGACATTGAGGATTTCTTCCGTTCCATTCACCCTCTCTTCCTGTCTTGCATCTGAGGATAAAATAGCTGTTTTCCTCTGCTTTAGGGGTTTTGAATTTCGCCTTAAACCAAAAATGTTTTTCAGCTCCGCCAATACGGGTATTTAAAGGAAATGGCATCCAGCCGTCCTTTGGCGGTTCGTTTCCCTTTTTATATCCGGTTTCCTGATATTCCATCTCGGTTACGGACATAACATTTTTTATCATATGTTCCCCTAATCGTTCATAGGTAATCTTAACTTTATCATTATCGTATGACATTGTTGCTCTTCCTCTCTTTTAATTTAAATTAAATAGTTTCAAACTACAAATTATCTCTGTAATAACCGGGAGTAACTCCCTCTACTCTCTTAAATGCTCTTATAAGACTTATATCGTTTGTAAATCCAACCTTCTCTGCAATTTGGTTGATGCTAAGGGAACGATTCTTCATAATTTCCTTTGCCTTTTCAATACGAACTTTGGTAATAAAATCCACAAGCTTTTCCCCTGTAACACTTCTATAAAGTGTTGAAAGATACTGTCTGGTTATTCCAAAGTGTTCTGAGATTACATTCAAGCTAAGGCTATTTTCAAAGTAGTGTTCACAAACATAAGCTCTGATTTCTTCAACAAGTTTTTCAGATTTATTGAACTTTGCCATTCCGGCACCTCCACACAACTTTCGGTATTGACTTTTTATATTCTTAATAACGGCAGATGTGCTTCCTTTTATGTCATCATCTGTAAAACGCACCGGTTCCAGTGCATATGCCACCGCTACATTCTGATAGCACGCAATTAAGTTTGAGTTTAATCTATATCTGGTTTTGTCATCAATTCCTAATTTATCGTTAGTTTTATCTATATCTTCAAGTATCATTTTTGCACGATTATAATCCCCTACAATAACCGAATCAATAATTTCGCTTTCCGCCTCGTAGGGATAGTAGTAATATCTCGATTGAGTTTCTTGTTCCAATAATTCCCTGTAAAGAATAACATGAACATCTTCATCATTTGTATGGAAATTCAAAGAACTGAGCGCCTCCGTAAAGCTCTTTGAGGTTTCACTTAAGGAGCCATATATTTGTCCTGCACCTACAAAAAGTTCCACATTATACTCACTAATCATCAGTGAGCTTATATACTCACCTATAAATTGCAAATCCCTGAACCAGTTTTCTATTCTCTCCTGTTCAAGATTTACAACCAGTGCTAATTTTCCATTTTTAATCTTAACTATATTTATGTTGTAATTATCATTAAGTACATCCGAAAACATATTGGAAACTGCATATTCAATAAGCTGTATTTCATTTTTAAATTCATCACTCTGTTGTTCACGCAAAAGCAACACTGCCGCTCCATACATTTCAGCATTAAATTCAGACAACTCATCATTGCCCGATTGGCCGTCATCGGTCTGTGCAAACAAGATTTTCTTTAATGCATTTTCCTTAATCAGTTGTTCCTGCTTAATTACAACCCCTTCAAATTCAAGTATTGTTTTTTTCTGTTCGGAGAAAATTGTTTTAAGTAACTCAACCTCTCCGATTTCATAATTTTCATTTAAGATATTATCCGTCTTATTTCCTGTAATATCCGCAATAACTTTTTTAAGCGGACGATAGGTATAGAAAACCGATAAAATCACCATTAAGATACCAACAATAATATTAAATAATATTATTACCCGAAGTTTCATTGTAAAGCCCGACATTTCATCCAAGAAAGAATCACTGTCTGTTACGATAGAATAAGTCCATATCTTGACTTTTGATGGCGCATAAAATACGTTTTTCTTTCCCAGCTCAGAAAGTCTCAGGCCTTTTTTCAAATGCTCATCCACTATACTTTTATCCGGAACCTCACCGCCTATTTTGAATACCACATTATTGTCCATATCATATACCGCAAAGGACTGGACATTATTCAAAATCTTTATTTCATCTATTGAATTGAGCATTTTGTCTACATCAATCAACACATTAAAATATGCTGCCACTTGATTGGTGCCTTTTTTAAGGTATGAATTGGAGTATGTAACAACATTAATTTCTGTTACCCCATACTCATCAATGGGTTCAACAGGAAAGTACTTGTGAAAATACACTCCTGTCAGATAAACATCTTTCCACTCATTATATTTATAATTTTTGTATTTGCGTATTTCATTAAAATAGGATTCAGAATCAATAATTGCACTTTCTGCATATACAATATCCTTCTCAGGAATGTATAAATAAGCATCTTCTATAAAATTATATTTATACTTTATTCTTGCCATATGGCTCAGAAAACTTTCATAATCAGCATAACCGCCGTAACTTTCTCTTTCGTACATTACAGAATCAACCAAAGGCGAATACCGCATTTGGTGAGCTATTGTTTCCAATTCCGAACAAAAATTATCAATAATTTCACTTGTATGTTCAACACACGCAAGATTATATTCTGTTAAATTTTCTTTTACTTTACTATCACTCTCAACGTACATCCAAAGAAGAAAGGTAGACGTAAAAACAAAAATGGCAAAATATGATACTAATAAACCTACAAACAGCCTTTTTGTTTTTAAGAATTTTTTTAATTGAAATTTTCGCATATTCTTAACATAATATAATTCCCCAAAAAATACGGCAATTATATTGTCTCCTTTCTTTCTTGCAATATACTGCTTAGTCAATCATTCGGATTCCGGATGTTTTCCGGAATCCGAATAACTTATCTTTATAATACTGTCTTATTATTTATAGACATAGATTATCTTTGCCTGCTCATATCTTGATTGCAGTACAAAGCGAGATGCTGTAGTCGGTGAATTTGAATACATTACAATATCATTTATAGTACCCGGATAAATCTGCTGTCCTTCACGTTCATTCTGGTCAAATACAACGACTACTGTCTTTTCTATATTGTACCTGTATGTATCCGCTCCATCCTGATAATAGGAAAGCTTAAACACGTTATCTACAAGATCTGTTGCATAACCGAACATAACTCTGTTCATAGCGTGGAAATCTGCGGTTTGAGTTATAAACGAAGGTCTTTCACCACTATCCCAATCGTATGTATGCTCAAAGTTTATTAACTCATTCTTTGTATTTAATGCAGGTCTTACAATATCACCGGGGGCTACACCCTTTGAAGCAATACTAAAGCCCTCCTTTGCAATATACTGAGTTAATGTTGTTCCGTTATATGCCGACATATACTCTACAGCCATACCCTCGTCATTCATCATAGTGCCTATACTCTCAACCATTACATAAGTATCGCCGATTGCATTACTTGCGGCATCATCATTCCAGATTACAACAACCTCTTCAAATCCAACCTTCTCCTTTGTCTTATAAGAGGCAACATCATAGGTTACAGCCTCGGACAGGCTACTCATTGCAAGCATTGAATAATCATCTTCTTTTGCGCCTTTAGGGTTTGCCGGAACCTGGAAAATAAGAGTATCCTTATTTATAAATATATCCTCTGCAAAATAACCTGCAATTTTCCAGCCACGCATTTTTCTTGTTTTATGGGGCTGTAAGCCTTCCTCTTTTTCAATAGCTGAAACTGTTTCCAGTAAAACAAGCTCGCCTTTTTCGTTAAGCTTATAACGGACTAACTGGGGAACGTCTTTTCCGCCTTCCTGGAGATACTTCTGAACAACCGACATATCCTTCACTTGAGATTCGTTAACCTTTACCACTTCTGCGCAATCAAATTCGCCAAAAGAACCGTCGCTGCAGAACATTCTTATTGTAAGATCATTAAACATAGATATGCTGGTATTTGTCAAGTAACCAAATTCCAATTCCCGAGCAACCTCATAGTAAGCAATCTTTCCGAATATGTCCAGTGTATATTTGATATTATCACCCACATTAACCTTAACCTGAGTGCTTTCCATCAAATCTCTGTCCACCTCATAGGTGTTACCGCCTATGGTATAGATTGTATCGCCGTCAGAAATAATTCTGTCTACCTTACCTGACAACAATGTATTTGAAACATAGATTTCAGAATAATTTTCACTTCCGCTCATTACGCTAAGTACATTCTTAGCTTTCAAATCGCCAACGGTAATCTCAACTCCGGAAGAATTAAGAAGCTTTACTGTATCATGATTCAAATCAATTGACTCTGTAGGGTTAAAATAGTTATACGCAACCTCATCCGTTACATTTGGCATACCAACTACAAAATTCTTATAATCCTGAATAACAACCACATTATAAGTGCTTCTGCCTGTGGTAGACTTTAACTTAACAGAACCGTTTTTAATCTCAAAGGTTTCTTTTGTGAGATTTGTGATTGCAACATTATTTCTGATTACCGAAACATTCTTTGCAAGGGCTGCGTTTCTTGTTTTGCCGTTTTCGTCAAAATATTTGAGAACATAGTCGCCTTCGTTAAATGAACCGATATTTTCGGAGCTAATAACAATCTCACTGGTATCTTCGGTCATTTCGGCAATAAATACAATCTCTCTGTTTCCCTTGCCGTCCTTTTGATAGTAGTATACTTCAACCATACTACCAATTAAATCCTTTATATCGTCCCCTTCGTATTTATATAATACTCCGTCAATATAAATCTCATTTTCAGTATATTCTGTTTCTTCTACAAGTGTTGTACCGGGAACAGCAGTTACCTGACCTTCTACCTTATATACATCTCTGTATTGAGCCAAAAGATTAGCATCTTCATTTACCTTGTATTCAATCCCGTCACTTCCGTATGAAACAGCCTCAAGGCAGGGTGCTTCCAAAGCATTAACAGCCAAAAGTGCAACTTCACCTCTGGTAAGCTCCTTGTCAGCCGATACACCAATTGATATATCTGTCTGATTTGCAAGATTCATACAGCCAACAGGCCAGCCACCTTTATAATCAAGGTATTCACCATAGCCAATGATGCATAACATCATTTTGTATGCCTCTGCCGCTGTAACAGGGTCGTCGGGACGGAAATGACCTGTTGGGTCACCTGCCAACACACCAATCTGAGTAAGGTTATTTATAGCACCTAAAGCAAAATGCAAATCAGGTATATCTAAATAATAATCCACGCCTGTTTCA
>JAZUMJ010000151.1:0-17719 GCA_045603605.1 Ructibacterium sp. | reverse complement strand
ACAGTGATAATTATTATAAATTTATGACAATGGCTGAGGCAACACAAGAATATGAGGAACATAATTATAACACAAGTACATCCTACGTTACTCCCGTCAAAAATACTTTTGATACCGAGGCAGAAGCCTTACAATCAGAGGGATTACTGCAAGGTACAGAAAAGGGTCTTGAACTGTTAAAGCCTCTCACCCGTGCAGAGGCGGCAACAATTTTGCTCCGCGCCATAGGGCAAAGCACCGAAACAAGCAGTGCCGAAATACAAACATTTAGCGATGTTACACCTGATTATTGGGGGTATGGTGCAGTTGAAAATTCATATAAGCTTGGGATAATGAACGGAATAGGCGATAATCTTTTTGCTCCCGAGGAAAACGTAACATCTGCACAGTTTTCCACAATGGTTCTTCGTGCATCGGGAACATATGATTTCAACTGGGAAACAGCCCTAAATCTTTTAATAGAAAAAGGTATCATCTCTCAGGAGGATTCAAAGACAATGGATTTCTTTGCCAGATGTGATATGGCAAAAATCATATACGAAGCAAAAGCTAAAGGTTTGTTTTAAAAAATAAAAAAATTTCAAAAAGGGGGTTGCATTTTTTGAAATAAGTGGTATAATATATACCAAGTTTTGAAAATTACAGGAAGGTAAAAGGATTATGGAAAGCATTAAAAAGCTTATTACCGCAATTGAATATTTCTTCTTTTACTTTAGCTTTAGCTTTAGCGGCTACGGCTATTTTGGTTGCAGAAATTTCAATAAATCCTTTGAGCCTGTTACTCAATAATTATTGAGTAGAATTTTATAGAATAAGTAAAATTATAGGGGCAGGTTCAAAGGAACCTGTCCTTTTTCATTTTATATTTTTAGGAGGATAAAAAAATGGTAGTTATTATGAAACCAAGAACATCTCAGGAGGACATAAGCAAGATGATAGATTACGTTAAGGATATGGGACTTGACGTAATGATAAACACAGGTGTTGATTGCACAGTACTCGGCTTGCTTGGAGATACAAGCAGAATTGACCCTGACACATTAATGCTCAACATTCATGTTGACAGAGTTATGAGGATTGCAGAGCCTTTCAAGAAGGCAAGCAGAAAATTCCATCCGGACAGCACTATTATTGATGTGGACGGAGTTAAAATTGGCGAGGATAAAAAGTTTACTATAATTGCAGGACCTTGTTCTGTTGAATCAGAAGCACAGATTGTTGAGGTTGCAGAAGGTGTTAAAAAGAGCGGAGCAAAAATTCTCCGTGGCGGAGCTTTTAAGCCAAGAACATCACCTTATTCATTCCAGGGCCTTGAACTTGAAGGAATTGATTTGTTAAAAGAGGCACGTCAGGAAACAGGTTTACCTATTGTAACTGAGATTATGTCACCTTATATGGTTGAAACCTTTGAAGAAAATGTGGATATTATTCAGGTTGGTGCAAGAAATATGCAGAACTTTGATTTGCTCAAGGAACTTGGCAAGAGCAGTAAACCAATTCTTTTAAAGAGAGGACTATCTTCAACTATTGAAGAATGGCTTATGTCAGCTGAGTATATCCTTGCAGGCGGCAACCAAAATGTTATTCTCTGTGAAAGAGGAATCAGAACATTTGAAACATACACAAGAAACACTCTTGATTTAAGTGCAATTCCGGCTATTAAGAGATTGAGTCATCTTCCAGTTATTGTTGACCCGTCACATTCAGCAGGAATGAGTTGGATGGTTGAACCTCTTTCAATGGCTGCAATGGCAGTGGGGGCAGACGGACTTATAATTGAAGTACATAACTGCCCGGAGAAAGCTTTGTGTGATGGTGCGCAATCGCTTAATATTCCGCAGTTTGATAATTTGATGAACAAGCTTAAGGGAATGGGAAACAGTATTGGAATTGAGGTTTAATTATGGAAAGCGACTTTAAAACGGCAGTAATAGGATTGGGACTTATTGGTGGTTCAATTGCTTGGGCGTTGCGTGGTTTCAAAGGCGGAAAGGTTGTTGGATGTGATAATAACCCAACAACCCGTGCCTTGGTTCTCAAAGAAAAGGCTGTTACAGAGGTATATGATAATCCGGGTGATGCAATTGACGGAGCAGATTTGGTAATTATCTGTACATATCCGGAGTCTATTCCCAAAATTGTTGAAGAAAACCGAGATAGATTTAAGTCCGGAGCGGTAATCACAGATGTTTGCGGAGTAAAGACAGAAATAGCCGAAAAAATATGTGCATTAAAACCTGATTATGTGGACTATGTTGGCGGACACCCTATGGCAGGCAAAGAGGTCGAGGGTTTTGAAAATGCCACGGATGAGCTTTTTTGGATGACGGGATTTATCATCATACCTACCGAAAATTCAAAGGAAGAAAGTATTTCTTTGATATGGGAGATGGCGAAATATATCGGTGCCGCAAGAATAACCACAGCAAGTCCAAAGGAACACGATTCTGTTATTGCCTATACCAGTGATTTGATGCATATTGCAGCAGCAGGGTTATGCCTTGACTTTAATGAGAATATGAACCGTGCCTACACAGCAGGAGCATTCAGAGATTGCACAAGAATTGCTCTTATTAATCCTCAGCTGTGGACAGAACTGTTTATTTCGAATTCAGAAAATACGGTAACAGAGATTGACAGGTATATAGAAAGTCTTAACAGGTTGAGGAAAGCAATTGAAGACAAGGATGAAAAGACTTTGTATGAACTTTTAGAAAAAGTCAGGGAAAACAAACAGTGTATGCAGTCTATGGAGCCTGAATATAAAAGTCCTCATATAAGTTAGGAGGAATACTATGAAAAATTTAAAAGTGAATATTCCCGGAAAGGAATATAACATTTATATTCAAAATGGATTGATTGATAAATCCGGAGAAATGATAAAAGAGGTATATGGCGGCGAGAAGATAGCTGTTGTTACTGATTCAAACGTAAATCCACTCTATGGGGAACGAGTGAAAGAAAGTCTGTTAAATCAGGGCTTTAATGTTAAAATAATTGAAATCCCTGCAGGTGAACAGAGCAAATGCAGAGAACAGTTGTTTTATCTCTATGATGAGATGCTGGATTTTAAAATGACCCGTTCCGATTTGATTGTGGCACTTGGCGGCGGAGTGGTAGGCGATTTAACGGGCTATGCTGCGGCAAGTCTGCTAAGGGGTATTCCCTTTGTTCAAATTCCCACAACACTTCTTGCACAGGTGGATTCAAGCGTTGGAGGAAAGGTTGCCATTGATTTGCCTCAGGGGAAAAATTTAGTCGGTGCCTTTTATCAGCCCAAAATGGTTATAATTGACCCTGAATGCCTAAGAACATTAACACCCCGTGTTCTCTCTGATGGCATGGCAGAAGTTATCAAATACGGTGCAATCCGTGATGAGGAATTATTTAAACTTCTTGAAAATATAAAAAATACTGAAGAATTATTTGCAAAAATTGGGGATATCGTGTATACTTGTTGTAATATCAAACGTGATGTTGTGGAAGAGGATGAGTTTGACACCGGAGGAAGAATGATTTTGAACTTTGGACACACCTTCGGACACGCTATCGAAAAGCAGTTCAATTTTGAAACATACACCCACGGCGAGGCAGTGGGAATGGGTATGGTTATGGCTTGCAGATGGGGAGAAAAAGAAGGTATTTCTCCTGATGGAACAGTAGAGCGTATGGAAAAAATTCTTGGAAATTATAATCTTCCCACAACCGTTGATATGGATGCCGATTGTTTAAAAGAGGCTATGGCTGTTGATAAAAAAGGCGAGGGTAAAAAAATTAACCTTATTCTTTTGGACAACATCGGTAAGGTTTGTATTAGGAAAATAAATAAGGCGGAATTTGAATTGTAGGCTGTTTCTGTCTTTGAACGGAGGAAAGTATGGACATGATAACCATTGAACCCGGAATGCTTAAGGGAGAGGTGACGGTGCCGCCCTCAAAGAGTGTTGCACATCGTGCAATTATTTCTGCGGCTTTATCAGGTGAGAGTTGTGTAATAGAAAATGTTGCAATGTCAAAGGATATAGAGGCAACTCTTAACTGTATGCGTGCACTTGGAAACGGGTTTAGGAAAAATACATCCAAAATGACAGTTACCTTTTCAAATAAAAGAAAGACAAAGTTGCCTGATGAAATTGTGTTGGACTGTTGTGAAAGCGGTTCAACGCTAAGATTTCTTATGCCGGTTGCATTGCTTACGGGAAAGACTATCAGGCTTATGGGTCAGGGACGATTAATGCAAAGACCACAAAAACCATATTTTGATTTGTTTGACGAAAAGGGAATAAGCTATAAACAAACCGAAGATAGCATTATACTTAAAGGTCAGTTAAAATCGGGGGAGTTCTCTCTTCCTGGAGATGTCAGTTCCCAATTTATAACGGGATTGCTTTTTGCCCTGCCCTTGGTTGAAGGTGACAGTAAAATAACAATCACAACCAATACGGAGTCAAAGGGATATATTGACCTTACCTTATCAGTACTTAAGGATTTTGGAATAGAAATAAAAAACAATAATTATAAATCATTTGAAATAAAAGGCGGTCAAAAATATAAACCGCAGAATTATCGCATAGAAGGAGATTATTCTCAGGCGGCATTTTTCCTTGTTGCAGGGGCCTTGGGCTGTGATATAAAATGTAAAGGCTTGAGAGCAGATAGTCTTCAGGGCGATAAGAAAATAATTGAGATTATAAAAGAAACAGGAGCAAAAATAATAACCCATCCTGACGGAAGTGTTCAGGCTGTGAGAACCGATGTGATGAAGGGACTTGTGATAGATGCAAGTGAAATTCCGGATTTGGTTCCGATTTTGGCGGTTCTCTGTGGTTTTTGCCGTGGGGAAAGCAGAATTATAAATGCCGGCAGACTTCGCATAAAGGAAAGTGACCGACTTGCAGCAATAAAGAGTGAACTTTCTTATGTGGGGCTTGATATAACAGAGGGCGTGGATTATTTGAAGATAAAAGGAACAAATGCATTGCTTGGCAAAACTGTTTCAGCTTGGAACGACCACAGAATTGCAATGGCAATGGCGATTGCTGCTTGCAGATGTGAAGGTGATGTTTCAATAACAGGAGCTAAAACTGCAGTATGCAAATCATATCCTGATTTCTTTGAGGTATACAAAGGACTTCAAAATGGTCCAAAGCCAACGGCAGAAGGAGAATAGAGATGAACATATGGGGAGAAAAATTCAAAATCAGCATCTTCGGTGAGTCCCACGGTGAAGGGATAGGTGTTGTGATTGACGGAATTCCAACAGGGACAGAACTCGATTTAGAAGAAATTTCACGTCAGATGCAACGCCGTGCTCCGGGCAGGGATAAGCTTTCAACTCCAAGGAGCGAAGCTGATGAAGTGAAAATTTTGTCAGGTTTTTTCAATGGCAAGACCACCGGAACACCTTTAGCCGGAGTGATATTTAACACAAATACACGGTCAAGAGATTATACACCGGAACTTATCCGACCCGGGCATGCTGACTATACCGGCTTTGCAAAATACGGAGAAAGCCACGATTATAGGGGCGGAGGGCATTTTTCGGGAAGGATTACTGCACCTTTAGTTTTTGCCGGAGCGGTTGCAAAGCAGGTTTTGGCACAAAAAGGTATTTGTGTGGGTGCACATATTTTAAGTATTGGTGATGCTTTTGATGAAAAATTCAACCTTGTTGAAATTGATAGAAAATGTATTAGCGAGATAAGTAATAAAGATTTCCCTGTTATTGATGATACATCAGGAGAGAAAATGAAAGAGATAATTACAGAGGCAAGAAACAACTGCGATTCTGTAGGCGGAATAATTGAATGTGCAGTTACAGGACTTCCTGTTGGAATAGGCTCGCCGTTTTTTGGTTCTGTTGAAAGCAGAATTTCTTCAATGATGTTTTCGGTTCCTGCAGTTAAAGGAATTGAGTTTGGCAAGGGCTTTGAATTTGCTAAATTGTGTGGTTCAGAGGCAAATGACGAGTTTTATATAAGTGATGGTACAATAAAAACCCGTACCAATAACAACGCCGGTATCAACGGCGGAATAACAAACGGTATGCCCATATTGTTTAATGTTGCAATTAAACCCACACCGTCTATTGCCCAAAAACAAATGACGGTAAATCTTAACACTATGGAAAATGCTGAAATTGAAATTCACGGCAGACATGATCCGTGTATTGTCCACCGTGCCGTGCCGGTAGTGGAAGCGGCAACTGCAATTGCAATTGTTGATATGCTTTAGGAGGAATATTAATGAGTGAGCTTGAACAATTAAGACAGAGAATAGACCAAATTGACAGACAGCTTTTGCCGTTGTTTCTGGAAAGGATGAAGGTTTGCAGTCAGGTTGCAGATTATAAGAGAGCGGTTGGAATGGCAGTTCTCGACTCGGAAAGAGAAAAGCAGGTTCTTGCCGATAAGATGAAACTTCTTGATGAACCGGGGATGGAAGCTGAGGTATATGAATTTTTCAATTCAATAATGGCAATCAGCAGAGTTCGACAAACCCGTGAACTTACGGGAGAAGAGGACAGAGTGCGTGTTGAAGATACATTGGGGATATCAAGAAATAGAATAGATACACCAAAGGTTTGTTATTTTGGAAGTGAGGGAGCGTATAGCGAAGAGGCGGCAATAGA
Organism: Ructibacterium sp.; assembly: GCA_045603605.1. Classification (GTDB taxonomy): domain Bacteria; phylum Bacillota; class Clostridia; order Monoglobales; family Monoglobaceae; genus Ructibacterium. The sequence continues at coordinate 11,088 of JAZUMJ010000151.1, read as the reverse complement.
TTTCTTTGGTGAAAATTCAGATAGATTTTATGTTACCGGATTTGAAGACGCTTTTGTTGCCCTTAAAGAAGATAAAGCTGATTATGCAGTTCTTCCGATCGAAAATTCATCCACCGGAACAATAGCTGATGTTATGGATTTGTTGGAAAGATACAGCTATTACATAGTTGGGGAAACAGATATTCCGATACGCCACTGTCTTATGGGAATTAAGGGGGCAAGTCTTTCGGATATAAAAACAGTTTTTTCTCATGAACAAGGGATATTACAGTCAAGAGAATTTCTGAAGAATTTACCTGATGCTGAATGTATTCCTTATCAAAGTACAGCATTGAGTGCAAAAGCGGTTGCAGACAGGGGAGATTGTTCTCAAGCGGCAATTGCAGGAAGAAGAAACGCAGATTTATATGGTCTTGAAATTTTGGCAGAGAATATAAATAGCAGTGATGTTAATACAACAAGGTTTGTGGTAATTTCAAAATGTCCTGAAATTAACGAAGATTGTGATAAGATAAGCATTGCCTTTAAACTAAAACACCAAAGCGGTCAGTTGCATAGATTGCTCAGCACCTTTGCTCACGGAAACCTGAATTTGTTAAAGCTTGAATCAAGACCAATTCCCGGCAGATGCTTTGAATATACATTCTTTGTTGATTACACGGGAAATCTTCTTGATGAAAAGGTTCAGGAAGTAACAGATTCGATTATTGAAGGAACACTGGACTTTAAACTTCTTGGTAACTATAAAGCGTGGAAAGCAGAGGCGTAACAGGTGGATAAAGATTTGATTTTAATTGGTATGCCCGGATGCGGAAAAAGTGCAATGGGTAAACAGCTTGCAAAGAGATTAAATCGTGAATTTGTAGATTTAGATACCGAAATCGAAAAAGACTCGGGTATGACAATACCACAGATATTTGAAAAATACGGCGAAGTCGGTTTTAGGAAAACAGAAACCGGTGTTTTTGAAAAAAGCCTGAAAGGCGGACGTGTTATTGCAACAGGTGGCGGAATTGTCACAGTTGAGAAAAATCGTGAATTTGCCAAAAAAGGTTGTGTGTTGTTTATTGACAGACCTCTTGAGAAAATTTTCGGAGATATTGACACGGAAAAAAGACCTTTGCTTGCAGATGGAAAGGAACGACTTAATAAATTATATTCTCAAAGATATCAGTTATATCTTGATTGGGCTGATATAAGAGTTATAAATGACACAGATTTTGAGGATGTTATAAAAAGGATTTTAAATGAGGTGAACTACTATGAAAATAATGGTGATTAACGGACCTAATATTAATATGCTTGGGGTTAGAGAACCTGAAATATACGGAAATAAAGGTTATTCCGATTTGGAAGAGTATATAGAAAAGTATGCTGAAGAAAAAGGTGCGGAGGTGGTTGTTCTCCAAAGCAACGGCGAGGGAGAAATCATTGATTTTATCCATCATGCACTGGGAACTTGTGATGCAATAGTGATAAATCCGGGAGCATATACACATTACAGCTATGCTATTTACGATGCCTTAGAGGCAGTTAAACTACCCACAGTTGAGGTTCATATAAGTAATATCCACAAGCGTGATGAATTCCGTCACCGCTCTGTTACTGCACCTGCCTGCATAGGTCAGATTTGCGGACTTGGTTTTAGAGGATATACTTTGGCTATAGATTATCTTCTGGAAGAGGTAAAGACCAATGATTAGATTGGCAGTAATAGGCGACCCTATTGACCATAGTTTATCACCTTTGGTTCATAGCACAATCTTAAAAAATCTTGGAATTGATTACGAGTACGAGAAAGTGCAAGTAAAGAAAGGCGAACTTGAGAGTTTTCTTGAGTATGCCAAAGAAAAAAAGTTTGACGGCTTTAATCTTACTATGCCTCATAAGGTGGATATTTTACCTTATCTTTGGGAAATTGATGAAGAGGCAGAGTGTTATGGTGCAGTAAACACTGTCAAAGTCAAGAATGGAAAACTTTATGGGTATAATACAGATGCTGATGGTTATGTTCAATCTATAAAAACTTTAGGAATAGAAATTGACAAAAAGAATGTAGTAATTATGGGTGCAGGCGGTGTTGTGCAAACATTGGCACTTAAGACGGCTCTTGAAGGAGCAAATGAAATTTCTATAATGAACAGAACCCTTTCAAAGGCAGAAGAAATCTCTAAAATGGTTGAGATAAAAACGGGAAAAAAGTGTGATTTCGGAGGTCTTGAAGTTGTTCAGTTAAAAGAGAAAATGACAAACTGTCATATTCTGATAAATGCAACACCTTTGGGTATGCATTCTGTTAATAAGGATTTTGAAGATTTGTCATTTATAAATGAACTTCCAAAGGGTGCAGTCGTTTCGGATTTAATATATAATCCACAAAAAACTACATTGTTAAAAAAGGCTGAACAATTAGGTTATAAGACTATAAACGGTCTTGGAATGTTAGTTTTTCAGGCTATATTAGCAGATAAAATATACCTGGAAAGTGATTTTGATATAAAGAAAATCTATGATAATGTAATTGAAAAAATTTCAAGTGTTATTTAAGGGCAGCCTGTGACAGCCCTTAAATAATCTCTTTCACCAAAAGTGATGGTATTTCATAAACTGTAATATAAAGTAGTATATGAAAGCCATTGCTGAGGTGTTTTTTTAATGAAGAAAGTTTTATCATTTTTATTTATAGGGGGTGACCTTCGACAGTTGCGTGCCGCAGAGGGCTTTGCAAAGGATGGTCATTCTGTATGTGTATATGGTATGGAGAAAACCGAAAACGGATATATAAAACATACAGAAAATCCGGAGGGAGAGTTTTCTAAAGCTGATGTTGTTGTGTTACCCCTTCCGTACAGTATAGATAAAGAAAAGATATACGCACCATTTTCAAAGATTGATATTTACATAAGTGAAATAAAAGATAAATTGAGAAAAGAACAGATATTACTTGTTGGAAAAGCGGACATGGAATTAAAACTTTTTGCAGAAATGAAAGGGATGTGTCTGATTGATTATCTTAACAGAGAAGAGTTTGCTGTACTAAACAGCATTCCCACAGCAGAAGGAGCTATTGCGGTTGCAATGAACCAGACAACTCACACAATTCATTCCAGTAATTGTCTTGTATTAGGATATGGGCGAATAGGAAAGGTACTTGCAAAGAGCCTGAAAGGTTTGGGAGCTAACTGTACAGTGGCAGTGAGAAAGTATAAAGATTTGGCTTGGTTATCTGCTGATGGGATAGATGGAACATTTTTTTCAAATTTAGATGAAAAGATTGGGAAATATAATATAATTTTTAATACTGTGCCGGAAATAGTACTTGATTTCAATCGTTTATCTAAAACATCAACGGATTGCCTGATTATTGACCTTGCATCAAGACCGGGCGGAGTTGATATTGAAACAGCGGCACGGCTTGGAAGAAATGTAATATCCGCTTTGTCACTTCCGGGAAAAGTGGCACCTGATACAGCGGGAGATATTGTAAAGACAACCATAAGTAATATTTTGGAGGAAATGGAGGTGTCCGGAGTTGAATGAAAATATAACCGTTGGATTTGGTTTAACAGGTTCATTTTGCACTTTTAGTAAGGTAATAGATGAAATGCAGAAACTTGCTGATATGAATTATCGTTTAGTTCCAATTCTGTCGGAAGCAACAGCAAGAAATGATACAAGGTTTGGAAAAGCAGAGGAACATATAGGAAGAATAGAAAAGATATGCGGACGTAAAATTATTTCATCAATACCGGAAGCAGAACCTATAGGCCCTAAAAAATTATTAGATATATTGGTGATTGCACCCTGTACGGGAAACACAATCGCAAAATTGGCAAATGGGATTGCAGACAGTTCAATAACCCTTTCTGTAAAATCCCATTTAAGGAATAACAGACCGGTTGTTATAGCAGTATCTACCAATGACGGCCTTGGTGCAAATGCAAAAAATATAGGGATTTTACTGGCACGAAAAAATATTTATATGGTACCCTTTGGTCAGGATGATTGTATAGAAAAAGAAAATTCACTGGTTGCTCATTTTGATTTAATACAACCTACAATTGAAAAGGCGTTAAAATCAAAACAAATCCAACCGGTATTGGTATAATGAAAAAGGAGCGGATTTCCGCTCCTTTCAGTATTATTCATCAAAAACCATTTTTGCGTATGAAACAATAATATCCGCTGCTCTTTCAATTCCAACCTGAGAACTGTCAATTGTCAGATTATAGTTTTTCAAATCTCCCCAAACCTTATTGGTATAAAAATTATAGAAAGAACTTCTTCTTGAATCTGTTTTGGTTACAGTATTTCTTGCCTCTTTTTCAGATAAATCGTATAATTCCATAACCCGTTTAATACGCCAATCTTCATCAGCATGAACAAATACGTTAACAAGGTTTTCCTGTTCACGAAGAATATAGTCAGAACATCTGCCAACAATAACGCAAGAGCCTTTATCTGCCACATCCCGTATTACCTGAGATTGAATACGAAAAACTCCGTCAGTATTCAGAGCATCGCCGTATTGATACATAGCCCCTCTTCCCGATTGAATTCCCATAACAAGAGAATAAAGAAGGCTGTTTGTGGGTTTTTCTTCAATTCCCTCAAAAAGTGTCGCGGATAAACCGCTTTCCTTTGCTGCCAATGCAATTAAATCTTTGTCATAAAATGGAATACCAAGCTGCTCAGCAACCATCTTAGCAACATTTTTACCGCCTGAACCAAATTGTCTTGCAATTGTTATAATTTTGTTTTGTTTCACCGTGCCACCTCCTGAATTTAGTATATTTTATCATAAAAATTCATAAAAATAAATAGTTTTTTCAAAAAAAATGCCAGTGATTTTTAACAAAATAACCAATGAAAATTTATAAAATATGATAAACAGGTATTTTATGGTAAAAAGAGAAACAAAACAGAAAATTTTTACATATAACTTGACTTTTTGTTAAACTGGCTTTCCGTTGAAAACTCAAAAAGATTTTCAACTTGATATGTAATTATTTGCAAAAGGTTGATTGTGTTGACTAATAGTATTAAAAATGATAATTTACAAAAAACACTATCAAAAGCCTCCCTTGTGTAAAGGGAGGTGGGTTGCGAAGCAACTCGGAGGGATTGTAATGGATTATAAACACAATAAGGAAATTGTACCACTTGCAAAAGTATTGAGAAAGAATATGGCAAAAGAAGAAAAATACCTTTGGTATGATTACTTAAGAGAATACCCTATTAGATTTATAAGGCAGAAAGTTATAGGAAAATATATTGTTGACTATAGGGGGAGAGGATGCTATAATTTAGGATGAAAAGAAGAAATGGAGCGGATATTTGAGAAAAGGAGTGTTAATATGAAAAGGTTGTTTGTGATAGTTTCGGTAATATTTGCATTGTTGTTAGTGGGTTGTAACACTACTAAGCCAAACCAACAAGCAGAAGAAGGGGAATTTAAGTTCTGCTCTCTTGAATGGGGCATTGATTGGGAAACAGTGCAAAAAAGTGATATATTCGAAAATGCTGATATTATTAAAGAAAACGGAAACCGAAAAACCGTTAAATTGAAAAATGCTGAATATTTAGGAATTCCAATAAGTGATATTGGTTTAGCTTTTGATACGAATGGTGTTGGCGATACTGCTGGATTAATTACAGTAATCGCCCAATTTGAAGAAAAATATGAAAAAACTTTACTAACAAAGTTGGAAGAATTATATGGAGAGAGAAAAAATACTTATACAGATAAAAATGGTGTCGAAAGTCCAATTAATCCTGCTGGTTGGGTAAGTAATGAAACCATTGAAGGTGTATTTACAGAAGAAGAAAAAGAATACTATATTTCATTGTTCCCCAAAGATTATGAGAAGACAAGATTAGATGCTAATTTGCGCTCTCCTCTTGCTTCAATCAGATTTGATGAAGAACGCAATTTTATTCAGTTTAACGGAAGTGATGCGGCTATTGTGTCCTATATACAAGCGAAATTGAATAAATAATTGTTGAATGTTTATAATGGGCAAGGTCACAAATCTTGCCCGTTTCTTATGTGTAAAAATCAATTTTTCCATGAGATATTAATAAAAAATTATTCCACAGAAAATAAATTTATAGGAATTAAAAAAATTGCTTGACAAAGGATTTTATTTGTAATATAATAACATAGTTGTAAATTAAACAACAAATTCCTTACCCTTGAGAAATTCGAGGGTCAGAGTCCAGAAGGAGGTGACTTATAATGGCAGAAATCGTTAACAAGTATGAAACCATCTTTGTTATTGATGCTACCAAGACCGAAGAAGAAATTACTGCTTTGGTTGAAAAGTTTAAGTCATTGATTGAAAAGTATGGTGAAATCGAGAGCGTTGAAGAATGGGGAAAACGCAGACTCGCATATGCAATCAATGATTTGACAGAAGGATACTATGTTTTGGTTAACTTCACAGCAAAGGCTGATTTCCCTGCAGAGCTTGAACGTGTTTACGGTATTACAGATGGTATTATCCGTGATATCGTTATCAAACGTGAGGAGGACTAGTCTATGATTAACAAAGCAATTATTATGGGTAGACTGACCCGCGACCCTGAGCTCAGACATACGGGAACGGGAACTCCTGTTTGTAGTTTTTCCGTGGCTGTTGATAATGGTTACGGCGAAAGAAGACAGACAGACTTCATTAATTGTGTTGCCTGGAACAAAACTGCTGAATTTGTAAGCAATTATTTTGAAAAGGGCAAGATGATTATAGTAATCGGTCGTATTGCGACCAGAACATGGGAAGGTCAGGATGGCAAGAAAAATTATGCAACAGAAGTTGTTGTAAATGAAGTTAGCTTTGGCGAAACAAAGAAGAGTCAGGATGGCGGTTATTCACAGCCTGCTCCGTCAATGTCTGCTCCGGCGGCTCCAACCGTTCCGGATTTTGCAGCAGATGATGCATTTACACCTTTGCTTGATACTGACGATGACCTTCCGTTTTAATTATTGATTGAAGGAGGCGAATTCAGATGGCTGAAGAAAGAAGAAATGACAGACCCAGAAACAGACGTGCTAAGAAAAAGGTATGTGCTTTCTGTGTTGATAAGGTAGAACATATTGATTATAAGGATGTTGCAAAGCTTAGAAGATACGTTACAGAGCGTGCTAAGATTCTTCCCAGAAGAATCAGCGGATGCTGTGCAAAGCATCAGAGACAGCTTACAGTTGCAATCAAGAGAGCAAGACAGATTGCATTGTTGCCTTATACTTCTGATTAATTTTGAATTTGTAAAACCCGATGCTGAGGCATCGGGTTTTTTGTATAAAGAAAAACACACGATAGTGATATGCACCACCAAAATTGTCTAACTTTTGGGGTGCATATTATTCTATGTGGCAGATATTTTTGTTGATTTTAAGTCAGCTTACCGTTTTTTCCTATGTAATCAGTGCTGTATTTTTGTATCGTCGGGGATGCAAGCCACTAAAAATGGCACGCGTTTATGTTCCGTTTTTGACTATTGACTGGATTTTGCCTTGAATTTTTTTAAAATTCATATAAATATAGTCTCAATTTTAGAAAGGAAATTTTCGATTTAAAACAAGGAAAAATCCGTGTAAATCAGCTGTTTCAACCACTCTACACGGATTTTAAATTTTGGTCGAGGTGACAGGATTTGAACCTGCGGCCCCTTCGTCCCGAACGCGCTCTAAAGCCTGATATATAGCGGTTTTTACCTTTTTTAGCCCTTTCCGCTACATTCAATATACTCTTTGGGCATCTTATCTCCACTGTTTCCATATAGTACAGAGCTAACTGTGGGATAACATGTGGTCAAAATCATTACTTGCATTACGATTTGTTAATAGAATTATAACACATACTGTGCGAAATTACAATAGCACAAGGCAGAATTACTCCTGTAAGCCGATAGAATATATTAAAGCGAAATTAGTCGAGAATTATTCTTAAAAGCCGTAGAAGACATTTTTGAGCCAATTACGACAAAGCATATAATTAACTGCATATCAAAATATGATATGCCTTAAACAAAGAAAATCTGAACCGAGAAATTGTAAGAACTCTCAATTTTTTATTGAAATAGTTAAATTTTTCAAAAAGTATTGTAATCTTCATTATAATGTGATATAATATACAAAATGAAATAAGAAACGGGAGCTTGTGTTACAGGCTGAGAGGAAGGAAAAACCTTCGACCGAGAACCTGATTTGGATAATGCCAACGTAGGGATGCCTGAACAAAAGTTTTAGGAAAACTTAAGTAATCTTAGGAGTTACCAAATCGGTAGCTCCTTTTTTGTTGCAATTTTTGGAGGTGATTTGAGTGGTTAGAATTAACGGAGAAAATTTAGATTTAGTTGGCAAGTCTGTTGCAGAATATCTTAATTCTGCAGGTTATGACTTGGGGCGTGTTGCTGTTGAAGTTAATGGAGATATAGTTCCCAAAGCACAGTATGCTGATACGGTTTTTAAGGATGACGACAGTGTTGAGGTTGTAAGCTTTGTGGGAGGTGGCTGATATGATTCCAACTAAAGAAGAATGGATGAAAGCTCTAAATGACAGACACGGAATTGAGTTTCAGGGGAAAATCTCATCCACAACTGTTGCCGTATGCGGTCTGGGAGGCCTTGGTTCAAACATAGCCACCTCTCTTGCCCGTGCAGGCATAGGAAAACTCATACTGATAGATTTTGACAAAGTAGATATAACCAATCTTCATCGTCAGCAGTATAAAGCAAATCAAATTGGTATGTGCAAAACAGAAGCTTTGCAGAATAACCTAAAAGAAATAAATCCTTATCTTGAAACCAAGATACATACAATTTGCCTTGATGAAAGCAATGCAAAGGATGTGCTTGCGGATGCCGATATTATCTGTGAGGCATTTGATAATCCGGAATCTAAGGCAATGCTGACAAATCTTATTTTGGAGAAAATGCCGGATAAATATATTGTAGCAGCCTCTGGTATGGCAGGACTTGAAAGTAGCAATGCAATACATACACGAAAAATTTCAAAGAGGTTTTATCTTTGTGGCGATGAAGTGAGCGATATAAAAGATGGAATTGGACTTGTTTCTACAAGAGTGATGCTGTGTGCTGCACATCAGGCACATACAGTTTTAAGAATTATAGCTGAAGAATACGAAGTATAGAAAGAAGGAATTGCAATGAATAATGACAAACTTGTTATCGGTGGTCACGAATTTAATTCCCGTTTTATTTTAGGTTCGGGAAAATATTCTCTTAATCTAATTGAAGCTGCGGTAAAGGATGCAGGTGCGGAGATTATAACCCTTGCTGTGCGCCGAGCTAACACAAAAGAACAAGAAAACATTTTAGATTTTATTCCAAAAGGTATAACACTTCTCCCAAACACAAGCGGAGCAAGAAATGCTGAAGAAGCAGTACGAATTGCAAGACTTGCCCGTGAGCTTGGGTGTGGTAATTTTGTAAAGATAGAAATTATGCGTGATTCAAAATATCTGCTTCCGGATAACACCGAAACAATTAAGGCAACAGAAATTCTTGCAAATGAGGGATTCGTTGTTATGCCGTATATGTACCCCGACTTAAATGTTGCCCGTGACTTGGTTAATGCCGGAGCAGCTACCATAATGCCACTTGCATCTCCCATAGGCTCTAATAAAGGCCTTGCAACAAAGGACTTTATTCAGATACTTATAGACGAAATTGATTTACCTATTATTGTTGATGCTGGTATCGGTAAGCCTTCGCAAGCTTGCGAAGCAATGGAAATGGGTGCTGCTGCAATTATGGCAAACACAGCACTCGCTACCGCAGGTAATCTTCCGCTTATGGCATCCGCATTCCGTCAGGCAATCGAAGCCGGAAGAAAAGCATATCTTTCAGGCCTTGGCAGAGTGCTTACAAGAGGTGCCTCTGCATCCGATCCGCTTACCGGATTTTTGCGTGATTAAGGGGGATTTAAAATGGAAAATCAATTTTTTGTGGATTCAGAGCATTTATCTCCAGAAGCACTTGCAAAGAAGCACCAGATAGAAACAGATCCTTCCTCACGAAAAAACCACATGGAATATTTGCCGGGGATGGAGAAAATAGAATCCGATGTTTGCAAAAATGTAATGGAACAGATGAATTCTTTCGATTACTCAAAATACACTGCCAAAGATGTAAAAGCAGCATTGGAGCATGAAACCTGTACCATAGAAGATTTTAAAGCACTACTTTCTCCTGCAGCAGAGCCGTTTTTAGAACAAATGGCACAGAGAGCAAGACTTGAAACAAGTAAACACTTCGGTAACACAGTGTATCTATTTACTCCTCTTTACATAGCCAATTACTGTGAGAATTACTGTGTGTATTGCGGATTTAACTGCTATAACCATATTAACCGCATGAAACTCTCTATGGAGCAGATTGAAAAAGAAATGAAGGTTATTGCTGACAGCGGTATGGAAGAAATTCTGATTCTAACAGGCGAAAGCCGTGCACAAAGCGATATAAAATATATCGGCGAAGCTTGCAAGCTCGCAAGAAAGTATTTCCGTATGGTGGGACTTGAAATATATCCCGTAAACACCAATGAATATAAGTTTCTGCATGAATGTGGTGCTGACTATGTAACTGTATTTCAGGAAACTTATGATACGGAAAAGTATGAACAGCTTCATCTGCTCGGTCATAAGCGTGTGTGGCCTTATCGATTTGATGCCCAGGAGCGAGCACTTATGGGCGGTATGCGTGGCGTAGCATTTTCGGCTTTGTTAGGCCTTTCGGATTTCAGGAAGGATGCTTTGGCAAGTGCACTTCATGTTTATTTCTTGCAAAGGAAATATCCTCACGCAGAAATGTCGCTTTCCTGCCCAAGGCTCCGACCTATTATCAATAACGATAAAATCAATCCGCTTGACGTGCACGAAAAGCAGTTGTGTCAGGTGCTTTGTGCATACCGTATTTTTCTGCCTTTTGTTGGAATTACGGTATCCTCCCGTGAGAGTGCAGAATTCAGAAACGGTATTGTAAAAATTGCGGCAACAAAGGTTTCGGCAGGTGTTTCAACAGGTATCGGTGACCACGAAAGCAAATATTCAGGCAAAGAAACC
>JAZUMJ010000150.1:0-64855 GCA_045603605.1 Ructibacterium sp. | reverse complement strand
TGAACGCTGTCAGAGCGTCAGACAGCACGCTGAACGCTGTCAGAGCGTCAGACAGCACGCTGAACGCTGTCAGAGCGTCAGACAGCACGCTGAACGCTGTCAGAGCGTCAGACAGCACGCTGAACGCTGTCAGATATTATTTGTAGCCTCAGCACCGAAAACAGATGTTTTCATCCCAATGAAAAGAAAACAGTATGGGCAATTTGATTTGATGTGTAGGGTGGCGTTTTTGGCTCTGCTGAGTATCTGAAAAGATCCAAATAAAATATGTTATTTGTTCACAATTTGTTTACAATTTATACATATGCCGTTCATAAATCGGCTTTACTCTATCAATAGAGTCGAAAGATTCCAATAGCACCTTGATAACTGAATAGAAAAAACTGAAAAAACATTCCAAATGTTGAATATCCAGTTTTTTCCCCTATTAATACTCAAAATCCTAGGAGGAAAAAATTATGTCAAAAAAGAATGTTAACCAGAGCCAGAACGCCACAGCGACAGCCGCAGCAGAGACCAAAGCAGTTAGAACACTTGACACCATTAAGTCACTGTTGAAAGACCTAAACAACGTCACATTAACAGACGTTAAACCAGGTGGAGTAGGCGTAAAAATCGAAAAGACACGCCTGTGTGCTGTATATCTCACAAAAGGAAATGGCTATCGTATCAAGACGAATAAGCTCGATTTTACAGATACGATCCACAGTGAATATTCTGTCACACTCGATGTTAAATTAACATCTGATGGCAGAGATATTAACATCACAGGAGCCGATCTTGACGATGAGATGTTAAAAAGCATTATCAATGACCTGGAGAAGCTGGTCGCAACGACAGCAGAGAAGAAAGCATCTGAGAAGAAAGCCAGAGAAGTTGAGAAGGCCAAGAAAGCATCTGAGAAGAAAGCAGCCAAGAAAGCCGAGAAAAAAGCATCTGAGAAGCCTGAGAAGAAAGCACCTGAAAAGAAAGCAGTTTGATATAAAAAGAGAAGAGCCAAAAAGCTCTTCTCTTTTTTTTTGCTGTCGCCGGGAGAGTGAAAAGACGAATGGAAAACGGAAATGCAACCAATTCATATACACGTATAAATTAAGTATATATAGGTATCATAGTAACATATAAACCCAGTATAAAATACTGCATGTACAGGATACGTATATACAGAAAATGGCTGGAAAAACAAAAATTCCCGCCAAAAAGGCGCCATTTTACCAGGTAAAGTCCGGTTTGAAACCCCCTATATGGATCCTTGCTATTGTGCAACCTGCATAATTTAACCACTCTTCCGTTGTGCAATTTGTATTCCAGTATAAAATGAGGTTTTGTGCAATATATACAATCGGCATACGGGCAAAATATCAACGGTTTTGTGCAACCTGCACACCCCTACTGTTTAACCGTCACGTGTAGGCGCACTCACAGCGACCAATACCACTATTTTTTGACGCTCCCACAGCAGAGACCTTCCGTGTCTACTTGTATCTAATTTGCTGATACATAGGGTCGATTTTTTATAACGGGGAATTTTGTATATCATGGGGAGGCTTGGGAGACAGGGGGATACTGTTTTAAAGGGGACGTGCTGACAGAATAACCGTTTTCCCGAACCTGAATTTTTTTAGTCCATATTTTTACTATATATGGGCGCAGAATTGTTTATTGACAACTTTTAACAAAACTATTACAATTTAATTAACTAAAAATCAGTTATAAATGAGGATAAAATTATGAATGAAACCACTACTTTAGCAACCGAATTATTACATGAATTAAAACAGAATTGCAAACGCTGGTTTATCGCTTTCGTTATCATGGTCGCTGTAGAACTTTGTACCATTGGAGCATTTTTATGGTATATAAGTTTACCTGTAGAAGAAGAGGTTGTTACTATCGAAAATGATACTGGAAATGCAAATTATGTTGGAAAGGATTTGAATGGGGTGATTAATAATGGCGAAGATTACAGTAACCCGTAAACGCAGAGCAACAAGGCGCAGGAGAAGGCGTTAATGGCTGGAAACTTTATGAAGATGGCTCGTAAATTACAAACTGCCATCAAACAGAAATACAATATCAATTTATTGATAAACACAAATCAGTGGTTTCATAATGAGAAAAATACAGCCATAAACGTATACTCCGTTAAACAATCAGTTTACAATGAAGCCAAACAAAAAAATGTTACCACTGATTTGTTTGTTACATATTCCCAGATTCAGCTTTTGCTATTCATGAGAGATTTATGGTATGAGTTAAATGGGTTTGAACTTCCGACAGATAATCCTGTATGGGAACAACTGAAACTGGAATATAAGCAAACGCAGAAACCAAGCAGTATTGATCCGACAAAAGGTGAGTTGAATAAATATGGGCAATTTACCAGTAGCGAAACATAAATATAAATCAAAACCGAAACGTCCTTTAATACCGAAAGCAAGTAGACCTCTATGCACAAACAGGTATCCGTTTAATGAAAATACACCTCTTAATATTTTAGAGAGAAAATTTCTTGAGGAGTATGTAAAAACCGGGGATCCTGCAACAGCAATAGAGAAAATAGGTGTTAAACGAACAAGTAAAGCTGGATATAGAAATACTGGACTTACGGTATTACAGCAAGCAAATGTACAAGCGGAGTTGAAGAAAGTTATGGATGAAATAAGAGATAATACAATAATGGATGCGAGAGAAGTAATGCAATACTTTACCGCAGTTGCAAGAGGTGAAATAAAAGACCAGTTCGGACTTGATGCTCCCTTGTCTGAAAGAACAAAGGCAGCTGTAGAAATTGCGAAAAGAACTGCTGATTTGGATATTAAAGAAAAGTTGCGTCAGGATGCGTTGGACTCTAATGTTGTAAGTATTAGATTAATTCGTGACTAATAGTTATTTTAAAATGCGCTGAAATGCGTTTAATTTGCGTTTTAACAGACTTTTATATTAAACGTGTATAATTTATCATATAGCGTATAAAAAACGCTTAAATCGCAAAATATAAAGCGGGATGATGCAGAGGTCAGCAGACTGGTTTCATACACCAGTAGTCGTAGGTTCAAATCCTACTCCCGCCATTGTTGTTTTGAGAATTAATAATAAGAGGACTTACGAATGGCGACATCAATAATAGCAGTAATTATATCAGGAATTGCCTGTATTTTAAATGTAATTGTATTTATTATTAACAGGAAAAAGGATACAGAAGAGACTGTAACGGAAGATGCACTAAAATTTGACGGCATTAAGGAATCATTACTTAAGGTCAATATGAAATTAGACCAAGTATGTACTACAACACAAGAAACTCGAACTGATATTAAAGCTATGCAAACTCAAGTAACAGATATGGATAAAAGAGTCGTTATACTTGAACGTGATGTAAAAACATTATGGAATAAAGTAGCTGATATAGAAGGAAAATAATGGAAGGTTCTGAGGTAACCATAAATTTAAAAGATTGTATAATTCCAATGTATTATGATACCTTAGATGATATATTGGAACATAAACATGTTCATTATGTATTTCCGGGAGGTCGCGGCTCGACAAAATCATCATTTGTCAGTGAAGCAATACCTCTTATTATTATAGATAATCCTAATGTTCATGCAGTATGTTTTAGAAAAGTTGCCAACACTATTCAAAATAGTATTTTTTCTCAGATTGTTTGGGCAATTTATCAATTAGGATTAGATTCATTATTTAAAATTCCAAAAACATACAGTACCCCTATCGTATATTTACCAACCGGACAAAAAATTTATTTCATGGGCTTAGATGATCCTATGAAAGTAAAATCTGTTAAGCCTGAATTTGGATATATAGGAATTACGTGGTTTGAAGAATTAGACCAGTATGCAGGTGAAAATGAATTAAGAACTGTTACACAGTCTACCATGCGTGGCGGTGAAAAATTTTGGGATTTTAGAACATTTAACCCGCCAATCAGTAAAAATAATTGGGCTAATGAGTATGCGGAAGATTGTGAGGTATACAGAGAGCACAATACCTTAATTGTCAGAAATACTTATTTAGATGTTCCTCCCGAATGGTTAGGTAGTGAATTTATTAATGAGGCGGAAGAATTAAAACAAATAAATCCACGTGCTTACGAACATGAGTATATGGGAATTGCAGTAGGTACGGGTGGTGATGTATTTGATAACGCAAGTGATTTGGATATGCAACAATTAATCGACATTACAGATGCTTATGGTAATGTTGTTAATAAAGTCCCGATGTATCAAACATTTGACCATATCTATTGCGGTATAGACTGGGGATTTGCTCTTGATCCGTTCCGATTTGTAAAATGTCATTTTGATAGGACAAGACTTGATTTATATATCTTTGAAGAATACAGTGCCTATAGAAAACGTAATAAGGTCATATACAGAGAATTATATGAGGAATTAAAGATAGCAGATAAGGAACATCTTGTAATTGCTGATAGTGCTGAACCTAAATCTGTTGCTGACTTTAAAACATTTGGAGCATTTATAAAGCCTGCTTCAAAAGGACCTGACAGTATTCGATACGGAATTAAATGGTTACAAGGTTTAAGAAATATTTATATTGATAAAAGAAGGTGCCCAGATACATTTAGGGAATTTACTCAGTATGAGTATACAAAAGATAAGGATGGCAATTTTATTTCTGATTATCCTGATGAAAATAACCACAGCATTGATGCTGTAAGGTATGCATTAGAGAGATACGCAAATAGACGAGGTAATTAAAATGAATATTTGCATAGCATGTCCAAATAATGTTGTAACAGGTGGAGTTGAATTATTACATCAACTTTGTAACCAATTGAATACATATGATGATATTGTAGCAAAAATGTGGTATCGTCCCACATTTACAAATCCACAGCCAGAAGAATATGCCGTATATAATAATGATTATACGTTTGAACCGTCTCAAGATTCTATACTCATATTTCCAGAAATTTGGGCGTACAAAGCAAATCAGTATAAAGAACATATAACGGTCATTTATTGGGAGAGTGTGGATAATTATTTTCGTCATGTTTCAAAGGATAAATGGTTTATATTTCCTCGAACCACATTACACCTTGCCCAATCACATTACGCAGAAGAATTTTTATTGACAATAGCTAATGCTGCAGGTATAAATCCTCAGAATGTATTATATCTTACCGATTGTCTGAATGAACAGTTTTTAACTGCAAAGGGATATAAAAATTCTATGGTTGATAGGGAACCTATTATTTTATATAACCCAGCCAAGACCAATACATTTACCGTTGATTTACTAAATTCAATATCAGCGGAAAAAATAGCACTTAAAAATATGACGGTTTCACAAATGATTGATGTAATGTCAAGGAGTATGCTTTATATTGATTTTGGTAACCATCCTGGAAAAGATAGAATTCCAAGAGAAGCGGCGTTATGCGGTTGTTGCGTGATTACAGGCAAGAATGGTAGTGCGAGACTGAATGACGTAAATATTCCAAATAAGTATAAATTTGACAAGGATTATAAACTAATTCCAGCTATTACTGAATGTGTTACATATATATTAAGTAATTATAAAGACCACATTGGTAAATTTGAAAAATATCGTAAAACAATCATAAAGGAATTTTCAGCGTTTAAAGATGGCGTAGATAT
The DNA here is from genome assembly GCA_045603605.1 of Ructibacterium sp. Lineage (GTDB taxonomy): Bacteria > Bacillota > Clostridia > Monoglobales > Monoglobaceae > Ructibacterium. The sequence goes on along the minus strand of JAZUMJ010000150.1, from coordinate 59,216 downwards.
GTTGGTTGAACGATTAAGAGGTAGATTAATTGAGATTTAGTATAATTATACCAGCGTATAATGCGGAGAATCATATAAGAAAAGCATTAGACAGTATTAAATCCCAAACATTTACGGATTATGAATTAATTGTTGTATGCGATAGTTGTACTGATAGCACGGAGGATATCGCCAAAAGTTACGGCGCTAATATTGAAATTGTTAATTATCATAATGACGGATTAACTCGTAATAAAGGCATAGATGTTGCGACTGGCGAATATTTATTATTCATGGACGACGATGATTGGTGGTTGCATGAATATGTACTTGACCAGATAGATAGAAAACTCAATCAGAATCCGGGATTGGATATTTTATGTTTTTCTTTTATATTTAGATATTGGAAATACGCTACGCCTACGGGGAATAACGGTGGTCGATGGATAGCAGTTTGGAATAAGTGTTGGCGTCGTAAATTTATAGGCGATATAAGATTTCCGAATATATATGCTGAATCTGATGTGTATTTCCATAATGAGGTGTTTAAAAAGCAGCCCAAAGTGCTTGATTGGGATATGCCTATGTATTATTACAATTTTATGCGTGATGGTAGTATTACAGCTAATATGCGTAAGGGGTGAGTAGATGGCTAACTATTTAATTCACGCAGTACCAAGCAGGATGTGGTATGTTAATCAGTATCTAATTCCGTCTATGATGGATCAAGGTATTGATAGAGCGAATATAGCCGTTTACACAGACGAGAAGCACGAAGGGAATTTAAAAGCCTTTATACGGTCGGCAGAATGTCTAAAAGACGATACCGGCGGAACGTGGCATATGCAGGATGATGTAATTATAAGCCATGATTTTGCAGAGGTCACAGATAAATTCGATGATGGAATTGTTTGTGGATTTAAGAGCGAGTACGATGGTAAGACACAAGCGGGATTAGTAGGCGTGAAGCAAATGTGGTTTTCATTTCCTTGTATACGAATACCAAACAAGTTATTTAAGGACTGTATACAATGGATAGAAAGTCAGATGATAGGAAATCCGGTATATAGGACATATTGGGAAGGCGGCGTAAACGATGATTGGTGTTTCAGGCAGTATGTATTTCAAAATTACCGAAATACAGCAATCAATTTAAATCCAAATATCGTAGACCACATAGACTATTTAATAGGCGGAACAGTTAATAGCAATAAACGAGGACGAAAGATTAGGTCATTACTGTGGCAAGACGAGTATCTTGTAAATGAGTTGGAGAAAAAATTAAGTGCCGCAATTTTGTAATTTAGAAAAACGAATGTTTGATGGCGTAGGGAAATATGATATTCCTGAAATTAAACCCGTTTATTCTTGTGACGCTAAAAATTGGTTAGGATTTAACCATGTTAAATCTTATGATGTAAAAAATCAGGAAGATATAGGAGTACACTTCTTTTTACATGATTATCAGTTTGAACGTGTTTGGAATACTCCTGATAAGTATATTAAATATCTTTCCAGATTTAACTGTATTTTAAGTCCAGATTTCTCCATGTATACGGATTTTCCTCTTGCAGTACAGATTTATAATAATTACCGAAAACACTGGCTGGCAGCATATTGGCAAGAAAATGGGATAACTGTAATACCCACAATAACATGGAGTACACCTGATAGTTTTGAATGGTGTTTTGACGGAGAACCCGTAGGTGGAGTTGTAGCAGTTAGTGATGTTGGTTGTGTTAGAAATAAAGAAGTAGCGGAAGCATTTAATGTGGGCTACACTGAAATGTTACAAAGATTACAGCCGAGTAAAATATTATTTTATACTCATAATATTAATAAAGAATATCCCGGTAACGTGAGATATATTCAATATACAAATAGAGTAATTGATACTGTGGAGAAGTAATAGATGGGTGGAAGAAGCGGGGAATCGGGTGGAAATTTAAATAAACGTATCGGACTTGAAAGAGTGTATCCAGGTGGACCAACTTTATCAGAGTATTATGCGGATATTACAGATGTGATATTTGATTGGACTATGGACCCTCCAGAACCAGGAACATCGAGATTTAAGTTCATGACCAAAAGATTAGATGAATATGTAAAGGGACATATTTATCAAGGAACTGTGTATCGAGGGATAGAACTTGCTTCTGATAAAGAAGTGGAGCAAAGATTTAAAGAAGGTAGCATTGTTAAAGCTGGAGATAAACAACGTCATGTATCGTTTACTACGGATTTAGCTGTAGCGCAAGATTATACAACATCTATAAGAGAAAACACAACGCCTGTTGTATTAGTTACTCAAAATGTTAAAAATGCGAGATTTTTACAAGAAACTGAGGGGAGTATGAACGAGGTTTTAGCAAGAAATTCTAATAATTATAAGGTCTTACAAAAAAAGAAACGTGATGGAATTTGGTATGTATATCTTAAAGGTAATTAAATATGGGCGGTAGGGGCAGTGAAACTAATGGAAAATCAATAAATACAAACAATATACGTAGAGGAATTAAATTAATTCCTAAATTACAGCCGACTCCGAGAATGAAAATTACACAGGTTGCAGAAAAAGCATTTAGTTCCACATATTATGATGCAAGACGATATATTGATACTTGGGATGATAAAGATAGAAACTTATCCTTTCATATAGATTTTGGCGAACACGGTTATGTATCAATACGGACATTGAGAGGTGTGCAGGCCAAAATAAATTCAGAATATAAACATTTAGATATGGATGAGAAATTTAAATTAAGGAGTAAAGAAGAATTACGTAAACGAAGATTAGCGTTGGATGCAATGCAAAGAGGATTAAATTATAGTTACGCACAAAATAAAGAATTTTGGAAATGGAAGTAATATAATATGATTTGGGATGGCGGAAAAGAGCAAACACGAATACTTGAACAAAATATATTAAATTTATCCTTTGCTCAATTTGACGGGGTGGGTGAATTTGATATGCCTGAAATATTACCCGTTGATATTTCAGAGAAAGAATTGGCAGAAACGCCATTACAAGGATTTAATTTTGCATTAACAGAGAAACATCCAGAGAGAATTGCCTGTCACTTCTTTTTACATGATTATCAGTTTGAAAGAGTTTGGAAATATCCTGATAGATATATTGAGGTACTTAAAAAATTTAAGTTTGTATTATCTCCAGATTTTTCTCCTTATGCTGATATGCCAAAAGTATTACAGATGTACAATATGTATAGAAATCATTGGTGTGCGAGATATTGGCAAGAACATGGAATAAGAGTAATTCCGACATTTACATTTGGTAATTTAGATTTGTTTGATATATGTTGTGATGGAATGCCAAAACATAGTATAATAGCTACATCAACAATGGGTGAAGGTCGATGGGGCAAATACAGAGTTATAAAAGAAATATGGAATAGAATTTTAGACAAACTTGAACCGAAAGCTATATTGTTATACGGAAAAGATTTGTCAAATGATTTAGGCGGTAATATTGTATATAAGAAAATGATAAGTACAAAGGTGGTGATATAATGGCAGAAAAAGGACGAAGAGGCGGTAAATATTCAAATAATAAGGTGAGTTCAAAAACTCAGGGTTCAAGGGGAAAAGAAGTGGCTGGAGAACAGTATGAATCCAGAACTTACACATTTTATGATCCAAAGTTAGGCATGAAACAGATTACAGCAAGAAATAAAAAACAGGCAATTACTAAGGCAAGAAGTTATGGTTATAATGAATCTGATTTAAGAGAATATTAAGAGGAAATATACTATGTCAATCTGGTCTACAGTTGTGAATAAGTTAAAGGAGATTTTAGTAAAAATGTTCGGTGTAAAAACAATAGAAGAGGTTTTACATGTTACTCCGCTTATTTCCAAAAAGATGGAAGATGCAATAGATTTATGGAGTAAAATGTATAGAGATGAGGCGCCGTGGCTAAGAGAACCTGATTATAATAATCCGGTTCGTATTACATCTTTAGGACTTCCTGCAATGATAGCAAGTGAGAAAGCAAGGATGGCATTACTGGAATTAACATCTGAAATTACTGTTCCGCTTGTTGAAGAAGAAACACCAGAATTAAATTATAGAACATCTATTACAGATAATACTTTAATGGACAATGATGCTTCTGATACATCAGAAATTCAGGTCAATAATTTAACGAACATTGAACCTGCCATAAAACAAGATGTACCGGTAGGTAATTCAGCGAGGGCTGAATATCTAAATAAACAGTATGAAAAATTAAAACGGGTCATTAGAAAAGAGATTGAATATGGCATTGCTAAGGGCGGATTAGTAATTAAGCCATACGTTGTTAATAGTCCTTCTATAAATGAAGATACTGGAAGTGCTATGGAGATAGAATTTGAATTTGTGCAGGCTGATGAATTTTATCCGCTTGCTTTTGATGCTTCAGGAAGAATTACGGAGGCAGCTTTTTTACAGACCAAAGTAGAGGCAGATAATGTTTATAGACGATTAGAATATCATAAGTGGGAAAATAATAGTGTAAAGGTTATTAATAAGGCGTATAAATCATTGAGTTCAGATGCTGAGGTATCTAATAATGATTACGGACTTGGTAAAGAAGTTCCGCTCTCAACTATATCTGAGTGGAAGGATTTACAGGAAGAAACTGTAATTGACAATGTTACGCAACCACTCTTTGCATATTTTAAAATGCCAGAAGCCAATACAGTTGATACAACAAGTCCTTTAGGTGTGAGTGGATTTTCTAAAGCTGTAAATCTTATTAAGGATGCTGATATGCAGTATTCAAGATTGCTGTGGGAATTTGAAGGCGGAGAGATGGCTATTAATATTGATAGAGATGCTTTCAAATTTATGCAGGATGCTAAAGGAAATGACCATACTGTATTGCCTATGATGCAGGAGCGTTTGTATAGACAGGTAGATGTGGGTGCAGATGAATTATTTGCTCCCTATGCTCCTGTATTACGTGATGTGAGTTATAATGCAGGCTTAAACACCATTCTAATGCGAATTGAAGATGTTACAGGATTATCCAGAGGTACGCTGTCAGATGCTACGCAGGATGCAAAAACCGCAACAGAATTGAAAATACTTAGACAGAGGTCATATCAAACAAATGCGGACATCCAGAAAAGTATTGAATATGCGTTACGAGATGTAATTTATATAATGGATGTATATTGTGACCTGTACAATATAACGGCTGATGGCGAATATAACGTATCATTTGAATGGGACGATTCCATTATTGTTGATATTGATACAGAATTAAGTAAAAGAATTACCTTACAGCAAAACGGTTTAATTAGTAAGGTTGAAAATCGTATGTGGTATTTTGGTGAAACTGAATCTCAGGCACGGGAAGCACTTGCAAAAATTCATATAGAGAACATCAATGCCATGAAAGACAACATGATAGTTCAATCGAATTTAAGCCGAGATATTATAGGAAATGCAAATCCAAATAATGCCAAAATAAATGAGGATATTAATGTAGAGGATACGTAATAATGCTGACAGATAATCAAGTTGAAAACTTAATAAAACCTCTCATTAAAAGACAGGAATTAATGAATTTAGATGCTTTGCGAATATATGGCCAAGCAATAAAACAAGTAGGAGAAGTAGATTCCTCAAATTCTACTTCCCTACTTAAAAAACAAGCATCACAACCAGAGGCAAAAAAATTAAGGAGTCATATTGATGATTTAATTGCAATTCAGTTGGCAGAATTAATAGCTGTCCTTACGTATGTTGCAGAAGCAACATACAATGATTCTAAGCCGTTGTATGATTATAGAAACATTGAATTTATCCCGTTTAAGAAAAATAAAGGTGTCCAAACAGTTTTATCAAAAGTGGCTGATGAAGTTGAATCAGTTTTTAAAGGTTTATATTCTCATCCGTCTTATATTATTAGAGATTTAAAAAATCCTCAAACTTTAACTCCAACATCAGTTGAGGAAACATATCAATCCGTGGTTAATGAATGTGTACAATCAGTTCAAAATAATCCTCTTGATTATAACACAGTAATGCGGAGAACAAGTAAGCAATTAATTAATAGCGGATTAACTTCGGTGTATTATGATGATAACGGGAATGTTTACACACAAAGAATGGATTCTGCTGTCAGAAATAATATTTTAGATGGCATTAAATTAGTGCAACAGAATATTGAAGATGAAATAGGTGAACAAGTCGATTCAGATGGTAAAGAACTATCAGCGCATCAATTCTCTGCGCCAGACCATGAGCCATTTCAAGGTCATATGTTTACGAATGAAAATTGGGATAAGTTACAAAGTAGCATGGATTTTCAAGATGTAGATGGACAGCATTTTATGGGTGTTGAGAGAATAATCGGCGTTTGGAATTGTAGACATTTTGCTATTTCTATTATATTAGGGTACTCAAAGCCTACATATACAAAAAGGCAACTGCAAGCATTTATTGATGAAAATAATACGGGATATACATTGCCTAATGGTAAACATTTAACAATGTACGAATGTACACAACGGCAACGGCAATATGAATATAGAATACGTCAAGCAAAAACAGGATTATATTTTGCTAAAATAACTGGAGATAAAATGTTACAAAACGATTATAAGGCAAAGATAGCAAATAGAATTTCCTTGTATGAAGAATTTAGTAATTCATGCGGATTGCCAACAGATGATGAGGCGATTAATATTGTTACAAAATAGTTAAGAAAATATTTACATTTTTTAAAAACTATACTATAATTAATGGTGAAGAGATTTCATTCTTTTCCTCATTTTAAAACCTTCACTCAATTTCATTTTTAGGAGTGGGGTTGAGTGGAGGACAAGAACATTACTCTTTACATATAGTCCAGCATATCGACATATAAATGTATGCACATTCAAACGCAGACAGTACCTGCGGATTTACAAGCTAAACTGATATAAAAGAATGTGGAGGAGATTAGAATGACAATCGAGGAATTATTTAAAAAATCTGAAAGCGGTACTTTAACGTATGACCAGTTTGTTACGTTATCAGAGGGTGCAAAATTTACAGATTTATCAGAAGGTAATTATGTATCGAAACAAAAATATACCGATGAATTAGCTAATCGGGATACAAGGATTACCACACTAACTGATACGATAGCAACACGGGATACAGATTTAGCAAGTTTACAGGAACAACTTAAAAATGCAGGAACCGATACTGAAAAACTGAACGAGGTAAATAGTAAATTTGCAGACCTTCAAAAGCAGTATGATAAGGATACTAAAGCATATCAGAAACAATTGAAGGAACAGGCTTATCAGTTCGCTGTAAAGGAATTCGCTAATTCCAAAAAATTTACAAGTAATGCTGCCAAAAGAGATTTTATCAATTCCATGTTGTCAAAAAATCTTCAGGTTGAAAATGATAGGATTATAGGAGCAGAAGATTTTGTATCTATGTATTCACAGGAAAATGCTGATGCTTTTGTTGTAGAATCAGAGAATAACGGACAAGCACATCAAAAACCTATGTTTGTAGCTTCAACTCAGGATACAAATCCTGTTCCCGAGGACAGTACAGGTGGATTTAGTAAAGCATTTCATTTTAACTATGTTCACCCCAAGAAAGATAATTAACACAGGAGGATTAAATTATGGGAAATCCCGCAACAAACGGCGGTGCTAATTCAAATGTAGGTGCCGTAAACTATGCAACAGAATATGGCAGAGCCCTTGCACAAGCATTTCCGTATGCTCTTAACTTTGGCGCTCTGTATTCCACTCCTAATAACGGAAGATACCGTTGGGTAAACTCTAAGACAATTGAGATTCCGAGCATTTCTACCACAGGTCGTGTTGATGCTGACAGAGATACCGTAGCAATGGCTCAGAGAAACTATGATAACAAGTGGGAAACCAAGACTCTTGAGAATGAAAGAAAATGGTCCACACTTGTTCATCCGATGGACATTGACCAGTCTAACATGGTTAATACCATTGCTAATATCACTCAGGTATTCAATGAGGAACAGAAGTTCCCCGAGATGGATGCTTATCTGATTTCCAGGCTGTATTCACTCTGGACAACTTCTATTTCAGGCGATTCTGCTCACGGTGCTTATACCGGCAAAACAGCAGATACCACAGCACTTACTAAGCAGAGTATCCTCGGTGTATTTGATGATATGATGCTTAATATGGATAATGCTCGTGTGCCTGCTAATGGTAGAATTCTGTACATTACACATGAAGCAATGCAACTCCTTAAGAACGCACAGATTGATGCTAATAACACTCTTGGAAGAAGCATTGATGTAACATCAGGTCCGAACGCTATTGACAGGCGTGTAAACAGGCTTGATGAGGTACAGGTAATTGGTGTTCCTGCAACACTCATGAAAACAGCCTATGACTTCACAACTGGCTGGGCACCGGCAGCAAGTGCGTCTCAGATTAATATGTTCCTTGTACATCCGACAGCAGTTATCACACCGGTATCTTATACGTTTAGTAAACTTGATGCTCCGTCAGCACTGTCTGAGGGTAAATGGGTTTATTACGAGGAATCGTTTGAAGATGCGTTTATCCTTAATAAGAAGGCTGATGCACTTCAGTTCAACATTACGGCTGGTTCAGGAACTACCACAACAACTACAACTAATGATTGATTAGGAGAATAATCAATGGCAACGGTACAGAGGTCAAATGTAATTCTACAAGTTGCAGATGATATTGATACTATCCAGCATTATCGTAATAAGGGCTACAATGTGATTAATGGGGAGACCGGCGAGATTATAGAGAAGGCAGTTCCGCACGAGGCTGCGGAACTGCAAATGAGAATCTTTGAAATGCAGGAAGAAATTAATCAAAAAGATGCTACATTACAAGATGCTTATGCAGAGATTTCTAAACTGAAAAAGGAAATTTCAAAGCTGAAAAAGAAATAATTGAAAAGGTGGTGGAATCAATGTATTTAACCTATGAGCAATATCAAGAATATGGTGGAACATTAGATGAAACCACCTTTAATCAATTAGAGTTTGAGGCTGAGGCAGAAATTGATTGGCGCACATTCAATAGATTGCACAAAATTGATGAGGAAAATTTAGATGAAAAAGTACATAGGTGTGCATATAATTTAATTGATTTATTGTATACCATTAAAACTTTTATGAATCCCGTAAATAGTGATTCATCTGAATCTCAATCTCCGGGAATATCTAAAATTGATAGTCAATCGAATGATGGTGTGTCAACCAGTTATAACATTTTATCAGCAAGGGAATTAATGGATAGGTCAAAAGACGAGATAGAAAATTGTATCAATAAGTATCTGCAAGGCGTAACAGATGCGTTAGGACGTAAAGTTTTATATCGAGGTATATATCCCAATGAATGATTATCCAGTATGGTGGGAACAAACACTTACGATTTACAATAAATACGAAGATGCTACCACACAAATAATTACATGGTATCGTCATGTTGTTCCTAATTGTTTTTGGAAATATCATAGAGAAGTTATGCGGATAGATGAATCTGTATTGGAAACAAGTAATATTATTTGCAGAATTCCTAAAGATGATTTATTCAAAGAACGATATGAATGGGTAGAATTACCCAACGATACTATGGGAGAGTATTTTACTCTCGGTGTAGGTGATATTATTGTTAGAGGCGAAGTTTCAGATGAAATTGATGAATATGCCAGAAATCATAGGTCATCTGATTTGGTAGCTAAATACAAAGAATTACAGGGATGTATGCTGATTGAAACTGTTGCTATTAATGTCGGAAAAGGCAGATGTAATGAACACTATTTGGCGATAGGAAATTAAAATGGCAGATGGAATTACATTTGATATAAATTTAGATTATACAATTGGTTTCTTATCTGATGATTTACGTAAGGTATTAACAGATGAGGAAACAATGGTTGAAATCTATAAAATTTATGCCAAATTAATGGAGCCATATGTTCCTGCTAATACAGGCAGTATGTATGAGGGAGCACAAATTACTGCTGAAGGTGTTACATATCCTGGTCCATACGCTCATTATCAATATGAAGGAATTGTATACGGACCAAACCTTCCGGGATGGGAATCTTATGATACTCCGGGGTGGAGAGGTCCGAGCGGAAATGGTAGTAAACATCCAACAGGCAGAGAGATGGGATCGGAAGGGCACGCTGTATTAAAACCTGTTTGGGTATTAAATGCAAACGGGGAGTATGTAAAGCCTTCGACTGATGCTGAATCTATTGAATGGGATTTTGGATATAACAGAACTGTTCATCCGTTAGCAACGCATCATTGGGACCAGGCTATGATGGAAGTTAATGGTGACGAATTTACACAAGCGGTGAAAGATATACTAATAAGGAGATTCAATGAGTTATACGGATAAAAATCAGGCGATAATTGAATATCTTATAACTTGTCCGCAAATTCGTGATAATCCATTATTCTTTAACTTTATTCAGGCTAAAGATGATACCAAACAATTTGTAACTATTGCCAATGACAAGAGTGTTCAAAAACCTTATATTGATGGAAGTGTATTAAAACAATATACATTTACCATCATTGATTATAAATCAATAGCATATCAGGCAATTGTAAAACAAGCAGGATATGTAAATGAAAATGTCGAGGAGATGTTAGATGTACAAGGCATAATAGACTGGATAAACGAACAAGAAAATATTCATAATTATCCGGATTTTGGAGAGGATTGTGAAATTGAAAATATGGAAGTTCTTACTGAAAATCCCAGACTAAATGGAGTTGATACATCTCTATCTCCCGCATTAGCAAAGTATAGTATTGCCATACGAATTAATTATATAGATAATAGTAAAAGATTATGGAGGTAATTGCAAATGGCGCTTAATCTTGAAACAGGCAAAAGAGCCGAGAGAAAAACACTCATTACCGTAGCTGAGTGGCCTGCAGGTGCTACTACCACTACAAGACAGATTCTTGGAGCAAGAACTGAAGATTCCAGTATTGATTTTAATGCAGATATTGAGACTACTACAGATATTCTTGGTATCACCTATACAGACGTTAATAAGACAGAACCGCAACAGTCATTTGATCCGTTCTATGTGATGGGTGGTTCTCCGCTTGCAGAATATATGGCTGAGGCAGCACTTAAAAATGATATTCAGGCATATAGTAATGTATTTGACGTTTACATTATTACTGCATTTAAGGGAGATTCAACTAATGGATACTATGCGGTTAAACATAAAAACTGTTCTATAATTCCGACAAGTATGGGCGGAGACAGTTTTGTAAGCATGCCGCTGGAAGTTCATTACAGTAATGATATTGTGGAAGGCACTGTAGATTCTCTTGCCGATACGTTTGAGTTTACACCTGCTTAATAGCAATTTGTGAGGAGGAAAAGAATGAGTAGTAACAATGTAATTGATTTATCGGTCTTAAATAAACAGCAATTTCATATAGGTGATAAAATCCTTGAACTTGATACTGCTGATATTAAAGTAGTGGCAAGATTTGAGAAAATGTATCCTGTTCTTGTTGAAGAAGGCAATAAAATCGGACAAGTCAATGAAATTCTGAAGGACAGCAACAATGCAGATGAAATTGTAGATTTATTTGATTCCGTGGACAAAGCTATGCGTAATGCAATAGATTTTATTTTTGATTCCAATGTATGCGAAGTATGTATTGACCACGGCTCATTATTTGACCCGATTAACGGTGAGTTCAGATTTGAACATATAATTAATACTTTACTGCCATTATATGAAAAGAATCTCGCAGAAGAAACAAAGAAAATTCAGAAGCGAATAAAAGCACATACCGAAAAATACATTAAAAAATAAATGTACGAATTACCCACGGAAATAAAAATTGAATCTGATGTATTACATATAAGAAAAGAGGGCGATTTTAGAATGGTTTTAGACTGTTTTAACGCCCTCCAAGATTTAGAATTAGAAGATTCTTACAGAATTGTTACAGCAGTTTTAATTTTTTATGAAGAGTTCTCCGATATATCAGATGTATCAGCTTATCCTTACTTACAGGAAGCTGTGGATAAGATGTTCGATTTCTTTAATTGCGGAGAACCGACAGTACAAAATGGTCACGATTATAAACTTATAGATTGGGAAAAAGATTCACAATTAATTTGTTCAGCTATTAACAATGTTGTAAAGAAGGAAATAAGAAATGAACCATACGTGCATTGGTGGACATTTATGGGATATTATAATGCAGTTGGCGAATGTGCTTTATCTACCATTGTTAGTATTAGAAAGAAAATTGCTGAACATAAAAAATTGGAGAAATACGAAAGTGACTTTAAAAAAGATAATCCTCAATATTTTACAGTAGACTTACGAACTACCTCTCAAAAGGAAACTGATAATTTATTATCAGAACTATGGAATACTGCGGAAAGGAGGTAAGATATGGCATCAGAAAATGACGGTTCCGTAACATTAAAAGTTGCAATTCAAATGCAATTAACGAGCCTTAAAAAAGCACTGGATAACTTTAAACAGGACTTTGCAAATGCATTTGAAGGTATTAAATCCCACGCCAAAACTGCATATGATTCTATGAGTGATGATAGTAAACGTATGGCAGATGCTTTAAAAAGTGCGTTTACTTTACGTGGAATACGTGATTATTTTAAAGGATTAAAAAGTGCATCTAAAGAATCAAGTACCGCAGTTGTCGAAGATGCTACTAAACTTCAGGAAAAATTAGCTAAAGCACAAGAAGAATTAGCAAAAATATTAGAACAACAACAAATTCGTAAAGACCTTGGTTTTGAAAAAACTTCATTTGCAAGTGAAAATGCCAGAATACAAGAATTACAAGACCAGATAACTCAGTATTATGACTTAATAAATGCAAGTCAGCAAGCAGATGAGGAAACAGAAGCACATGCAAAAACACAGGTATCTGCATATAGTAGAATTAAACAAGTATTAAGTGGAGTTGTTAGTGCATTAAGTTCCTTAATTAGTATAAGTAGACAGGCAATTAATTCACTTGGACATTTAACTGATAGTATGCTGGAATTCGGTGCCTCTTTAAAAAGTCCGAAAGAATTTATCAGCAAAATTTTACCGACTATGCCGGGATTGTTTAGAAGGTCTAAACGAGAGAGTAATGGTGCAAATATATCATTTAAAAAACTTGCCAGAACTTTATTACGATATGGATTTGGCATAAGAAGTTTTTACTTCTTATTCAGACGTTTACGTAAGGCATTAAATGAGGGATTAAGAAATTTAGCCTTATTTGATGATGAATTAAATACAAACATTTCCAATTTAATGACAGCCCTTAATACATTAAAGGGTTCTTTTGCATCTGCCTTTTCTCCGATTATTAATATAGTTGCTCCATTAATTACTCAATTCTGTAATTTATTGGCAACCGCAGTTGATTATATAGGAATGTTTTTATCTGCTATCATGGGTAAATCTACATACATGAAAGCAATAGGTATTCAACAGGACTATGCGGCATCATTAAGAGATACGGCAGATTCAGCTAACAGTGCGAAAGAGGCAATGTTAGATTATCTATCTGGACTTGATGAAATACGAAAATTCCCCGCACCTGATACCGGAAGCGGTAGTGGTGGTGGAGGCGGTGCCGGTTCCGGTGCTGATAAACGTACAATAGATTTTGAAGAAACTGAAATTCCAAATTCTATTAAAAGTCTTGTTGCAACACTCAAAGATTATATAAAGGATCAGGATTGGGAAGGTCTCGGAGAATTTTTAGCTGATGGAGTTAATAGAGGACTTGAAAAAGTATATGATATTGTCAGTTGGAAAAATATAGGACCTAAAATAACTCCTGTTATTGATGCTATTACTGGAACATTTAATTCTTTTGTTGATAAAGTTGATTGGGAAAAACTCGGACGTACAGTTGGTGCAGGATTACAGACATTAGTTAATATTGCCAATGATTTTTTAACTAAAACTGATTTTCAAAATTTAGGTAAAAAAGTAGCAACTGCATTTAATGGATTTTTTGCAGAAATCAATTGGGAATCCGTAGGAGAATTGCTTGGAAACAAGATAATGGTCTTATGGGATATGTTCAACGGATTCGTGCATCAATTAGATTGGGGTGCAGTTGGAAATGCTATTTCATCGGCAATTACTGGATTCTTTGAAACATTCAATTTTACAACCATAATGGATACAATAGCTACATTTCTTAATGGACTTGCAACAACAATAGGAACTGTTGCAAGTGATGAGAATATGTGGAAAACTATTGTTGATAATATAGGTAGTGGAATTGATAAATTCTTAGGAACATTTGATTGGGAAGCCAATGGCAGAGCAGTTGGCAATTTTATATTACAACTCTTTAAAACCTTAAACGGATTGATAACATATGATAGAGTAAAATCTTTAGCGGAAGGTATAGCATCTTTCTTAGCACAAATACCTTGGGGCGAATTATTTAAGGAAGCATTACAATTAATGTGGTCACTCGTTTCTGGTGTTATCGTAGGCTTGTGGACTGAAGAAAGCGGAACTGGCAAAGTAATAGTATATGCAATAGCTGGCTGGTTTACAGTTAGTAAAATTATGCCGATTGTTAGTAGTATAAAAAAGGCATTCGGTAGTTCTACTGTTAATAAGCAAATGGAAACTGTTGGTTCCAGTCTTGGCGAAAACTTAGGTGCCGCCGCTGTTGCCGCCGTTGGTGCTTATGTAGCTAATAAGGCCGTTGATGAATATGTGGTTCCAATGATGGATATGTTGAATCATATGCCAGAAATACAAGAATGGTCAAAAGGCAAAACACCTGAAGAAATTGCAGAGGTATTTAAAGAGGGATTTGAAATTGCCAAATCAGAAAATAAACAAAGTGATGCATTTAATTTCTGGAATTGGACGTTAGGCGGGGCTGTATTTGCACCTTATGTTGACGGCATTATGAACGCCACTGAAATGATTTTGGAACAGAAAGAAGCTGTTGAGGGAGTAGAAGAGGCGTGGCAGAAAGTTCTCACATCTAAGGCTATAGAAAAGACTAATAACGGACTTGCCAAACTTAGAGATACTGGAGTATTAACACAAGAAAAAACTCAGGAATTGGCAGTTCAGTTAAGTAAATTAAATAGAAGTTCGCCGAAAGAAATTAGAGATTTTTTCCTTAATTCACTTATTCCGACAATTAAAGCATCCGGTGGTTCAATCAAAGATTTAGGACCTGAATTTTATGATTTAGCTGTTACAGCGGGGTTAAATCTCACAGATATTAATAAGGCGTTTGAGGAAATTCCCGTAGCGGCAGACACAAATATCAAGAAATCTGGAACAGCTATTGAAACGTATTACAAGAGTGACAAATGGACGAATGTTAAAGAACAATCAAAATCTCAAATTAAAGACAGTGTAACAGGTAAGCCTCAAGACTTAACAGATGCAGGAACCGGGAACGCTGAAAAAGCATCACGGGCAATGAAAGATTTTTATGCCAAGAGTGATATATGGAAGAACTATAAAAAGACTGCTCAAGATGAAATGACCAATGCATATAAAGTAGACCCGACATCGAAAGGCACCGATGCATCTACAAAAGCGGCAAAAGGTCAAAGGGATTATTATAGTTCATCGAACTGGACAACTCAAAAATCTGGAATACAGACTAATATGAAGGCGCCATATGCTATTGACCCAACATCTGATGGAACAAATGCATCTACAAAAGCCGCCAAGGGACAGAGAAACTATTATAGTTCAAATGATTGGATAACTCAAAAATCGGGAATACAGACCAACATGAAAAGTCCGTATTCCGTGGACGCTTCAACACAAGGTAGTAATGTGTCTGCCAGTGCCGCAAAAGGAGAAGTAAATTATTTTAGTACATCTCCGTGGTCACAATATAAGGGATATGTTCAGAGTAGTATCCAATCGTCTTTGAATGTTGACGCATCAGGTCAAGCACATTCAACCATGGGTTCGTTCCTTGGAACAATCAATAGTGACTATATGAAGAATCAGTTGTATCAAACAGGTCAAAATGCAGGTCGACAATTAAGAAATGGTATTGCTAATGTTAAAATGCCTGAATTTACTTATACAGTACCGAAGGCACTTGCACAAGGGGCAACTACAAAGATTACAGGTAGAGTACAAATACCAATGGCAAGCGGTGGACTTGTATTAGGACCGACAAGCGCATTAGTAGGTGAAGCAGGACGAGAAGCAGTATTGCCATTAACTAATAAACGGTCAATGGGTATTATTGCAGATGCTATTATAAACGGACTTGGAAATAAGATAGCATCGTTAGCACATATACCGATACCTAAGTTAGCAAGTGGAGCAGTAATACCTGCAAACAGGGAATTCATAGCACAACTCGGAGACCAAAGAAACGGCATGAATCTTGAAGCACCTGAATCAATGTTACGGCAAATTGTGAGAGAAGAAAGTGGTAACAGTAATTATCATTTTACGGCACAAATTAACCGGAAGACACTCTTTGACGAATTTATTAAGGAAGCTAAATTACGTCAGATGCAATCTGGTAGAAACCCATTTGAGTTTGCCTAAGTAGTATGTTATAATTAAGTAACACATTTAAGAGGTGATATATGGCACAAGACTATATCAAGATGAACGGTATAACTATTAAACAGCCGTTAAAAGACCTTGAATATAATTTTGAAACAACATATACCGCAGACACTACAAGAGTACAGAGTGGAGTCTTGCACTCCACTCCTATGTTTACAGTTGAACAATTGGGGTATGAATCGTCCAATTTAACTATTTCTGAGGTGTCTCAAATATTACAAATTATTGCGAAAGGTCAAAGATTTTTACTGCATTATTTTTCTCCATATTACGGTGTGTGGAGAGATGATTATTTCTATGTAGGACAAGGCAGTATTGAAATAGGAACACTACAAGAGGATAAAGAAAGATACACTTCTTTATCGTTTAATATGACAGGAGTGAATCCAATATGATACAAGTCAGTCAAGAATTTTTAGATACCATGGAGTTACGTACTGATTTTAAACAGTATGCAACCGCAACATTAGCTGATGGAACAGTATTTAACTGGACACCCGAAGATTTTACCGTTACAAACAATTATATTTCAGATGGTGCTAATGAATCTGTATTGCCGTTAGGAATCGCAGTTGAAAAAGTAATACAGATAGAGGTATTGAATCCGAATGAATACTATAATCAGTATTCATTTTATGGTGCAACAATTGAATTAGAATTAAGATACCAATTATCACAATCAGTAGAAACATTGGCAAGAGGCACTTATACAGTAGTTGAACCGGCTGAGTTCGGTGATACACTAATCATTACAGCCGTAGATGAAATGCATAAGGCTGATGTTAAGTTTAATGGAACAATAACATTTCCCATTACATTAGGCACCTTACTTAGTACAATTTGTACCGCAGTTGGTATTACGTTAGGTACAACTACATTCCACAATTCAGATTATTCTATGTCTGGATTTTATGGTGATTTAACGCTTTATACTTGCCGACAGATAATTGGATTTATCGCCCAATTAGCTTGTGGTAATGCGAGAATTAATTATGCAGACGAATTGGAAATCCTTACATATTCAGGCACAAGCCTTGCTACCTTATCTAATTGGGTTCCGGGAAGTTTAACAATAGGAACAGACGATGTTACTGTTACTGGAATTAAGACTACATTAACGATAGAGCAGTTGGAAGGTTCAACAACAGACGCAGAGGTTGATTACATTTCTGGCACAGATGATTATGTTCTAAAAATCACTAATCCATTTTTTACAGTAAGTAACGTATCTGTATTACTTGCCTCAATAGCGTCAGTCCTTGTTGGATTTACTGTTCGTCCGTTTAGCGGTGAGTGTGTATCTAATCCTTTATTGGAATTCATGGATACTGTTACTATCGTGAACAAGTATAACCGTAATTATCTCACGGTATTGACAGATATAGAATATAACGTATTAGGTACCACATCATTAATGAATTCTGCGGAACCTAAAATCCTCAATAATGCATCTTTTGAATCAACCGCCTCAAGTATTTATATTAAGGCAGTTGAGAGTTCAGAAAGGCAAGTACAGAATGTATCCAATTATTTCTGGCATGATTTAGCCGGTGCCCATGTTAGTACAGTACCTGATGATGCAACTATCGGTCCGAATGTGCTTGTTGATAATAATAGTTTAGATATAAGAGATGGTCAGACAGTAAGAGCGTCTTTCGGTGAAAATACACAGATTGGTGAAACGGGCAACTCTCATTTAGAAATGGATTATCATTCTTTACAATTAAAAGACAGAGAGGGAAACACCTATTTTCACGTATCAGACTTGAGGGATGAGCAAGGAGTAGTTATGCGAAACCAGAAATTCACTGGTGACGGTATAACTAAAGATTTCTATGTTCAATTTAATGTGTTATGGGATGATATTGTTACGATTGATAATCAGACAGTACTATCATCAGATTATACTATACTAAATAAATGTTATACATTTACTAATGCTCCCGCAGATGGTTCTGTAATAGATATATCATATTACACATCAGATTCTTCGGTAAAGGCATACACATTTGGTATTAGAGCATCTGGTGGTAATATTAATATTGGTGCAAGTTCTGTTGTTGAGGGTTACAATAATGTAGCATCCGGAGCATTTTCTCACGCTGAAGGACAAAATACGGAAGCGAGTGGTTTCTGCTCTCATGCTGAAGGATACGATACTGAGGCGTCTTTAAATCAATCTCATGCTGAAGGGTACAGCACAACTGCAAGTGGTTCTTATTCTCATGCAGAGGGACACAGCACAACTGCAAGTGGAACAAAGTCACACGCAGAGGGAGAATTAGCAAAGGCAAGCGGTCAAGATTCTCATGCAGAAGGATACAATACTAAAGCATCTGCAAGTAGTACCCACGCTGAAGGAATAAGTACAGTTGCATCTGCAAGTGCATCCCATGCAGAAGGACAAGAAACAAAGGCAAGTGGTGCTTACTCCCATGCAGAGGGGTTTAATACGACGGCTTCAGGTCAATCTGCTCATGCTGAAGGATATTTTGCAAAAGCAGAGGGTAAGGCGGCTCATGCTGAAGGGTATTCCACAGCAAATGGTGATTATTCACACGCAGAAGGAGATTCGTATGCAAGAGGTGATTATTCACACGCGGGTGGATGTTCAACAGTAGCATCAAGAGATTATCAAACGGTCATTGGTAAGTATAACTATGAGGATTCCAACTTCCGTTCTGCTGATGCCGCATTTATTATAGGTGGTGGAACATCTGATGATGTAAATGATAGGAAAGATATATTTGATGTTAATTGGGACGGTAAAATAATAAAATCCCCGGATGCATGGCATAATTTTATTCAAATACCCGCCAATGCGGATTTAGATGATTATTATACTTTCGGAAAATATGTTGTTGCGAGTAATAATGACGCCGCCACATTAACAAATTCTCCGTCAACTACAGCAGGAATATTGTTAGTAATTCCGCAAGGATGGGGGGCGTATAACGAACAGTTAATTGGCAAGGGTTATACTTGGGCGTATACTCAACAGATTTATTTTAATATGTCCGGTGGTGGTATATTCTCTCGATACGGAAGTACCGGAAGTGGAAGTACAACAATAACTTGGAACTCTTGGACAAGTATGGGTACTACTAATTCTGTTACTAATGCAGGTCTTGTTCCTGCTCCGACAAGTAGTAAACCGTATTATATGTATGCTACGGACGCAAGCGGAAATCCTGCATGGACTTATCAAGATAGTGTATTATCAAGGTTGCCTTATTACACTATGGATGGTTCTGGTTTCAATAAGAACTTCAAACTTATATCCACAACTGATAGATATTCAAATTATCATAAACGGTCTATGTTCTCATTTGATTCCTCGACTAAAAGTACGTTTTCTAATATTCCAACTGTATTAAATTTAGAAGCTGGTGCTGTCGTTGGTATTAGGGAAGTATATTGGAGAAGTAGTATACATATTCTTGTAAAAGTTACGGAAATGTATCCGAACTACGGCAGAGAGCATTATTGTTTTTGTAACAATGGTACTTGGTCAGCATGGTATTGTAAAGGTGCCGGTTATTTAATGAGTGAATTAGTAAGTTCTGGTGCCGCAGATTATTCAAGAATTATAGTTGTTCCGATGTATAGTTATGCGAGTCTTGGACTTGAATCAAGCACTACTGACGCTAATTTTTTTAAGGCATGGTTGAAGAAAATATGTGAAATGTATCCAAACAGGTCTACCTATACATTCGTAGCTAATGCTTCGCCAAACTCACGGCGTATGGTCGTATGTTTTATTTATGATACCAGTAGACTTAACTCTGAAGGATTGCCTGAAGCCGCTTTTGGAACTGTTATCCCATATCATAGTGATATATTATTCGATAAATTTGGAACATCCAGTTATAGTTGGTATTTTAATACACAACGTACTCATACAGCCTCTTGGGGAATGACATTAGGAACAGATGGTAGTTCAGTTGCAAATAATACAACCGTTGACAAAGGTTCATTTTCATTAGACGTTGGGCTATACATTGTTGGATTGACTTGTTCATGGCAAGCGAACTCGGCAGGAAGAAGGGTTATGGCATTTGGTACATCTTCATCGAGTTATGGATACATAAATCAAGTAATAGATGCACCCGGTTCAAATGGTAGTTGTGCCCAAATGCTAACAACCGTAATAAATGTCACAGACTCTACTACAAAATATCATCTGTATCTAATACAGAATAGTGGTTCAGCATTAACAGCAACGTGTCGTTATGGTTATATAAGAATAGCGTAAAGGAATTATATATGAGAGTTGAATATAATTATAAACCACCTAAATATGAACTCATAGAGCAATTAGGTGATAAATGGTCTGTTAATTTACGAGAGAATATCGAGAAGGATGAAAACTATCAATCTCCGTTTATGGACGTGATTCTACAAACTATAGCAGGCGAAGATGGAAATACTATTGATGTACCATTTGATGAAACAATGATGCAACCACAAGAAATGTGGTATGCAGATTGTTATATCGGATATATAAACACAAATATTAAAGACAAAGAAGCCTATATCGAAAAGCATTTTGACAAATTATTATCGCAAGCAAAAGGTGAGGATAAGGCGTCAGAAGTTAGAGCCATGCGAGATGAATTATTATCCCAGACAGACAAGTATATGATGATAGACCGTTATGATTCTTTAGAAGATTTGCAGAGAGTTATATCAGGAGATATAGCTAAATACAGACAAGCGTTAAGAGATATAACTAAACAAGAGGGATTTCCATATAATGTTAAATTTCCGGAAAAACCGGATAGTATGAAATAAAGGAGGAGTATTATGGAATGGTTAAAAGATTATCAAGTGCCGATAATAGTAGGTATATGTTTATGTATCGGTTACATAGTAAAGAAGTGGATTAAAGACGTAGACGATAAATGGATACCCACCATTTGTGCGTGTGTTGGACTTGTTCTTGCTATGTGGATTAATGGTTGGGACATTACACCGAAAGTTATTCTGCAAGGACTTTTTAGCGGTTTATCTGCAACGGGTTTACATCAATTATTCAAACAGCTTATAGAAGGTGGTGGAAAGAATGGCGGTTGATTACAAACAATATAACTATCCTAACACACCGTATGCAAATGAAAGCGTAGCAACTGCCGGTTGTGGTCCCTGTTCTGTTTCAGATATTGTGGAAGTTGACCCTACAATAACTGCTAAATGGCTGACTGATAACGGTTACGCTTATCCACATCAAGGCACTAAATATCCCGGCATTGCGGCTTGTCTCACCGCATATAACGGTGGTGGTGAAATGCTTGCTCAATATCAAGACGGTGTTCTCGACAATGTATATTTCAGAGAGTGGAAAAGAAGAATACAAAGTGGACAAGAAGGTATTCTGTTAATGCACAAGGTAACATCTTCTTATTGGACGAGTGGAGGACACTACATTGCCATTGTTGGTTTTTCTAATAGTCGGTATCTTGTTTACGACCCTGCCTCTGTTGTGCGTACTGGTTGGCATTTATGGGGCGACTTTTCGCAAAACGTCTCGGCACTGTACACAAGTACAAGACGATGGAACTCCGGAAAAGTAGTTGTTGATGGTGTGTGGGGTAAAGCTACTACAACGCTTGCCCAGAAGATTTTCGGTACGACAGTTGACGGTATTGTAAGTGACCAGAATAAAGATATGCAGAAGTTTTTACCGGCTTGTCAGCCTTCCTCTTGGGAGTTTGTATCACCATTAAAGATTACAAGTGGCTCTCAACTTGTCAAGGCAATACAGGAAATGCTCGGAATGAGAATAATTGATGGCGTGTTCGGATATGATACAGCTAAAGCATTACAACAATTTCTTGGTGTAACAGTTGATGGGTATTTTGGGTATAATTCAGTGGTGGCATGGCAGAAATGGTTGAATCGTCAGTAATAGGCAGATTAAAAAAGATACGTGATGTTCTTGAATCCTGTCAATCTGGATGGACTGCATTGAGAATTTGGGTTGATATGGAAGATATAAAAGCATTAGATGAGGCTATTGATACATTGGAACGAAGTGTGGACGATGGAAAATGATACAGATTTATGATTTTGTGGAGTGGGAATTAAATAAGTTAAGACGGGAGTGTAATTTCAGCCTTGACGAATTGCAGTATTTCAACTTACGAGCAAGACATAAATCGAACGTGGAAATAGCTTTAACAATGAATGTATCTGAGGCACAAGTATCTAAGTTAGCCAAACGAGTTAAAAACAAAATTGTAAAAGTTTTGTAATACAAATTTAATATCTGTACAATTTTTGTAAAGAACCTGTATAAGTTGCAGGTTCTTTTTTATTGTATGTTTTTATCATAAACAAGGAGGTAAAAGCATGAAGAATGTTAGTGATGAATTGCATAGGCTGATAAAGCAGAATCACTATACACCGATTCATGCTTTTTTGATTTTACAGGAGAATTCAGATGTTCATACAGTTCAATCCAAACCCAAAAAGAAAACTTGTCGGGGATTGTGTGATACGTGCCATTGCAAAAGCAACCGGTAAATCGTGGGAAGATGTTTATATGGATGTAGTATTGCAAGGCTTTACTATGAAAGATATGCCGTCCTCAAATGACGTATGGGGAACATATTTACATCAAAACGGATTTACACGTCACATAATACCTGATACTTGCCCGAGTTGTTACACAGTTACAGATTTTTGTATTGATAACCCAAATATGACAGGCATATTAGCAACCGGAACTCATGTAATAGCAGTTGAAGATGGTAATTATTTTGATACATGGGATTCCGGTATGGAAACACCAATCTATTTTTGGCAAAAGGAGGAGAAATAAGAAATGGCTTATAACTATGGATTTCCAATGAATTATCAACCGATGTACTATCAACAGCAACAGCAGGTTCAACCTAATGCACAATCTCAAATGAGTTACATGCAACCACAGCAGAGTGGAATTATATGGGTGCAAGGTGAAGCCGGTGCAAAAGCATATCCGGTACCTGCCGGGTCGAATCAGTTACTGATGGACAGTGAGAGTGAATGTTTTTACTTGAAGTCTACAGACCCAAGTGGTATGCCGCAGCCGTTAAGGATATTTGAGTACAAGGAAATCGTAAGGACACAAGAACCCACTCAATCTCACGCCGCTTTACCGGATATGAGTCAGTACGTTAAAAAATCCGAGTTTGACGAACTAAAGAGAAGATTTGATGAATTAAAGGAGCAGAAAGATGGCGAATAATCTTTTTAATACCTTGAATAGAAATGCTCAACCTAATTTTATGCAGATGCTAAATCAGCTTAAATCTAACCCTGTACAGTTTTTAGCGCAGAGAAGATTTAATCTTCCGGCTAACTTTCAAGGTGGTCCGCAAGAGATAATACAACATCTTGTTAATACAGGACAGGTATCTCAGCAACAAATCAATGCTATCCAGCAAAGGGTTAATTCAATGACTGCAAACCATTAGTGCGCACGGTTTTGTAGATAAATAATATTACGAAAGGAGACAAAAGTATGTCATTAGTAGACAACGGAACAGGTAGCGGAATGGTAATGCCTGTATCACCGATGTACGGTGGTGGACAAGGTGGCTTCGGCAGTGGCTGGGGCGGTGACGGTTGGTGGATTATCCTCTTACTTCTTCTTGCCGGTAACGGTGGTTGGGGTAACGGCTTTGGATTTGGAGGCGGTGCAGGAGGATTTGCCGCTGACGGTGCTATGCTTTATCCGTGGATGAATCAGAGCAATCAGATTAATGGTGGTTTCCGTGACCAGATGATTAACGACAATGTTACTTCCATTAGAGACAGCATCGGTAATCTTTCCACTCAGCTTTGCAGTTCTACAGCCGATATTCAGCAGTCACTTTGCAACGGATTTGCAGGAGTAAATGCCACGGTTAGTGGTGGATTTGCTAATGCAGAGACAAGTGCTAATGCACGCCAGATGGCTAACATGCAACAGGCGTTTGCCGCCCAGACTGCTATGGCTAATGGATTTAATACTCTCGGTTCCCAATTTGCCGACTGTTGCTGTGAGAACAGACTTGCATCCGCAGACCTGAAATACACTATTGCGACAGAGAATTGTGCTGACAGAGCGGCGCTGAATGAAGGTGTAAGAGATATTCTTCAGAACCAGAACGCAGGTATCCAGAGAATCCTTGACCAGATGTGCAACGACAAGATTGATGCCAAGAATGATGAAATTGCACAGCTTAGACAGGAAGTTCTTTACGCTCGTGGACAGGCTTCACAGATTGCCCAGAATGAGCAGATTGTAAATTCCATTTATAACAGACTTGACCAGTGCCCGGTAGGTACTACTCCTGTTTACGGCAAGACACCTATCTTCACTTGTAACAATGGTTGTGGTTGTGGTTGTGGAAGTAACTTCTAAGGAGGTGCAACATGGCTTGTGAATTTTTGTACAATCCGATACAGGAAGTAGCGTTAAACGCTCCTATACTGTTCGACACATCTATTCCTTGTTACCGTGGCAATGTTTATCACGAAAGCAACACAGGGAATTTTATTCTCAAGGGTGCATCCTCTAATAATAATTGCTGTAATCAATACGCTCAGTACCAAGTTACTTTTAACGGCAATATTGCTATTCCTGAAGGTGGCACAGTTGCACCGATAGCTGTAGCACTTGCAGTAAACGGTGAACCGAGACTGACAAGCAGAGCGATCTTTACTCCTGCGGCAGTTGAAGATTTTGGTAACGTCACAAGTACAGCGATTATTAAGGTTCCGAGATGTTGTTGCTTTAGTCTTTCTGTAGACGCAGTACCTGCCACAACAGACCCAACAGTAACACCGGCACCTATCATTGAAGTGCAGAACGCAAATCTAACCATTACAAGAATAGCGTAAGAAAGGAGGATGGACAGATGAAACCATTTGAAGATATTAAAGAAATTCTGGAAGACCAGATGAAAAAGATAGCTAAGAAGTCTGACATTACTCCGCAAGAATTGGAGAATGTCTATAAGGCTGTAGACATACTCAAAGATATGGAAACCATTAAAGCTATGCAAGGTTCCGAACAGGGACAGAGTAATGAATATTCCCAGCGTGGTGGCATGAGTAGAAATTCTTACAATAGTTATGATGGTATGTCTAATCGCGGTTCTTATGATGGTGGAATGTCTAATGCTGGTAACTCTTACAGACCGATATGGAACACAGATAGCATGATACCGTATTCTATGAATTCGTATAATTCCTACGATGGAATGTCTAATAGAGGTTCTTACAATAATTCTTATGACGGTATGAGCAATCGTGGTTCATATGATGGAATGAGTAATCGTGGCTCATATGACGGCAGAGCTGGTAGAGATGCAGACAGTGATGGAAGATACAGTGAAGATGGTTCTTATGATTATAGTGGAAGACGTGGCAGAGATGCCATGGGACGTTTCACAAGTAGGGATAGTTCCTATGACTATTCAAGACACTCTGAAAAGGAGAGAATGATTGATAAGTTAGAAACTATGGCTGATATAACCTCAGACCCAAAAACAAAAAGAGCCATTGAACAGTGTATTGACAAACTGGAACGGTAACATCACAGGCGGGGTAGCAATACCCCGTCTACTCATTGTGGGGAATGTTATGAATATAGAAGAAATTAAATCTTCAATAGAAGAATTGGAGAAAGACGATTTAACGCTTTCTAACGTAAGAAATTTAGCGAGTTTATACATTATCTATAATAACTTAGAAAAATCTGTTAGAAGTCAAATTGAAGCGTCTGAGAGCATTTTAAATAATAAGAATAGTATTGAAAATGAATTAAATGATATATTGCCTGCATATACACGGTATAAAAATGTAAAGATCCAGTATCAATTGCATCAACTTCCGGATGATGCACTGGTTCCTGCAATGAAATTATTAGTACAAGAATTAGAGGAATTTATTTTAATTTTATATAATAATACTCACCTACGTAAGGAACGAATTTGTATAGAATCTATGGTTACAAAATTGCATGATAAATTTATGAAGAATTAATACAAATTGAGGAAATATTGACAGACAGGAAAATATGTATTACAATGTATTTTGTGATACATATTTTTATTGACAGCACTTTAAACGTGTTGTATAATGTTTATGATGTAGAATACTATGAACCCTAAAAATACAGAAAGGAGTCACTAATTATGCGAAAGATAACGGTCAAAAGATATATGACCCAGAAGGCAAGTCCAGAATTTAATTTCATGGAAAAGTGGAATAATAATATTCCAATGCCGCTTCGTACTATGGTTGGAGAAAGCATCAAAGAGACTCGTGGGATGATATATATGAAACTTCACGGTGATATTTATGCGGAAAGAATTTGCACTTGTATGAAGTGCGGAAGAGAACTTACAAATCCAGTTAGTCAGTATTTTGGGATTGGTCCCGAATGTGGGAATCACGGATATGTTAATCCATTTAAAAGTGATGCTGAATTAAAGGCGGCGGTAGCTTCTTATAAAAAGCAGTTACAGAATATTACTTGGGAAGGCTGGATCATTAAATCTGCTATTATTGAAGATGAAATTTATGGTGACGAAGATTGTGAAGTAATCGAGGAAACACCTAAAAAAATAGGTGTTACGATTAAAATAAAAGAAGCAGATAAATGCATCGGTGACTATTCATTATTTGTTTCGTTTCCTTATAATGATGAGTTATTACAGATTATTAGGAATCTTCCTTCAAGATTTTGGCATAAAGATGAAAAAGAATGGGAAGTTCCTTTAAAGTATCTTGATGCATTAAAGATTGCTTTTAAAAATCAGGAAGTAACTGTTATAGGCGATGTTCCTGAAAAGAAAGAAACAATAGCTATACCTGATTTTAATTTTAAAACAAAGCCTTTCAAACATCAGGTTGAAGGATTTAAATACGGACTCACTAATAGTAAGTGGTTACTCGGTGACGAACAAGGACTCGGCAAGACTAAGCAGGTTATTGATATAGCTGTTGCCAAGAAATTAAGTAATGGCTATAAGCATTGTCTTATTATCTGCGGCGTAAATGGTCTTAAATGGAACTGGGTTAATGAAATTCATACTCATTCTGATGAAGATTGTTGGATTCTCGGACAACGTACAAGAGCAGGCAAAGTAGTTATCGGAAGTAATGAAGATAAATTGACCGATGTTCTTGCATTATCCTCTGACAATGTAAAAATTCCGTATTTTCTCATTACTAATGTTGAAACTCTTAGGACTGAAAAAATTGCTAATGAATTAGGACAGTTATGTAAAAACGGCATTATTAATATGGTTGCGATTGATGAGATTCATAAGTGTAAGAATCCAACAAGTCAGCAAGGCAAAGGAATTTTAAAATTACAGCCTGAGTATAGAATTGCTATGACGGGCACTCCGTTAATGAATACTCCAATGGATTTATATATTATTCTTAAATGGCTGGGTTATGAAAAGCACTCCTTCTATCAGTTTAAAAATCATTATTGTGTAATGGGAGGTTATGGTGGATATGAAATTATCAGCTATAAGAACCTGGATCAGTTGGAGGATCAGTTACAAGATATTAAATTGAGGAGACTGAAAAAAGATGTTCTTGACCTGCCTGAGAAAACCTATGTCAATGAATATGTTGAAATGACTCCTAAACAGAAGCAGATTTACGATGAAGTGACAGCGGATATTAGGATGAACATCGACCAGATTAAGATGGCAAATAATCCTCTTGCAGAACTTATTAGAATGAGACAGGCAACTGGTTATACAGGCATTTTATCTTCTAAAGTAACAGAATCTGCAAAGATGGATAGAATGGAAGAACTTGTAGAGGAAGCGATAGAGAACGGAAAGAAAGTTGTTATCTTCTCTAACTGGACACAAATGACTTTACCTATTTATAACAGACTTGCAGTTAAATATCACGGCACATATATCACAGGTGAAGTCGATAGTGACCAGAGAGCGGAGCATGTAAGAAGATTTCAGGAAGATGATGATTGTAAATTCGTAGTTGGAACCATAGGCGCCATGGGTACAGGACTTACTCTTACAGCAGGTACAGTTGAAATATTTATGGATGAGCCGTGGAATAAAGCACTTAAAGACCAGGCAGAAGATAGGTGTCATAGAGTAGGTACAAAGGAAAATGTAACGATTTATACTCTCCTTTGTAAGAATACCATTGATGAAAAAATTCATAATTTAGTAGAGCAGAAGGGAATCATGGCAGATGCTATAGTTGATGGAAAAATAAACGTAAACAAAAAAGACCTGCTTGAT
Organism: Ructibacterium sp.; assembly: GCA_045603605.1. Taxonomy (GTDB): domain Bacteria; phylum Bacillota; class Clostridia; order Monoglobales; family Monoglobaceae; genus Ructibacterium. The sequence continues at coordinate 30,369 of JAZUMJ010000150.1, read as the reverse complement.
TATCTTCTTAACTAATATACCTATAAATTGGATTACTTGAGGAGGAGAATGTTATGAAAGGACGGTAATGATTTATGAGCAGAGAAAAAATGTTAAGGTTAGAAGAATTAGCTGTATTGATTGGAGTATCAGGCAAGACAATTAATAACTGGTATATGTTTAAAAAACAGTTTCCAGATAATGAGTATGCAAAAATATTGCCTGAATTTATTCAACAAGGAATGCGACAGACACGATACTGGAAAGAATCTGATGTGGCAAAACTTTTGATGTTTAAAAGAAGTATTCCTATAGGAAGAAAAGGAGTTATGGGAGAGATAACTCAGAAATACCTTAAAAATGTAAAAGAAAGTAGAGGCGCCGGTACTAATGAGTAGTAAAATGGAATCGGAATTAATAGCATTAATTCCACAATATGTCGCAAATAAAACAGAATTAGATGGCTATAAGAAAATTTGTGAGGAAGAAAATTCTAAAATTAAAGACCTCATGTTAAATTTAAATCTCGATGAAACTCAATCAGGTAATTATATCGCAAAGAGAGTAGTCCAAAAACGAGAAAATTTTAATGAGGATATGTTATTGATGATTGCGCATCATTATGGTATTCCAGAAATAGTAAAAACAAAGGAATACATTGATTTTGATGCATTAGAGAACGCTATTTATACAGGCAATATATCGAAGGAAATTCTCACGGAAATTAATAAGGCGAGAGAAGTAAAAGAAGTAGTAACCTTACGTATAGCAAGAGTTAAAGAAGGAGAGAAAAAATAATAATGTATATTCCAGAATTTTGGTGCGGTGTAGGCATTACAGTTATTTTAGAAATAGGTCTTATTGTTATTTACGGCATTTTTAAAAATGGAGGAAAGAAGTAATGTATGAAAGCAAGGCTAAAGTAGTGTCGATTAAAGCAACAAGTAGAGTAGCTTTAAAAATTAGGGATAATTATTTTACGATTGAATATGCGGAAGAAAGAACTGTTCCAGATGTTGAAGGCGTTGATATAGAACAGGAACGTAAAATATTATTTGATGATGTGAATACAGTAGTTGATGACCAGCAACAAGAAATTTACAATTTGTTCAAGAAATAATTCTCAAAATATGATATACTATTAAAGTAATTACGAATTACACAAATAGGTTAGCTTGTTCTCCTGCCCGAGGACTTGCCAAGATAACCTCATAGGAAACAGGCTAACACAGCTTATACATTTCAATGGGCAGATTGATTTGTATAAGCTGATTTGTTTTAAAGGAGAATTAAATGGATATTAGTATTGCTAAATTATTAAGTACAAATGGATATATTCAAGTAAATAAAGAATTAATTAAACTTTTCGGATTGCATGAAGCAATATTAATAGGCGAATTATGTTCGGAATATATTTATTATGAAAAACAGAATATGCTGGAAGATGGTATGTTTTACTCAACAAGAGCCAATATTGAGGAGAATACTGGTCTAAATGAACATTTTCAACGTAAGGCATTTGAAACTTTAACACAAGCTGGAATTGTAGAAATTAGTAAAAGAGGTATGCCTGCTAAAAATTATTACAGGATTAATTATGATAAGTTGTTAATCTCGTTAAGCACAAGTCCTTCACGAGATGAAGAACAAGTCCTTCACGAGATGCACTTAAATAATAATAAACAAATAAACATAAAAAACGAAAGGAAAAATTCTAAAGAATTTTTACAGGAATTTTCATTCGGCAAATCTAAGCCTAAAAAAGATAATCTGTTTACTAAATGTGTTACCATTATAGATTCTTATGATTTTAGTTCTCAATCTGATATACGGTCGTTATTAATTCAGTATTTAAATTATAGACTCCAAATTAAAGATAAACCTTTATACGCTAATATGTGGAAAGGTATGTTAAATAAGTTGGCTAATATGTGTGATAATGATGTTGAGTTATATGAGCAGGTAATTCAGCAAAGTATTGAGCGTGGATATTTATCATTTTATCCTGTTACATCATATTCAAAATCTTCCAGTGTCCGAGAATCAATAGAACATCTTACGTCAAGCGAGGTTATGACAGACGAAGATTATATGCGGTTAGATAGATTAACTGAGGAGAGAAAGAAGAATGGATTACGTACAGAATTTTGAATGTTGGTACCGCAACGTCTGTCAGGAGTCTATTCATGGATGTTGTGGTCAATCAGCGTGTATTCGATATATGGAAATGAAACATTTGATGGATGCAAGCGGAATTCCTGTAGCAAGACAGTATCCTGCAAAGTTAATGCCCGATGATATTGACTACAAGTCTTTTACAGTATTGGCAAGTGTTAAAAATACAATACAAGAATTAATTAATAATGGCGATTTTAATTTGTATATTTGTGGGAATAATACCGGTAATGGAAAAACAAGTTGGGCAATTAAAATAATGCTCAAATATTTTGACACAATATGGGCAGGTAACGGATTTAGAACAAGAGGGTTATTTGTTCATGTACCAACACTTTTAATGCAATTAAAGAATTTTCAAAATCCGTTGTCGGAAGAATATAAGAAGGATATTTTAAATGCTGACCTTGTAATATTTGATGATATTGCCGTTTCAAATATTAGCCAATATGATTATAGTAATTTATTGATGTTCTTGGATTCCCGAATTCTAAATTCAAAAGCAAATATTTTTACCTCGAATAAGATAAGTAGAAAATCATTAGAGGATGTCGTAGGTAGTCGATTAGCGAGTAGGATATGGGAAGTGTCAACAATTGTAGAACTTAAAGGCAAGGATAGACGAAATGGTTAGTTTACAGATAATATCTAAAATTTTATCCTCAAAAGATGATTCTATTTTATGTGATAACGGATTAACAAAAGATTATTTTGTAGGGTATGAATCTGAATTTGATTTTATTGAGGACCATATAAAAAAGTATGGATCAGTCCCAGATAAAGTTACTTTTTTATCTAATTTTCCCGATATAGATTTACCCGAAGTTACAGAATCTGATACTTATTTAGTGGACACTATTAGGGAAGAATATCTCTATTATAAATCAGTTCCTATTATACAGCACGCCGCAGAATTATTGAAAACTGATGCAAATGCCGCCGCCGAATATTTATTGTCCTCAGTTAATGGATTACAGCCTAATTATATGCTCGGCGGAACAGATATTATTGCAGATGCTGATAGTAGGTATGAACAATTTTTAGATAGAAGGACACATCAAAATAACTGGTTTTTTACATCTGGATTTGAAGAATTAGATGAATTAATTCATGGCATACAAAGGGGAGAGGAACTTATTTTAATATTTGCCCGTACAAACCAAGGTAAGTCTTGGGTACTTGAAAAGATGTGTACGAATATTTGGGAACTTGGGTTTAATGTCGGATATATATCTCCAGAAATGACTGCTAATAGTGTGGGATATAGATTTGATACTTTATATAAAAATTTTTCAAATAAAGGTTTAATGTGGGGCAAAGATGATGTATCAGATGAGGAGTATAAGACTTATATAGATAATTTAAAAGAGCGCAATAATAAATTCCTTGTTGCCACTCCGAAAGACTTTGATAGAAGAATAACAGTGTCTAAATTAAAACAATGGCAAACACAGTACGATTTACATTTAATTGCCATTGATGGTATAAAATATATTGTTGATGAAAGATATAAAAGGGGAGATAGTCTAACAACCTCATTAACCAATATAAGTGAGGATTTAATGGCATTATCAAATGATATAAGAGTGCCTATAATTGTTGTAGCACAAGCTAATAGATCCGGTGTAAAACAAGAAGATGAGAGCGGTACGCCAGAACTTGACAGCGTTAGAGATTCAGACGGTATAGCACAAAACGCAAGTAAGGTTTTATCTATAAGACAGAAAAAGGATAACGTACTTGAGATAGGTATTAAGAAGCAGAGATTCGGTCCAGTTGGTGGTAAACTACTCTATCAGTGGGATATTAACTGCGGAGATTTTGTTTATATACCTTCAGAAGATGATGCTCAGCCGAGACATAAGAAAGATGAAGCAATACAGCGAGAGCGGAAAAAGTTTAAGGATAAGGAGGATGTATTTTAATGGTAATTAACGATATTCAGTTCAATTGTGAATTGGACGATATTCTGCAAGAATTAATCAGTCAGCTAAGGGCTAATGGCAGTCAGTTATTGGCAAAAACAAAAGACGGCCCAACACATATACAAATATGCTGTCCTTATCATAATAACGGCATGGAGCGTAGACCGTCAGCGGGAATAAGAAAAGAAGATGGAATATTTCACTGTTTCGCCTGCGGTGAAGTACATACTTTACCAGAAGTAATATCTCATTGTTTTGACCACTATGATGATATAGTAGGCACATTTGGCTGGCAGTGGTTATTAAGGAATTTTGCAACAGTACAAGCGGAGGAGAGAAAAGATGTTGAACTTGATTTTACACGGCGTGGGACAAGCTATGATGATTTTAGGAATTATAGTTCCCTGGATAGTAGGAATGGTGACAATTCTGCTATGGCTAATCGACAAGATTATGTCACGGAAGAAGAATTAGAAACCTACAGAGTTATTCACCCTTATATGTACAAGAGAGGAATAACAGATGATAACATTGAATTATTTGATGTGGGATATGATGCAGAAACCGATTGTATCACTTTTCCCATTCGGGACATATCTGGTAACTGCCTATTTGTCGCACGCCGTTCTACCAAGACAAAGTTCTTTAATTATCCAGAAGGAGTAGAGAAACCACTTTATGGGTTATATGAATTAATGAAATTCCGATTTGATTTAATGTCACCTGCAAGGGAGGTAATAGTATGTGAATCTATGTTGGATGCTTTATCATTTTGGACAGTGGGTAAGTACGCAGTAGCTTTAAACGGACTTGGCAATGAACTACAATTCAAACAATTAAGAGAATTGCCTTGCAGAAAAATAATACTTGCAACAGATATGGATGAAAGGGGGTTAGCGGCAAGAAAAAGAATAAGAATGAATATGCAGAACACTAAGATTATTACAGAGTATTATTTTCCAAAAGGAAGAAAAGACGCAAATGATTGTACTAAGGAAGAATTGAGAAATTTACATGATGTGTTTTAATGATTGACAAATATTATACTACATGATATTATAGTATAGTAGTATGCTTATATGCAGTTTACTAATTAACCTATATAGCCTATAAAATTAAAAGGAGAAAAAGTATGGCAAACAAAAACATGGTAAAAATTGATGCAAAGAAACTGTATGATGCAATTGAGGAACGAGGATTAACTTTCTCACATGTCTGTAAAGAAATTGGAGTTAATAATTCTTATTTTGCAAACGCAAAAGTACGAGGAACACTGGCTAATTTAGCAGTTGTTATTTTAGAATCCAGGTTCGGTATTCCTAAAGATTCTTATGTAATTAGTGATGAGGAAACAGCCGTCACTGTAGTAGAAAAAGTTTCTACTGTGGACGATTTTTTCTCAGAGGAAAATCAGCGTAAACTTTATAGACTTATGTATTCGGCAATGTATGCTGCGGTAAAGCAGGCATTGAGTGAATAAATATTAAATAGATAGAAAAGGAGAAAACTATGGCGAGATTTAAAGCAGATGAAGTTGACCATTACGGAGGCCAGGGCGGAACAGGATTTTTTTATCTGAAAGAGGATAAGGAAGTTGCAACTGTTAGATTTATGTATGACGGAATTGATGATGTTGAAGGAATGTCCGTTCATCAGGTTGAGATTAATGATAAGAAACGGTACGTAAATTGCTTGCGTAATTATGGTGATCCAGTTGATGTGTGTCCGTTCTGCAAGGCAAGAATGTTTACTTCCGCAAAACTGTTTGTTCCTATTTATGAGGAAGAAACAGGGGATGTAAAAATTTGGGAAAGAGGAAAGAAGTTCTTCGGTAAGATTTCAAGTATTTGTGCAAGGTATCCAAATACAGTGTCGCATAAATTTGAGATTGAACGAAGCGGTAAAAAGGGAGATACATCAACCACATATGAAATATATGAGGTAGGAAGTGATGATACATCACTTGAGGATCTTCCAGATGTTCCTGTAATTCTCGGAGGACTTGTACTTGATAAGTCAGCAGATGATATGGAATATTATTTACAGGAAGGACAATTTCCGCCTGACGATGATGAACCCTTAAGACGCAGAACGTCCAACACTTCTGATGATGATGCCGTAATTCGTAGAACTCCTTCAAGAAGGAGAGATGCGTTTTAATACTGAGGATTGATATATGCCATTATTTACAATTCCTAAACGAGCAGGAAAAGAGCAGGATAGAGTAATTGCCAATAAATCTAAGGTTAAATCGAGAGTCTCCGCTACTGTAAAAGGTAGCGGGGTTCTCGGTCAAATTAATCAAATTAAAGCAATGGTTGAAAAGCATCTTGGTAAGTTCAAAGATGATTATTTAGTAATTACGGATGCCGAAGTATTACATGATTATATTCAGGCAAGTTTATGGCATAAAGTTATGGCAGTAGATACAGAAACAACAGGACTTGACCCATTACTTGATGATATAGTTGGTATATGTATTTATACTCCAAATGAAAAACCAGCTTATATACCAATTAATCATGTGTCATATGTAACCGGAGTAAAAGTAGATAATCAAATAGAAAAGGATTTGATACTTTCTGAATTTCAGCAGATACATGATATTGATGTTATAATGTTTAATGCCAAATTTGATATTCGTGTATTAAGAAATCAACTTGGTTGGAAAGATGCTTATTGTACATGGGATTGTTATTTAGCGAGTAGACTTCTTAATGAAAATGAGGAGTCAAAAGGACTTAAAGCACTTCACCAAAAATATGTACTTGATGGTAAAGAAGATGAATTTAGATTTGATTCTTTATTTAAAGGAATAACTGCTGATAAGATTCCTATTAATACATTTTATCTTTATGCGGCGCATGATGCAATTATTACATATGAATTGTATCAATACCAAAAGCAGTATTTATATTATGATGATACAAAACCAAACGAAGACCGTAATGGTATGAATGGGGTGTCGTGGGTATTCTTTAATATTGAAATGCCGTGTGTAAAAGTAGTTTGTGATATGGAAGATAACGGTGTTAAATTTGATTTTGAATACCAACAAGTATTATCGGATAAATATAATAAATTGCTTGCAGAAAAACAGGACGAATTTTATAAGTTATGTTCCGTATATGATGAAAAGATAGAAGCGTATAAGAAAGCTAATATAGGAAATAAATTAGATACACCAATTAACATTGGCAGTCCAACTCAGATTGCAATTCTTCTTTATGATATTTTACAGATTGAGTCACCTGATTCAAAAAGTCCAAGAGGAACAGGGGAAGCAATTTTACAGAAGATTGATAATCCCATAGCAAAAGCAATATTAGATTATCGAGAGATGGCTAAATTAGTATCAACGTATATTGATAAATTGCCTGCTTGTGTTAATCCTAATGATGGAAGGATACATTGTTCTTTTAATCAGTATGGAGCGGATACAGGGCGATTTTCAAGTAGTGACCCAAATCTACAAAATATACCGTCACATAATAAAGATATAAGAAAGATGTTTATAGCGTCAGACGGTTATGTACTTATGTCAAGTGACTATTCACAGCAAGAACCAAAAGTAATGACGCAGATGTGTGGCGATCCAAAGATGATTAAAGCATATCAGGAAGGAAAAGATTTATATGCAGAAATTGCCGCCTTGTCCTTTAATACGACATATGATAACTGCCTCGAATTTAGACCTGATGGAACAACAAATCCAGATGGAAAAAACAGAAGAAGTCAGGCTAAGTCTATCCTGCTCGGAGTATTGTACGGGAGAGGGGTGCCCTCAATCGCAGAGCAGTTGGGAACTACTACTAAGAAAGCACAAGCAATAAAAGATTCTGTATTCAAAGGATTCCCTGCAATTCCGAAATTTGAAGAAGATAGTTTGGAGATGGCTTATGAATGTGGATATGTTACTACCTTGTGGGGCAGAAAAAGAAGATTGCCTGATTTGCAATTACCAGAATTTGAGTTTAAATGGGTGGACGGAGTGTCGACAGGGGAAGATATACTTGATTTTTCCGAAGATGGTAGCGAATACGGAGAGATTTCTTATGAAGTGCCCGATGATGTGCAACAAAAATATATCAGAAGATTAAGACAAGCATATTTTGGACAGAAGCGTAAAATTTTTGAACAAGCAAATGCCGAAGGAATCTGGATTGTTGACAATGGAGCAAAAATAGCTGATGCACAAAGACAGTGTGTAAATGCAAGAATTCAAGGTTCAGCTGCAGATATGAGCAAGTTAGCAATGATTTTAGTTGGTAACGATAAAAGACTACAGGAATTAGGATTCAGACTCCTTATACCGGTACACGATGAGTTAATAGCAGAGTGTCCGGAAGAGAATGTTAAGGAATGCTCCGAAAGATTTGCAATGCTTATGTCTAAGGCAGCAGAGAGTAAATTAACAATTCCAATTAAGTGCGATGTGGAAGTAACACGAGAGTGGTACGGAGAGAGTATTGAAATATGAGAATTTGGAGAGGAATAGAAGCAGAACATAATTTTAATTTTGGAAAACCTACGTTGTTTGTTGAATCTGAAAATCCAAATTTAGATGTTGTAAAAGCCGTATTATCTGCTGAGCCGGATATAGTTAGTATATATTTCGGTGCAGGTGAAGTAGATATTACAAATTGGAAATGGATTGACGATTTAGACTATTTGTTCGGCAGGTATTCGATTTTACTGGAGTGCAGTATATCAAATATTCCGCCTATTGAAGTTTGTGAGGTGTTTGATTTCATTATAGTTCGGTCAAGATGGTATGATATATTCGATAATATGCAAATAAAGATTAGGGACGATGAGAATGTTTATATAGCAGGAATTTCAAAGTTTAAAAGAAATTCATTGATCGGACTTAAAGATAATAGGTATAGTTCAGATATATTATTATATGAAGATTTTATTAAGGAGTAGGTATGAAAGTTTTTTATATTCCTATTGAACCGTATGAAACGAGATATACAGCAGATTGGATACAACAATTTGAAAATGAATTTAATCTCCATGATATTCAATATGAAACAATTTTGGGAGATACATTTTCAAATAAAGTAACCGTTGGTGGAGTATTAGATGCGTGCGGTACTCATGTATATAAATTCAGTCAGTTAGAAAAACTTATAACAAAGATTAATTCAAATGAAATAAAAGATGGCGACATAATATTTTTTGCGGATTTATGGTTTCCCGGATTAGAAGGGCTATTTTATATACGGAATATGTTAAATATTAAATTTAATATTTATGGTATATTTCATGCAGGCACGTATGATGCACATGATTTTACGTATAGAAATGGAATGCGAAATTGGGGTAAATGGTTAGAAGCAAGTTGGTTTGAGGGAATAGATAAAATATTTGTGGCAACATTATTTCATAAAGAATTGTTATTGAAAAATTCATATCTTATTCCCCGATTAGCTGATAAAATTTATGTAACAGGGTTGCCATTTTACGGACAAGAATTAAAAGAAAAGTATTTACAACCTAAAGAAAATATTATCGTTTTTCCGCATAGATTAGATATTGAGAAGCATCCAGAAATGTTTGATTTATTATGTTCAAAACTTGAAGATGAAGGAATAAAATTTAAGGCTGTAAAGACTATTGTTGAAACTGCAAATCGAGAAGAGTATTTTCGATTATTAGGTAAATCAAAAGTTATGGTTTCGTTTGCCGAACAGGAAACTTTCGGATATTCGACATTAGAGTGTATGGCCCTTGATAATATAGTTGTAGTACCAGATGCTTTGAGTTATAAAGAAACCGTACCAAATGGTTGTAGATATAATACCGAAGAAGAATGTTTTAAAATGGTTAAAAATGCGTTATTAAATTATTTTCCGCCCGAATATGATACAAATAAATGGTCAATGTCTGTTGACAATATGATAAAATTATTTTGAGGTGCGTATGGGATTTCATTTGTATTTTGCAGGTTGGGGTTCTAAAGATGCGGATAGCTATTTACGTGAATTACATCAGTATAGATTATTGTCGCAGGTTAATGAGAAAAGGGTAATTGATTGGTGGGTAAACGATTCAGTTACTGATACTTTATTTATAGACAGTGGTGCCTTTTCAGTTGCACATAGTGGAGCTGAGGTGTCTATAGATGATTATATTGCGTATATAAATAATCATTCAGATATTCCGAATTGGGCAGAACTTGATGTTATTCCGTATCCAGTACTAAATACAGCAACCGCTAAAGAAAGTAGTGAACGAAGTTGGGATAATTATGTATATATGAGGGAGAGAGTTGATAGTAAGTGTAATGTCTTACCTTTATATCATTTTGGAGAACCTAAATCTGGATTATTACGTATTTTAGATACCGAAGTTTGCGGAGAAAAAGCATCATATATCGGAGTTGGCGGCAGGCACGGTGTATCGACTGATATACAAATACAATATTTCCATGAGATATTTTCAATTATAAAACGTAGTAGCAATCCTAATGTTAAAGTTCATGCTTTTGGTATAACTGTTCCTAAAATATTAGAGAATTTCCCATTTTATAGTGCAGATTCTACTACATGGTTACAAGTAGCAATAAATGGCGGAATACTTACAAAAGATTTGGGAATCGTTTCGATAAGTAATACGTTAAAATCCGATAAATTAAATATCCAGAATATGCCAATTGAGGCGATTCGAAATATTTTACAGGAAATTGAACAATTTAATTATAATTTTGAAGAATTATGTGGTGACTATAAGTTGAGATTACGTTATAATATTGATAGGTTAATATTTTGGGCAGCAAATTATAAATACAACGGACCAAGTGAGTTTAAGACAAGGAGGTTATTTTAGGTTCGATAAATTGTTTAGTCCTACCAATTAAAAACGAGGATAGTTGTTTATCCTTACCAACTAATCAAATGAAGGAGATTTTTTAGTTATGAGAAAAACACAGGAAAATTTGTATCTATTGTACATGATTTTTGCAGTAGGATTAGTTACTGCAAATGCTATTTCTGCAAAACTTTTTACAGTTGGTATTTCGTTATTCGGAAATCCTGTAACATTAACAGTTGGAGCTATATGTTATCCTATAACTTTCTTAGTAACAGATATTATAGGTGAAATATGGGGTAAACGAGAGGCGAAATATGCTGTTATTTACGGATTTATTTGTCAGGTTTTAGCTACAATTGTGATAATAATTGCACGATATTTGCCAGAAGCAGATAGTAGTATGCAGAATAGTTATATAATGTTGCTTGGGCAAAATTGGGTATTTGTATTGGCAAGTTTATCTGCTTTTACTGTTTCACAAAGTTGGGATGTATTTGTATTTCATAAAATAAGGAATACTTATATTAACAGGCACGGAAGTAGAGATGGCGGTAGATGGATTTGGAATAATGTCGGAACTATATCCAGTCAATTAATTGATAGTGTGATTTATGTTATTGTAGCATTTGGGTTCGGATTTAGGTGGTTATTCGATTTTTCAATGTATGGGATCATGATATCCATGATTATTGGGCAGTTTGTTGTAAAAATGATTCTTGCTATTTTAGATACACCAATTTTTTATATATTAACTCGTAAAGATTATTTTAAGGAGGAAAAAGAATGAAAATCTCTATTAAAACTGAGGTATTAAAAAACGCTGTAGCAAAAGCAAGTGTAGGTGCAAGTAACAATAAATTAATTCCTATTACAGGATTAATTGCGATTAAAGTAGAGAGCGGCGATTTAGAATTAGTTACTACTGATATGACCAACTACTTATATGTTGGTGAGTCCACTGTAGCAACAGGTGATGATTTTTATGCAGTTGTAGATGTGGATATTTTTTCCAAACTTATCTCTAAGTTAAGTTGTGATTCAGTAACATTGGAAATAAATTCAGATGCTATACTGCATGTGACAGGAAATGGTAACTATAAGATTGAACTTCCCCTTGATGAAGATGGAGGAGCAATTAAGTATCCCGATCCGCTTAGTCGATTAGATTTGGGTGAAATGAAAAAGGACAGTTTGCGTAAGACAGTTGTACAGGTTATTGCAGATACAATTAAACCTGCTCTTGCGAAAACACTTGAAGAACCGTGTTATACCGGATATTATATGAGTGACCAAACTGTTGCAACCGATAGTTATAAAATTGCAAGTATTGATTTGCCGATGTTTGATGAGCCTAAGTTAATCAGTTCTGAATTGTTTGACCTGTTATCAGTTATTGATGAAGAAAATATTGAGGTGTACACAAAAGGTGATGATATTGTTTATAAAACGTCCAATTGTGTTATCGTAGGTAAAATAATGGAAGGTATAGAGAATTATGCCATTGATGCAATTAATGAACTGATTCATACTGAATTTTATAGATTCTGTGCCGTTCCGAAATCTTCATTAGTCCAGTTACTTGAAAGATTAAATTTATTTGTTGGTCCTTATGATAAGAATAGTATAAATTTAACTTTTACACGGAATGGATTGCAGGTATCATCAATGGCTGCAAATGGTGTTGAGATTATAGGATATATTGCAAGTGAGAATTTTACAGATTTTACCTGTATGATTGATATTCAGAATTTGCTGGAAGAGGTTAAGGCAATCAAAAGTGATGTTATCAATCTGTATTATGGAAATGAAGAAGGAATTAAATTAACGGATGGTAATATTACAATTATTATAGCCCTTTTGGATGATGAATGATTGCTAAAGATGGCGGGAAATTGCTACGGCAGTTTCCCGTAATTTTAATTAAATGAGAAGAGGTTTATAATGAAAAGGTCAAATTCATTTAAAAATATTTTTAAACTGATAGACGCAGAGGTAAATGATTTAGAACCGCAAGAAAGTTTTTTAGCTGATTTAAAACGTAGTATTGAGTTGGACGATGAAAAGGGCTCCAGACTTCCGAGTAAAACATATAAACCCAGTGGCATGAATTGTGTTAGAGCATCATATTATCAAATTCGTGGTGTACAGCCTGATGTGGGAAAATCGAATTATACAATGGTGGGAATTTGTAATAGTGGCTCAGATATTCACTTGCGTATTCAGTCTGCGGTTAATAATATGAAATTGAACGGCATGGATTGTGAATATATAAATGTTGCGGAGTATGTTCGTAATAGAGAGTTAAGTTATTTGGAAATTGTAAAAGAGCCTAAATTTAATGATAATGAATTTGAAACCAAATTATATCACAAGGATTTAAATATATCGTTTTTATGTGATGGTATTATTAAGTATAGGGGTAAATATTATATACTGGAGATTAAGTCAGAATCTGGTTATAAATTTATAAATAGGAAAAATGTGGATCCAAGTCATTATCATCAGGCTTATACATATTCTTTATCATTAGGTATTGATGATGTGATATTCCTGTATGTCAGCAGAGATGTTCTGGATATGAAGTCATTTATTTTACACGTTACTGATGATATGAGAAACGAGGTTATAAACTACATAGAAGAATGTGATAGGTATATAGCCCGTAATGTCGTACCTCCTAAATCAGCATCTATTCAGAATAAAATTTGCCAGTATTGTAATTATAAAACACAATGTAGAAAGGATGGATAATTATGAAAGTTAATAAGCCCACGAAAGAACAATTTATGGATTATGTTAGAATTCAGAAAAGCGGTGTTACAAATATGTGGTGTATTAGGAGAGTTGTACAATTATCGAGGTCAAATCTTACGACTGATATATGTTTATATATAATGGATAATTATGCAGAACTGGAGAAAGAGTATGGCGATAAACAGGGGTAAACAATTTGAATCGGTTATAAAAAAAGCGTTTGAGAAAATTCCTCAAGTATCAATAGACCGTCTCCATGACCAGACAACGGGGTACAAAGGAAGTTTTAATATTTGTGATTTTATAGTTTATAAGGAACCGTATGAATATTATATAGAGTGTAAAACGGTTCATGGCAATGTATTGCCTTTCAGCAATATTACCGACACCCAATGGGATGGATTATTGGAGAAATCAAAAATAATCGGAGTTCACGCAGGAGTATTGTGTTGGTGGATTGATAAAGACGTGACAATGTTTATTCCTATAGAATATTTGGATTGGCTTAAACAGACGGGAAATAGAAGTATTCGATATGATAATGCAGTAGGTATTGTTATCGAAGGTAGAAAAAAACGAATCTTTTTTGATTATAATATGGACGTTTTATTTAATTTTTATGAGTAGTTAAAATGAGGAAAGGAGAAATCAATGAAATTCAATTTAACCGATGCTGAATTAAATAAGGTTTTTAATATAAAAGATTATGTTGAGGAACAATCAAAAACGATTGATGATATTGTACAATCCATTGTAGATCCATATTCAAGAGACTTGGATGCTTATGTTCTTTTTATTAGAGATTGTTTAAAAGACGGTGAAAATCCGCCAACAGATGCTGAGTTGGATGATTTTTGTTTAAATTTATCAACCCTTATTTATTTTGCAGGTGGATTGTGTGAACAATTAGGGATTAGAGATGATATATCTAAGGCTGTTTGGAAAGAAATGTACCATAGTAAACGAAGTGAATTAGGAACAGGTACAATTGCGGATAAAGATAGTGTTGCAGAATTGGAGAGTCAACAAGAACAATTAACCAACGTCTGTTATTCAAGAGCATATAAGACCATGAAAGCAAAAGTAGAAAATGCACAAGAACTGTTGGGAAGTTGTAAGAAGGTCCTGAGTAGACGTATGCAGGAAACTGAATTGACAAGAATCGGAAATAGATAGATTAATGGCGTTTTTTAAAAAGTCATTGACTAACGTGTTATATAATGTTACTATATATAGTAGTAAGTACACTATGCAATTTTCTAAAAAGGAGAAACTCTATGAACAAGGATATGAACGCAAAAAAGGTATTAAACAATGTTAATCGTTGTATTGAGGAGCTGACCGAGTTAAATTCTAAGTCCCGAAATTATGATTTTAGTGGTCGTTGTTGTGTTTACGGCTACGGAGCAAATCGTAGATGGATGTTTTTTACCGATTCAGTTTATGAAGAATTATCAATATTTGATTGGTGGACAGATTTAATAAGTTTATCGCAGTTAAGGCAGATGAAACGATTTCTTGAGATTGCAATTAAATTAGGATTTACTGGTTATGTATGTTTTAAAGTTGGTGTAAAAGGATGTGCTCATGGTATGTGGGCGCATAAGAAAGAAAGTTTAACTGGCTATAGTCCTGATGGAGATGTTCTTTATCATAGTTTCCGTAATGGTGACAATTATTGGGACGCTGAGATTAATAGTGTTTGGCTGCATACTAAATATGCTACCAAAGAAGATACGTGTCCCGGACTTACCTTGAATCAGATAAAAAGAGAAATAGAGGTACAATAATATGTTAAAGTGTGATTGGTGTGGGGGTATATTTGAATACCCTCACGTTGTTTCAGAGTATAGGGGAGAATTTTGGGGCATGCCAGCATATGAAGATATAGCATATTGTCCGTATTGTGGGAGTAGTGAAATTGATGAGGTGCAGAATGATGATGAAGAAGATGAGGGGTAAAGGATTATATATTTTAGCAGGTATAGTAGCTGTATTATGTATTATACCGAGTCCTTATGATAAGAGAACTACAACCGAAGTATATCATAAGCCGATTATAATTACTCAAGGCAAAGCAGAAACAGTTAAAGCGATAAAGGAGATTAAACAAGATGAGCCAGAAGAACACAACACAGTTGGACGAGTTGGTGCAGAATCTGATACAGAAATTTCAGAGTCACAGTCTAACGTCACAGGAACAGCAGAACTTATTGGATATGGGTTTGAGTGCTGTGATAATCAGTCAGTTGGAAATGTTACAGACTACATTGAGGTTAATAACAATGCAGTTGATGTGTATGATGAATCCGGAACAGTTGAAGATGTTCAATCAAATGACGGAGCAGGAATTTCAGAATATACAGACGTTGAGGAAGAGTTCGTAGAAGAACCACAGGAAGTGCTTACGTATGTCGGTGATTGGACAGTTACGTTCTATGACGATTGTCCTGAATGTGTCGGACAATATGCTGGCATGATGCAGACAGCAAGTGGTAATGTTCCTACAGCAGGTTGGACAGTTGCCGCAGGTCCGAGTTATCCGTTTGGTACGATACTTTATATTGAGGGTTTTGGGTATTATGAAGTTCAAGACCGTGGAGTTAGTGATGGATGGGTGGATATTTATGTGAATGACCACAGTGAAATTCCAAGTTATGGAATGACTTCAGCAGCAGTTTATATTGTGGAGGGATAAAAGATGAACGAAAAAACAGAAATGACAACGGAGCAGGTATCAGCGGAAAAGGCCGCAATGGAGAAAGAATATCTGGAGCATATCAAGTATCTTGAAGCCCAAGTGGAATGGTTGAAAGGTATGATTGAAGGTCTAAAATTTTCTATCAGATGTAATGGTGTATCAGGAGGAGATGTGGGTTAATGGATGATTTAATCAACCGGAAAGCGGCAATAGATGCGCTTGATGAGATAAGACACGCATTATGGGAGATAGATATACCATCGCCCACGGTACCAGAATATGTTGAACACCACGAGCAAGTGCAATCCGTGTGGAAATTACTCGATAAAAAGCAAAAAGAACTCTATGTTCTGCCATCCGCACAGCCAGAGCCGAAGTGGATTCCTGTTAAATGGAGAGAACCAGACGAAAAAGAAGCTGAATATTATACATACATGGCAGATTGTGAAATGCCAGAGGATGAGCAGGAAATACTTGTTACAGACGGAAAATATGTATGGAAAGACGTATGTTATTACGATGATGGTTTTTCCTTAGACAGCACGAAAGACTGGCAAAATATAACTGCATGGATGCCGTCACCGAAACCCTACAAGGAAGGAGCAAACGAATGACCATAGAAGAACTGAGAGATGAGGCGAAAGCCCTTGGCTATAAAATAAGCAAGATTCCGCCGCCACAAGAGAAGCTCTTACCGTGCGTGTGTGGCTGTACCAGACGGGAGCGATGGTGCGGAACACACGACTACAATCGGGCGATAATCAGATGCCCGAAATGTAGACGTGAAGCATATGGTGAAAATGAACGAAAAGCACGACATAACTGGAATGAGATGGTGAGGAGAGAAGAACATGATTAAAGCAGAGTGGACAAACGCAGACACCTTAAACTTGCAACCAACTTGCAACCAACTTGCAACTGATTGCATCAGCCGACAGGCGGCGATTAATGCGTTATTAAAAGCAAAAAGTAAAGGTGAGTTGCATAGATTACTTATGCAGTTACCGTCTGCACAGCCAGAGCAGCGTCCATTAACAGAAGATAATTACGCTTACTGTGCAGAGTGCGACCCAGAAGTGAAGTGCCTTTCCTGCGAGCATCACATAGCAGAAAGACCGTTCGAGGTTTACTGCAACATTAGATGTAAGTGGGTTAACGAAAAAGACTATTGCATAATGTTTGAACCCAAAATCATACGGTGAAAGGATTGCCTTATGCATGGCGTTTGCCGTTTTGAGCAGGGTTTAGAATTGGATGGGTATTGTTCACAGGCAGAAAGGAGAACCGATGAGCGATTACATAGACAGACAGGCGGCGATTAGCATTCCGCTTACGCCGAAGGGACTTAGGAAATACCAAACATGCAATCTTGACGATGCATACAATGAGGGGTGGGGGGATTATCAAGCGTGTGTTTCACAATTGCCCTCCGCACAGTCAGATAAAGACATGATTCACTTGCAAAAAGAACAGGCATACATGCAAGGTTGGGAAGATGGACGAAAGGCACTCAGAGCACAGCCATATGCCGAAGCAGAAATTCAAAAGATGCAGGATTTGGAACAAGCTGAACTTGAAAAGGTATTTGAGTTAGGTAAGGCAGAGGCGTTGTCGGAAATTGTGCGATGTAAGGATTGCAAGTATTACGAAATAGCTTGGCTAAAGAAGGACGGCACGGACGACAATAGATATAAACCGTCAATATGTGTAAAGGGACAATATGGGATAACTCGTAAGCCAGATTGGTTTTGTGCTGACGCAGAAAGGAGAACCGATGCGACTGATTGATGCTGATGCACTGAGGAAGAGCGTTCTGGATTTGCCGAATTGTTACAACGGTTTTAGTGACACATACGATAAGTCTTGCATTATCGGCTTGATTGACGAACAGCCTACCGCAGACGTTCGCCCGAATGTTAGGGGGAATTGGGTAAAGCTATACGCAGGAAATTACAAATGCTCCGAGTGTGGTGATTGGTGGAGCAACGATGATAATGAAATGGTCGAAGATTTTAAGTTCTGTCCTAACTGCGGAGCAGATATGAGAGGTGAACAGGAAGGAGCAGACGAATGAAAGAGAACCTATCATTTTCGCAGTTTTACGAAGCCGTTAATGACGCATGGTTCTTCATAAGTGAGACTTGCGTGGACGTAAGCAAAGAGCATATATCAGCGGAAGAAGCTATCAGAAAAATCCGTGGTTTATTGAAACCGCTTGACCGCTATTTGGGGAGTACATCATCATTCGCACCTATCGCAGACTTATCCGAGTATTCCGACAAACTTTGGAAAGCGGCCTATGAACGAGGAAAAGCAGAGGCTTTGTCAGAGGTCGTGCGGTGCAAGGATTGCGTTCACTGGACGCCATGGTTAAATAGAACACCGTTAGTAAACAAATGCCATTGTGATATTCATTTTAATTTGGGACACGAAGATTTTTATTGTGCAGATGGGAGAAGGAAAGATGCCGAGATACATTGATGCTGATGCACTCAAAGCAGTATTGACTTTGCCAAAAGAGTCTAAAGAAATGGGTGAGTTGCTTACTATTATTATCCATCAAACTATTGACGAACAGCCTACTGTAGATGTTGTTGAAGTCGTGAGGTGTAAGGATTGCGGCTATTACAAGAGCATAAAGCGAACAGACAGGCATCAATGCGTAAATGACTTTGTCGCAGAAATTGAAACAAAACCAGACGACTTTTGCAGCCGTGCAGAAAGGAGAACCGATGAGATTAATTGACGCTGATGCGCTAATTCGTAGTCTTTCGGATTGGCAGTTTTCTGAAGCACCTGTTTATGAGCGCATGACAGGGGAAGAGTGGAATAACGCAAGGCTTATATATGAAACGATAGACAAGGTTATTAAAGGAATAGAATCACAGCCGACCATCAAGCCAGAACGCAAGAAGGGAAAATGGATAAATAAGACTATCCAAAAGAGAATGGAATACGATTATTCATGTTCAGAGTGCGGAAGGCACGTGTCAGTAATGAGGGGGTATGATGTACGAATAGTTTATCCGTTTTGCCATTGCGGTGCGGATATGAGAAAGGCAGGTGATGCCAAATGATGCCGAGTTATCGTGATGGATGGACAGTGGCAAGAACAGGCTATATGCCATTATGCCCCGATATAGGGGCAGATATGCGAGGTGATACGGAATGAGGTTAATAGACGCAGATGCTTTAGAAACACATGAAATGCTTGTCCCGTTAGGTAACGGACAGTATGAATACACGGAAGTCGTATATAAAGATGATATAGACATTATGCCTACCATCGAGTCACGAAAAAAAGGTAAGTGGATACGAAACAAGGCTAATGTATGGGATATATGTAACCGTTGTGGAGATGATGGCTCTCTCGGTTGGAACTTCTGTCCCAATTGTGGGGCAGATATGCGTGAACGTGAAGAAGGTAAAGGATGAAAAAAGAAAAGATACTTAAAGAGGCTTATAGTAGTAGTTATCAAAGATGCTTTTCTAAGGCATGGAATTATTGGACAGAATATGCAATGTCTACATGGTGGCAACGTAAAAGAATGAAAATGCCTGAATTCTTTTGTGAAGATTGTGAAAGTTATTCTATACAATATAAACCATGTATGTTACGTCAGATAGCAACAGGGAGGAAACGCAAAAGAGTATGAACACAAGGCATTTTAGTAGCAGGCAGGAGAAGAAAGTTGCTAAAGCTGTAAATGGTAAACTGACTGCGAACAGCGGAGCCACAGCGTTTAGCAAGGGTGATGTGTATACTACAGATTGGTTGATTGAATGTAAGACGAAAACCAAAGATTCTAAATCATTTACAGTGCAAGAAGAATGGTTGCTAAAGAATGAGGAAGAAGCATTTGCTATGGGTAAGAATTATTCAACATTATGTTTTGACTTTGGACCGAGTGCAAATGTGAGATATTATATTATATCGGAGAAATTATTTCAACAGTTACAGCAGTATATAAATGAGGTGAGAGAATGAACGAAGAAAATGTATGTATTATTAGGAGTAGTTTTCCGACACAGGAAGAGGTGAATAAAGTGGCTGCTGAATTATCAACAGATGGATGGAATCAAACACAATATAAGTGTCCTAAATGTGGTAATTCGATATTGGAGAATAATATTATACTTACTACATATCCTCAGCAATATTCATGGAAATGTAAGCATTGCGATTGGACTTTTAATGGTACATTAAGCAATTTTATGGATATACTGAATAATGACCAGACTGCAAAAGCTGACGCTGGCAAACTTAAATTAACTCTTGTGCCGAGACAGATTATTAGAGATATAGCCAAAGTGAGAATGTACGGTACAGCAAGGTATCATAATGATCCGAATAATTGGAAACAGGTATCAAAGGAAAGATATAAAGATGCGGCGTTTCGTCATTTTTTAGCATATTTAGATAATCCGGACAGTGTTGATGAAGAAAGCGGACTTCTTCATCTGTGGCATTTAGCTTGTAATATTGCGTTCTTATGTGAGGATTATGAAGATGCAAAATAGAAATCCTCGAATGTGCCCTAAATGTGGCGTAGATGGATTTGTAATTGATACACGAATTGAAGGTGATATTATTAGACGTAGGCGAAAATGTGAAAATTGCGGACATAGATGGACTTCGGTAGAAATAGATAAAATAGAGTATATAAAATTATTAAGGTTAAGAAATAGAGGTTTATAATATATGGGACAGAAACTTGACGAAATTATTAAGAATACCAATAAAAAATTTAAGGAAGAAATAATTACTAAAGGTCTGAGTGATTTTTCTTATAGACGTATTCCATTTACTTCTCCGAGAATGAATTATTGTAGTTTTGGCGGAATCCCTGTGGGCAAGATAACAGAGTTTTATGGAGAAGAGCATGGAGGAAAAACTACAACGGCATTAGATATAGTGGCGAATTATCAAAAATCAGATGATGGTCGAGATGTGTTGTATATAGACGCTGAAAATACATTAGATGTGGAATGGGCTAAAAAGATAGGTGTTGATGTGGATAAGATGTATATTTTACAGCCTAAGTCACAGTCAGCAGAGGAAATATTCCAGATAATATGTGATGCAGTAGACACTGGCGAAGTCGGATTGTGGGTATTAGATAGTATCGGAGCTTTGTTATCTGCTCAGGAATTAGAAAAGACAATGGAAGATAAGACATACGGAGGTATTGCAAAGCCACTAACATTGTTTGGTAAAAAAATTGAAATGTTGATGCAGAGACATAAATGCACAGGAATTGGAATTAATCAAATTCGTGAGGACTTAAATAGTACGTGGGGAGGAACAGTTACTCCCGGAGGAAAAGCATTTAAACATTTTTGTTCTGTGCGGATGCAGTTTAGTAGAGGAAAATTCATTGATGCAAAGGGTAATGAATTGACAAGGTCAGCAGAGAATCCGGTTGGAAATATTGTAATGATGAGTATGACCAAAAATAAAACCTGTCCGCCTACAAGACGCACTGGATTTTATACATTGAATTATGAGTTTGGAATTGATTATTTAAAAGACCTTGTTGACGTAGCTATAAAATTTGATATTATTCAAAAGTCGGGAGCATGGTTCGATATTGTTAATGTACATACTGGAGAGATTATTGAGGGTAAAATTCACGGACAATCTTCTGTATACACATTTTTAGAGGAAAATCCTGATGTATTAAAATGTGTTGAATCATTAGTCAATCAGGAGATGGACGACTATTAAATTGAACAGTACGTGTGTATTATAATTGTAAAATGCTCTCAGACGCTTCAATTTGACTTCTAACAGATTTTATATTAAAATTCGATAATATGTACACTATTCACATAAAATCGCTTAGAACGTCTTAAAATGCGTGAAGTAGTTTGAGAGTGCTTAGCCCCTTCGCCAAGCGGTAAGGCACAGCACTTTGACTGCTGTATTCGTTGGTTCGAGTCCAACAGGGGCTGTATGAAAACATATGAATTATTTAAAGGCGAAGAATTAAAGATTGCAGAAAAAATCCAGCAAAGACGATTGCAGTTATTGATCCATTCTTGTATTTATTACCATTTAAACGCTAATGTAATTTCAGATTTAGTTTGGGATACTTGGGCAAAGGAGCTGGTTCAATTACAAAAGAAGTATCCTGACATTGCGGATAAGGTATGGTTATCTTCTGAGTTTAAAGATTGGGATGCAAGTTCTGGAGCATTTTTACCGATTACTGAATCGTGGGTCATTGATAAAGCACGGCGAGTGTTAGGATATAGTGCAAGTAAGGGAAATAATAAATCTCAGATTAAGGTGAGTAAGAGAAAATTATTTTGAGTATTGACACGGATTTAAAACATGTATTACAATATTAGTGTGTATAAAATCATTAAAGGAGGACACTATTATGTCAGTATAAACTACAAAGCCAGGGGGAGATTCATTTTTATTATTAAATATTTAAAGGAGATAAAATATGAAAACTTTAACAGAGCAGGAACAGTTGATTAAAGATGCGTGGAGTTTTCTTAACATCCATGTAAAAGCATTTAAACTTGCCCAAAAGAAATTTGTTGATTTAAAGAATGTTGGTATTTATAGACTTGGAATTACAGGTAATTATGATGAGTTTCCGTTAGTGCATACAAGTAATGTTGCTTTACTTGCTGAACTTACCGGACATACTATATCACGTATTGATTGGAGCGGTAATGAACAGTGTAACTCTAATTATGATGAAATATATTTTTACTATAAAGGGGTTAGATTCTTTGAGTTAGCAGAAAAGGAGGAAGAGTGATGAGAGGAAGTAAAGTTGCATTGGTAGATTATATGCGAAAGAATAGCGGTATTACAAGTAAAGAAGCATTTGAGGAGTTTGGGATAACAAGATTGTCTGCCCGTATAATGGAACTTAGACAGATGGGATATGATATTGTTACACTTATGATGGATGGAAAAACAAGATTTGGTGAATCGTGTCGATATGCAAAATATGTGTTAAAGGGAGAACCTAAAAATGGCTGAAAAATCATTAGCAATAAAATATCGTCCTAATACGTTTAATGATGTTGTCGGTCAGGAAAGTATAAAAATTATCCTGCAACAGCAGTTAGATTCAGATGAGGTTAAACATGCTTATCTTTTTACAGGACCTGCCGGATGCGGTAAAACAACATGCGCAAGAATATTTGCCAGTGAAATAAATAACGGACAGGGCAATCCGATTGAATTAGATGCCGCATCTAATAATAGTGTTGATGATGTTAGGAATATTATACAGCAATCTAAAACCAAATCCCTTAATAGTGAATATAAGATTTTTATTATTGACGAATGTCATGCACTTTCAAATAGTGCATGGCAAGCTATGTTAAAGATTATTGAGGAGCCACCGACAAAGTCAATCTTTATCTTTTGCACTACAGACCCACAGAAAATACCAAAGACAATTCTTTCGAGGGTACAGAGGTATGATTTTCAGCGAATAAGTCAAAAAGGTATTGTTGATAGACTTGATATAATTCTGGAGAATGAACGTGCCGAAGATGATGCCCATGATATTGATGCTATGGAATATATCGCAAAGATAGCTGATGGTGGCATGAGAGATGCCATTACATTGATGGACAAGTGTTTAGCATATTCAAAAGATTTAACATTGGAGAATGTAGTAAAAGCATTAGGTACCACAGATTACGATACCATGTTTAAACTTACAGACAGACTTTTATATTGTAAGGCAGATGCAGTCATACAGATTATTGAGGAGATGTATGACGATGGCAAAGATTTAAAACAGTTTGTCCGTCAGTATGTTCAGTTTTTACTTGATATAACGAAATACGGAATAGGTTGTGATTGGACGTATTTACAGTTGCCAAGATTAAAACTGTATGAAGATTGGCTTAAAGATTGTGATGATTCCGTTTTTAATGCAGTAGAATTGTGGTTGTCGGTATTCGTCAACTTAAATGCTGATATTAAGTGGTCACAAACTACAAAGTACGATATTGAGGCACAAATCCTATTAGAGATAGAAAATCAAATAAAGGAAAAGAAAGTATGATAGGTCAGAGAATTTTATATAACCAGTTTAATCAATTGTTGTTAGGGGATAGACTTCCGCACTTTGTCATGTTGACTGGTCCGAAGGGAAGTGGAAAGAAAACACTTGTATCTGAATTAGAATATCCTGATGCTGAGTTGATAAAATTATCGGACAGCAAAGTTGATTCAGTTAGGCACATGATTGAAATGTCATATAAGGTTAGAAATAAAATATTTTTAATTCCTGATGCAGATACAATGTCGATAACCGCCCAAAATGCGTTATTGAAAATCGTTGAAGAATGTCCTAACGATAATTATTATATAATGACGGTAGAAGATGTGAATAATGTATTGCCAACTATTAAAAGTCGGGCAACAGTATTTCAGATGCAGACGTACAAACCTAATGAAATTTTGTTGTATTATAAAAGGCTACAGCAGAATGACAAGGCAAATACTATTGTGACCGATTTATGTGAAAATCCGGGAGATGTTAATATTTTAATTAAAGTCGGAATTTTACAATTTTATGATTATGTGCAATTGGTAGTGGACAATATTGATGAGGTATCAACAGCGAATTGTTTTAAAATTGCGGACAAAGTTGCATTAAAGGATACTGAGGAGGGCTATGATTTAAGACTGTTTTGGAAAGCATTTATACGAATATGTGGACAGAGAATGGTTGAATATTCTGATACAGTGTTAAATGCAAATTGGATACTTATTACTTCAAAACATCTTGAACGGCTTTCGATCCGGGGAATTAATAAAAGAATGTTATTAGATGATTGGATTTTGTCCATACGTAAATGTTCGGAGGCTTGTTATGGACGTTAAAGCATTAAAAGCACAAATACAATCTGGTAACATATCAAATTATTTGTTCTTCTCAGGAGATGAGTGGAAAATTATGGAAATCTACATAGCCCAGATTTCTAAAGTTACCGGAAAAGAAGTTAAACGAATTGATTCCATTGTTGATATTTATAAAAATTTACGGAACAAATCTTTTATTGAACGGCCGTTCATTTATGTTGTGAGAGATGATAAGGAATTGATGCAAAGTGAAAAACTTTGGGATCAGTTGGAGTCAAATTTACTTGCGGAAAATATACTAATCCATCTTATTACAAATGTTGACAAGAGAACAAGATTTTATAATCGTTTCAGAGAGCATATAATCGTTTTTGAGCGACTTTCTGAAAGTATGCTAAAGAAGTATATACTTAAAGAAATAAAGCTGTCAGAAGTCAATATAAAGCGTCTGATTGAATGTTGTGAAAATGATTACGGTCGTATCCTGTTAGAGATTGATAAAATTAAGTCCTATATGTGTGTAACTGGTGAAGATTCAGACTTTTCGTTTGAACGGTTGATTGAAGAAGGTGTAATCTACAAAGCTCCTTATGATGCGATATTTGATTTGGTTGATTCTATAATGAATCGAAAGGTTAATCGGTCATTTGATTTGTTACAACAATCATATGCGGTAGGTGAAGCTACTATGGTAATGTTATCGGTATTGTATGGTGAGGCGAAAGCTACGTTGCAGGTTCAATCATATGACGGAAGTAATATTGGCAAAGCAACTGGACTGTCAGGTTGGCAAATTCAAAAAGCGAAGTCTCATTGTGGTAAGTATTCAATTGGAGAGCTAAACTACATACTCAATTTGATCCATAAACTTGAGAGCGGAATTAAAAGAGGTAAGATTGAGGAAGAATTCGTGATGCAGTATTTGTTAGTCCACATTTTATAAGCGTAAACTACATAGTTAATGAGGAGAGAATTATTACATGATAAATAGTGCGGATATGGAAAAATTATATACACATTGTTTAAGATGCGGTAAAAAATTACGTAATGTGAATACTCGAATTAGAGGTTATGGAAATGTGTGTTATAAGAAAATGCAGTTAGAAAAAGGTAAACGGTTATTTGTATCAAAAAAGGAGCACCCATAAGGTGCTCCAGGTTTAGGTATTGGTTATTGTTATGTTTCTATTTCATCATTATTTTCCTCCATATAAAGTTTTTCCAAATCAATAATATCTTCTTCGGTCAGGTCGCATAAGTCAACGTGCCATCCGAAATAATTATTTACCCATTCCGCAAAACTCATAATACCCTCCTTAATCATGTGTTGCATGGAAGTTTTCGATTGCCCATTTATTGCCGGTTGCATATACCTGGCGTTTTGTTCGTTCGTATGGTGATAATCTTGTAGGTGTGAAGTAATCTTTCAAAGCTTCCGCTGTTCCACAGTCTGGACAGATATAGGTTTTGTTATCTCGCCTTGATAATGCAGGATATTCCGAATAGATTTTTCCGCAGATAGGACATTTTCTTTCCATATTACTTTTCCTCCTTTTCAGTATATACCTCAATCTTAATATTATCAAATGCCTGCGCCACGGCAGATACAATCTTTTTATAGTTCCGAGATTTTGCCTTATTAATCCTAATGCCTACGATCCGTGACATTCCGTTCTCGTACATGTTATCACCGTAACTGTCCCATTTTTTATCAAGGCCGAGGCAGCGTTTCATATGGGTTTCATCTGCCCAGAATGTCCAGAGAGAATACTTATCCGCATCATCTTCTCTCCATTCATTGATAAAAATCATAAAACAGTTACCTTCATACAAACTGACCTGTTTCTGCTTAGGTTCGTTATCAATGTCCCACTCGATAGTAGCTTCTCCGCATTTTTCGCTCCATAACCAGTTGATACTCATAATTATTCTCCTTTCAAATTAAATTTTCCACGTTTTCTTTTAAGAACCTGACCGCTTGAATGAAACTATCAAACGGCATCATCTGTTCCATAATTATGTTATCGAATATCTGGTAAGCATCTGTTACTGACCAAGCCTCACGTTTTAAAATGGCGTATCTGCCATCACAACCTACACGATGGGGAACAAAGAAGTTCCCCAAGGTATATTCGATTTCTCCAAAGACATTACGATATTTATTTGCCATTTACTTTTCCTCCTCTATCCATTCTGTTGCGGCTTCCTTTAAGATACATACGCCAGTGGAATTACTCGCACTGGTTATTCCGTGTTTTCTATAGAGATTCCATAGTCCGTGATAGTGTGGTGTTACAACCTCTTCTCCGTATTTATTCCGGTATACATTAAATCCAGAGGCATTATCCCATTTTTTCATGGACAAATTATTCAGATGCGGATCCTTTTCGATTGCCTTAGCAATTTCCTCCTTAGTGAACGGGATATATGGTATAATTGCATTTAATCCGCCGAGAAATTCGATAATCCTGTGGTATTTCTCTCGATGAGTGATTTTTTCTCCTGATTTGATTCCGATTGCCTCGTTAAGTGTCATTGTATTTTCCTCCCCTTGTATACATTACCGCTTAAATAGACCATAAGTTTTCTCCTTTCCTAATCTTTGTAGTTGTTCCTTATTGATATTGTGCCATCCACTTAAACTGGATTGAATAGTAACTACCATATTATTTTCTCCTTTCTATTTTATTTTAAAAGACCTGTGCCGGGTGTCGATCCCGGATATCGTTCTCCGCACAGGTCGTAGGATTTACTACCTTACTTTGATTACGCACCCATCTTTTAAAACTGCCTCAGCATACCATCTATGCGGCTCTGGAAAGTGCGGACCTTCCAGATATACTGTTCCGTCCGTTGGCTCATTTCCGCCGAATGGGCCGGGTTGATAAACAGTTATTTTATTACCCGCGGCGACAGCTTCTTTTAATGCTTTCTTAGATTTGAAATTGATTGTGGTATACATAGATTTTTCCTCCTTAATGTGCATATATATCATCAATGTCCACGTATTTAAATTGGGAGAACATATTTCTCCATATTTCAATGGCTTTATCCATCGCTTCATATGGATCGCCACCTGCTATTTTAGTTTGCGCCTCGAATTTATGGATTCGTTTGAAATTATCGTCCAGAATTTCAATCGTGCCATATACAGTAATCATATTAATCCTCCTCATCATCATCCGGTCCGAATAATTCGGGATAGTGCTCCTGAATTTGACTTATTGCTAACTCCAGGTCATCAGTACGGTCTCCGTAATATTCACGGAGATCCTCAACCTCTTGATGATACATATTATAAACGTCCAGAAGTCCGTTTTTTTCTGCCCATTTTTTCAGTCCCATATTTTCTCTCCTTTCATTCCGCTAATATCATATCTCGTGTATAAATTGGCGGATTGTTAAGTGAATCCTTAAATACGTTTAATTCGCCGCATATTCCTGAGAATTCTTGCCAAGTGTCAATAGTAATGATGTATCTGGAGTGCGGTGAATTAAAGTCGGAATAAACTTCAACTTCCGCAAGTGCATCATGTTCATCTGAGGTCATTGCGTCATAAATTAGACTTTCTTGGATAGATTTGAATACTCTGCGAGTTAATCTGGTATTATTCCATTCTGCAATATCTCCGCAACTGAATTTTGCTACTACCATATAAATTTCTCCTTTCCTGACGCTTCCTTGCTACTTTTCATTGACCATCCGATTGATACAACCATCTGACCAATTACTACTTCGGCTTAGGTTTGTCATTTATTTTTTGGATCCCCAGCCCTTCCGGGCCGGGACGCTTGCGGCTTAACCAACTATTTATAGTCGCCGCAACGACTTTTTGGTATCAGATGAGACGGTCGAGTGCATTACGGATAATTTCGATTGCGTCAAGTTTTGCCTTATCCTTATCAGTGACCTCATCTTCGTCCTTATCAACGTAATCCCAAATCTCCTCATATATGGGATCGCCGTTTTCATCAAACATCAATTCGCCCGTTTTCCAGTTTTTTCTCTGAGTACTGGACACGCCAATTTTCTTATAGTCGCATCCTGCGTCCTTCTCTGCCCTTTCCAGTTCCGGATAGATTCTTTCTGCCAGAATTGTAAGAAGTTCCTTTTTTGTGTTGAGTTTTTCCATGTTCATAGTGTTACCATCCTTTCTTATGTATAAATAATTTTTACCTTGACTCTGCATTTCCTCAGGCTTGTCACTGACATTGGCTGCATTAAGGCGCTCCCGAAGGAGCGTTAAATATCAATATCCACAATTAAAATATTGTTTCCAGCAACTATATCCATTACCGTTGCTTCGAGATAATCGTTTACCTCATCAGCGGTATCGGTAAACTCATAATCGCCAACCTCGAACGTGATTATTTCCTCCTGAGTATCAGAATTGACCAATTTCACTGTATTACCTTCATTAGTGATAAATAATAAATCCTCAAGTGTTATCATGGTATTTTCTCCTTTCTATCTTTATTTAGAAATGCTCCAGATAGGTGATGAACCTATAAATCGTTCTCCGCTGGAGCAACCTTATATTTATGCTCGGTTCAATTCGTCTTTAACTTCCATGACCCGAATAATGACGATGCCTGCAATACATAATAAAGTTGGAACTAACATTGATTTATCCTCCTTAAATTACTTTGCCAGTTTTGCGATTAACTCTTCCATTGTTCCGTGAAATAAAACATCACCGTAAGAATTACTTGTATCAGAATATTCCAGAGTTACTAATAACTCTCCAGAATCTGTGTAATTCATTACGGTGATGAGGGAGCCTTCCCAAGACTGTGCAGATACTTTTAAGGAACTGTGTCCACGTCTGCTTGCTGTCGTATTAGCGGTACCAAATACCTGTCCATATAACTTGCTCATAGTTTTTCTCCTTTCCAAGTTTTCCAAGTATTATGAGTGGTTTAGAATATAATAAGGATAATATATTCTATATTAGTATTGTAACATGTATTCTAATATTTTACAAGTATTATTTCATGGTAAAATTTAAAAAATATCGAAAAAAATTAGTGTTAACTACAAGGTTCAAAATCTTTAAAAAATTTCTGGGAAAATGAATTATTGGAGTGTTAACTACAAGGTTCATATTTTTAAAAACCGTTCTATAGAATCTTGGTTGACAGCGAAAAACTACAAAGTTAAAGGA
>JAZUMJ010000149.1:0-4012 GCA_045603605.1 Ructibacterium sp. | reverse complement strand
CGGTAAGACCAACCTTGCAATGCTTATTCCTCCCGAATACCTTAAGGAAAAGGGTTATAAGGTTTGGACAGTTGGTGATGATATTGCTTGGCTCAGAATTGGCGAAGACGGCAGACTTTATGCTATCAATCCTGAAGCCGGTTTCTTCGGTGTTGCTCCCGGTACAAGCGAGAAGACAAACTTCAATGCTTTGGAATCAACAAAGAAGGGCACAATCTTCACAAATGTTGCTATCAACAACGATGATATGACAGTTTGGTGGGAAGGTCTTGACAAGAATCCTCCTGAAAACTGCACAGAGTGGACAGGTAAGCAGGTTAACGGCAAGACTTACGAAGGTAACCTTGCTCATCCTAACTCAAGATTTACTGCTCCTGCAGTAAACTGCCCCTGCATCTCTCCTGAATTTGAGAATCCTCAGGGTGTTCCGATTTCTGCAATCGTATTCGGTGGCCGTCGTGCTAAGACTGCTCCGTTGGTATATCAGGCAAGAGATTGGGAACATGGTGTATTTGTTGGTGCAACAATGGCATCTGAAACAACTGCTGCAGCTGCAGGTGCTGTAGGTGTTGTAAGACGTGACCCAATGGCTATGAAACCATTCGTTGGCTACAATATGGCTGATTACTTTGGACATTGGCTCGAGATGGGCGAGAAGATGGATGCTGATAAGGCTCCTAAGATTTTCCACGTTAACTGGTTCAGAAAGGATGACGAGGGTAACTTCCTCTGGCCCGGATTTGGTGACAATATGAGAGTTCTTCTCTGGATTCTCGACCGTTGTGCAGGTAATGCAGACGCTGTTGACAGCCCAATCGGTTTCCTTCCTACAGAAGACGGAATTGACACAACAAACCTTGGAATCAGTGCAGATCAGCTTAAAGAGTTGCTCAGCGTTGACAAGGCTGTTTGGATGGAAGACGTTGAGAACCAGAAGGAATACTTCGCACAGTTCGGTGACAGACTTCCTGCTGAAATCAAGAAACAGCTTGAAACATTGGAAAATAACCTTAAATAAGATGAAAACTAAAAGCCGTCGGCAATCACGCCGACGGCTTTTAAAATACCTAAATGACGGTGTAAATATTCGGGCGGATGTGGGCATCCGCCCCTACATAAAGTGGATACATTATAGTATTTTGCTAATTTTACACCATGGGGTTAAAGAATTTTATCATATGGGGTACGGAGCTTAAAGCCCTCGCCTACAACCTCCTGAGCCTCGGAGATTATCATAAAGGCATCTTTGTCAATATTGCGGATTGTACCTACAAAAAACGGAAGCTCCTTGGGGCTGACAGCACATAAAAGGATAAGGTAATCATTGTTTGAATACATCCCTTTTCCTTGTATTCCGGTAACCCCTCTCTTAAATTTTTCCATTATAGCTGAGGAAATTTCATAGCTTTTTGCAGATATAATATATACTGATTTTGCTCTGTCACCCACAAGTGTAATAATATCTGTAACCCGACAGCTTATATAGAGGGTTGTAAGGGAATAAAGTGTTATAACGATGCTTTTAAAGATAAAGCCTACGCAGATGATGATTATACAATCAATAATCATTATTAAGGCTCCGACGGAAAGATGGGGAAAGAATTTGTTAAGAATTAATGCACCAAAGTCACTTCCGCCGGTGGATGCACCACGCCTGACATTTAGGCCTATGCCGGTGCCTGAAAGTATTCCGCCTGCCAATGCGGAGATCCACATATCATCGGTATGGATTTGAAAGTCTTCGGTAAGTCCAAGAAAAAGTGATAAAAATAATATGCCTGCAATTGTCTTTATAAGAGAATCTTTGCCAAGATATTTATATCCTATAAGAAATAAAATACCATTAAGCATAATATTTGTAACTGCTAAGGGAACACCGAATAAATGTAAAACAGCAGTTCCAATTCCGCTAACTCCTCCGGTTGATAATTTAATGGGGACAAGAAACAGATTTAACCCCAAAGCCAATGACAGAGTCCCTAAAATAATAAAAAAATAATCTTTAATGGTCTTAATGTTTTTCAAAGTATTCACCCAATCTCTATTGTTGACAAAACGCAAGAAAAATATTAAAAAAGCTGTGATGAACCAATTTTAAAAATTGGTCTATCACAGCCTGATTTTTAATTTATAATTATTTTACTTGTAAAACTACTTTTCCGACATTTTGACCTTTATAAAGAATGTCGTGTGCTGCCTCTGCTTCTGTTATTGGCAGAACTGCGTGGATTGTCGGTTTTACCTCGCCAGTTTCAATCTTTGGAAATACATCTCTTACAAGGCTTGCGAGAATTTGTGCCTTTACCTCAGGGGTGCGGGAACGAAGAGTGCTGCCGATAATTCTTACATTTCTCACATAGATATTTTTAAGGTCGATTTCGGTTTTTTGTCCTGCCAGTGCGGCAATCATTATCCATCTTGCACCATGAGTAAGATAGTGGATACATTTGCCCATTATCTCGCCACCAAGACAATCAATTGCAACATCTACAGAATTGCCATTTTCCAGTTCTTCCTTTAAAACTTCAGAGATATCTTCTTTTGTTGTAACAACCACTCTGTCTGCGTGAAGATGTTTTATAGATTCTGCAATTTCATCTGTTAAAACAGTTGTTATAACCCGGACTCCAAAAGCCTTTGCCATGGGAATGATAACACTTGCAAGTCCTGATGCACCTGCATTCATTAAAAGAGTGTTACCCTCTTTGATATTACCTTCAATAAAAAGATTAAGATATGCAGTTGCAAAAGCCTCGGGAATTGCGGCAGCTTCTACCATTGAACAATTATCCGGAACAGGCATAAGCATATCATATTTAACGGCTGCATATTCTGCATAACCACCGCCGCCAAGTAAGGCACAAACCTTATCTCCAATTTTCCAATTGGATTTTTCCTTTGCCTCTTCACCCATTTCAATAATCACTCCGGCTATTTCAAGCCCCATCCATTCAGGACAACCCGGTGGTGGCGGGTAATCTCCCTCTCTCTGCATTAAATCGGCACGATTTAATGCGGCTGCATGGATTTCTACTAAAACTTCATCATTTTTGATAATGGGATTTTCTACATTGTCCCATCGTAAACTCTTGTCGTCATTAACTAAAATTGCTTTCATATGTTACACTCCCTTATTGTTTTTTTCTGCATCCGTCAATCTGGATGTTTTGACCTGAAATATAGCTTGCTTCGTCACTTGCAAGGAAACATATAAGATTTGCATTTTCCGCATTAGTTCCTGTTCTTCCCATAAATGAAAGTCCGCTTGGCTGAGAGAAATTTATATCAGGATTTTCTGAACTGCTTACACTTCCCGGCGAAACGCTGTTTACGGTAATTCCTTTATCTGTAACTTCTTTTGCAAGGGCTTTTGTCATCGAAATAACAGCACCTTTTGTTGCGGAGTAATGAACCATATTTGCATTTCCGTATACACCTGCAACAGAAGAAACATTTATTATTCGCCCATACTCCTTCTTAAGCATACCAGGAAGAACTGCTTTTGTCAAATAAACAACACCCATAATGTTTACATCTATAAATTTACGCCAAACATCTGTTGGAGTTTCGGTAAAAATGCCTCTATTTCTCCACAAGGCTGCATTATTTACAAGGATATCTATTCCGCCTAATGAGCTTTCAACCTCTCTTACAATATCATTTACTTTTTCC
Source organism: Ructibacterium sp. (assembly GCA_045603605.1). Lineage (GTDB taxonomy): Bacteria > Bacillota > Clostridia > Monoglobales > Monoglobaceae > Ructibacterium. The sequence goes on along the minus strand of JAZUMJ010000149.1, from coordinate 340 downwards.
TCATTGCTAATATCGCAATCGTAAATAAAAACATCCTTGGTATATTCTTCTATTTCCCTTTTTACACTTTCAAGTTTTTCAAAATTGATATCAAGAAGTACTACCTTAGCACCGTTTTGAGCAAGCTTTAACGCAACTGCCCTGCCAATTCCTACGCTTGCACCTGTAATCAATGCTGTTTTATTTTTAAAATTCATATTTTTCCTTGTATGATATATTTAGTTCTAAATATATCAATACTCTCCTTTCTTTTAACCTTTATGATATAATCAATAAAACACTGTGGACTTTTTATATTTTTCTATAGCTTTGACTATTTTAAGGAGTGTATTGCCACAGT
>JAZUMJ010000148.1:0-16311 GCA_045603605.1 Ructibacterium sp. | reverse complement strand
TACGATTACCTCTTGCAATCCGAGTATTTCTTGTGTAAAATGAGTGTAGAGCATAATTTAGTCTCCTATCCGTCATGGTTTTTGGTCAATTCCATTTTAACGGATTTTAGCTAAATATGCTCTACTTTTTTTGATTTTTTTTCTAATTATTTTTTTGTAGGCTATATTTCGCTACCCCAACATTTATTATAGAGCCAATAAAAAAAGAACAGTCGTAAACTGTTCCTAACAATTTTCTCTTGACAAATATTTTTGTCAATGCTATAATCAAATACATCAAGGACGATTTGCCTGTGGAGTGGCGGTTGTTCCTAAACCAAATTTATAGTTTGACGGAAGCACCGCACCGCAAGGTCGCGGTTGTTTTCATTTATTGACTATTTTTTAATCAACAGAATGATGTAAAAAGAAAATATAACAACAATTGCTATGTATTCCAAAACATCACCCCCTCGTTAAAAGAGGGAACAACCTCTCATCCTTGATGTGCTAATATTATAACATATCACTAATATACAGTCAATATCATTTTCGCCCTATGATATACAATTTTGCACTATTATATATTAATTTGCCCTTTGTCTAAATCTTCAATTATTTTTGCAATTGCGTGTTCTTCATTGCTTACCGTCACATAATCGGCAACCGCTTTTGCATTTTCTGATGCATTTTCTACCGCAATTCCAATCTTTGCCCTTTTAATCATCTCTATATCGTTGTCATTATCACCTACCGCAATGGTCTTTTGGCTATCAACCTCAAGAATTTCTGTCAGCTTTTTAAGAACTGCTCCCTTACTTATCCCCTTAGGAAGAATTTCGTAATATTCTTTATCCGACCTTACAAAATCATATTTTTCTGCATCGGAATGTTTTTTCAGCATATCCATAAGACATATGAGATTTTCTTCTTCCTCATCTGCAAATAAGATTTTAGACACCACATCCTTAACATCTCTGTAATGACCGCCTAAATCATCAAAGTGTTCATTTTTTCTGTGTTTTTCCGTAGAGCCGTTCTTTTTGCAGAAGTATATCTTCTCAAATGTGCAAACCTCAATCCCCATAGGCGGAAGATTTATGTCTACATATTCGACCATATCCATTACATCTTTTGAAAGTTCCTGACACCAAATAAGCTTTTCCGTACTGTAATCATATATTCCTCCGCCATTTGAACATCCGCATGGAACATTTGGTTTTGCCCATTCATAAATATGTTTTGCCGCAACCGGAATTCGTCCTGTTACAAAAGCAAATTTCCCTCCACGGGATTTAAAATATTCAATGGCTTTAAGGTTCTCTTCCGATATGGACTTATCCTTTCTTAGTAATGTTCCGTCAAGGTCGGTTACCATAAGTATCCCGTCAAATTTTTTCATTACAGATTTCCTTTCTGTATCATTTTTAGTATTGCATTTCTATTATGTATGGTGTTTACCGATTACATTATATCCCTGATTAAGTATAGCGCCTTTTCAAAGTCTGTTTTATGAACATAAATTTTATATTCCGCATTTGTATATGTTCGTGCCGAAAACATTATTGGATTTATCACATAATCAATATTATTCGCCGCCAAAACCTCCCTGACTTTAGATTGAATAACTGTATCATATGTAAGAATTAATTGTTTTCTGTTAAATATGGTTATCATCATTACTTCCCCTTAAACCCTCAATCGCATTTACATTCTTCTTTGTTATCATCTATCTCCACAAGGCCATCAGGAGTTTCAACCATATCGTGGCGTTTCAGCAAAAATCTTCTTATTCCAAACAGTACCGCAATAGCAATCACCGTAATAAGATTTTCCCATGGTGCAGCATGTCCTACAATAAGCTGACGGGCAAGAGCAAAGGCAAGAACCTCGATTATGGTTTCGGGCGTATGCTTACAAAGCATTTTTATAAGCTCTGCACCAATTGCAAGGATTATTGCATCATCAAGGATTTTCACAAGGGAATTAACCCCTTCTGAATATATTGATACATTAACAGTATCAACCACCAATCTTATAGCCAAAATCAATATTGCAATTCCCACAATTATCGAAATGAAAAGTTCAAACAAATAGCTTGCCTCAAACATTTTATCCTGAAGTTTTTTCCGCATTCTTATTTTCCCCTTTTTCCTTTAATAAACACACCGTATTTCAAGTCATTAAGTTCATTATTTTTTAAATACGCTGTTTCTTCATCCCAAATATTTATTATTTCTGCCTTTTTAATATTTGGAGGAAGAATTACTTTTTTTACTGTTTCAGCTTCATTTAAATCTCTGAGCACATTCTGCCATGTATCTTTTTTATTTCTGATATATAAAACCTGAACGTTCTCGAAGTCCCAAATACGCAGTTTTATTACTTACTCCAAATTCTGTTCCTGACGACAAAAAATATGCAGTAGGAAAAGCCATATTCATTCCAGCTGATAGATAAACGGATACACTTCATCAATTTTTCCATCCGGCGTTACAATACAAATTTTATCATCACTTGTAATTTCTGAAAATTCAACTCTATCATACCTTTTTACTTCTTTTTGAAAAAACATACTCATTGCCCTTTCATTATTTAATACAAACTGTTAGGCAAATTTAGCTGAATAGATTTAACTTTGTTAAATCTATTTTACCACATAATTTTTAGTTCTTCAATAAAAAAGCATATTTTGTAAAATAATCGAAAAAAATAATGGCAACTCGACGGTTGCCATTAATTTTTTAGTTCTTTGAGTATATTACTGTTACATCAGGATGAAGCTGAAGAATTGATGCAGGAACTTGAGGTGTAATAGGTCCGAAAAATGCTTTCTTTATAATTTCTTCCTTATTCTTTCCATTAGCAATAAGAAGAACTTTTTTTGCATTCATTATACCGCCCATACCCATTGTTACAGCCTTTCTGGGTACATCGTCTGCTGATTCAAAAAATCTTGCATTCGCCTCTATTGTTGAAGGATCCAAATCTACAAGGTGGGTTTCCTTTATGAACACATCATCAGGCTCATTAAATCCAATATGCCCGTCAAGACCTATGCCAAGGAGCTGAATGTCTATACCGCCTAAGCTTTCTATTCTTGCGTCATAGTCACTGCATTCTTTATCAACATTCTCTGCGCAACCGTTTGGCACGAATGTACATTCTTTTCTTATATTGATTTTTGAAAACAGATTGGTGTCCATAAAATATCTGTAACTTTGGTCGTTATCTCCTGTAAGTCCCACATATTCGTCCAAATTAACGGATGTTACTTTTGAAAAATCCAAATCCTTATTCTCGTATGCCTTTACAAGACAATCATATGTACCAAGAGGGCTTGAGCCTGTAGCCAGCCCTAAAACGCTTTCAGGTTTTGAAATCACCTGTGCTGCAATTATTGCAGCCGCCTTTCTGCTTAATTCTTCATAGTTTTCAACTTCGATATAATTCATTTTAACTACTTCCTTTTTATAATATTATTTTGAGATTTAACTATGCATCCTCCCGGGAAAACCCCTCTTAGAGCATTAAGAGGATAAACCGAGGTATTTTTTCCGATTACAGTTCCCGGATTCAATACGCATCCGCAGCCAATATCCGCTCCATCTGCAAGGATACCGCCTATCTTACGGAGTCCTGTTTCGTATTCCTCCTCTCCGTGGATTACTACAGCCTTTCCATCTGTTTTCAGATTGGAACAAATTGAGCCTGCGCCCATATGCGCTTTATTTCCAAGCACAGAATCTCCAACATAATTATAATGCGGAACTTGAACTTTTTCAAGTAGTACGCAATTTTTTAATTCAGAAGAATTTCCAATAACACAATTTGCACCTGTAATCACCGAGCCTCTTATGAACGCACCGGGGCGTATTTCCGTCCCTTCGCCTATTATTGCCGGGCCTTCAATTGTTGCTGTAGGATAAATCTTTACATTTTTTCCTACATAAACATTTTCAGCAATTTCTTCAAACCCTTCAAGCCCTTTTTCAATAAGATCAAGTATATACCCTTTTATTTCGGGCAGAATTTCCCATGGATACTTATGCCTGTTAAAAAGCTCTTTCAGGTAGGATGTTTCACATTCAAATAAGTCTTTTATTTCAACATACTTATTCAACCCCGTGTCCCCCTTTTAAAATGGTATCAACAATCATCTGTGCGTATTCAACGCATTTTTCTTCCTGCTCGCTCTCAATCATAACTCTTATAACAGGCTCTGTTCCGCTTTGACGAAGAAGCGCTCTGCCCTTACCCGCAATAAGCTTTTCAACCTCGGCAAGACTATCCATAACCGCCTTATCTTTAAATACCGCAGGCTTATCCTTAACTCTTACATTCTTTGTGAACTGAGGATAAAGTTTAACAGGCGAAGCAAGCTCTGCCAAAGAAAGCTTTGAATCGCATATTTCTTCTGTCATCATAATAGCCGTTAAGATACCATCTCCTGTGGTTGCATATTTTTTTATTATAATATGTCCTGATTGCTCTCCGCCAAGGTCGTATCCTTTTCCCTGCATACATTCATATACAAATCTGTCACCTACATTGGTCTGCTCACAATTAATGCCTGCCTCTTCAAGACTTGCAACAAATCCGCTGTTGGACATAATTGTTGCAACAACTGTATTATGGTTAAGCATTCCTCTGGATTTAAGTCTTTTACCTAAAATATACAGCATTTTGTCGCCGTCTACAATCTCGCCGTTTCCGTCAACAGCTATACATCTGTCAGCATCTCCGTCAAAGGCAAAGCCCAAATCAAGATGTTGTTCTTTTACAAGTTTACAAAGATTTTCAATATGTGTAGAACCGCAGTTTTCGTTAACATTAAGTCCGTCAGGCTCTGCACCTATCACTACCGTCTGTGCACCAAGTGCCGCAAATACCGACTTTGCAATCATCCAGGATGCTCCGTTTGCACAATCAAGACCTATTCTTAAATTTTTGTAAGAATGTGATGCCAGTGAAATAAGATAACCCAAATATCTGTTTCTTCCAGAAGAATAATCTGTAATACACCCTATTTTTTCTCTTGTGGCAAGAGGTAAATCACTGCCTGATACACCCAAAGCCTTAAGATTACCGTCTATATACGCCTCTATAAGTGCTGTTGTTTTATCGTCAAGTTTTTCGCCATATTTATTAATTACCTTTATTCCGTTATCATAAAAAGGATTATGGGATGCGGTTATCATAATACCGCAATCAAATTCTTCCTGTCTTGTAACATATGAAACACTTGGAGTCGTTGTAACATGGAGCATATAAGCATCTGCTCCTGATGCAGTTATACCCGCAACAATGGAATATTCAAGCATATAGCTTGATCTTCTTGTATCCTTACCTATAACAATCCTTGCTCTTTTGTTGCCTGCACCATCCGAGAACTGCGATTGGTAATACCAACCTAAAAACCGTCCTACTTTATACGCTTGCATAGATGTTAATGTAACATTTGCCTCTCCCCTGAAACCATCTGTTCCGAAATACTTATTCCCCTCGGTTTCAACCTGTGGCAGATTTATTTTATCCTGCAAAAGCTGGTCTGTGGAAATACCGAACAGTTCACAAAGCTGTATAACCTTATCTATTTGAGGAAGTGACTGGTCCATCTCCCACTTTGAAACAGATTGCCTTGAAATTTCAAGACTTTCTGCAAGCTGTTCCTGTGACATTCCCGCCATAACACGAAGATTTGTTATTTTTTCTCCTATTTTCATATATTTGAACGCTCCCTTCAATCACTATTATATCCATAATAGCAAATCAAATATATGTTGTCCACCAACCTTTCTTTAAACTTTTAGCAACCAAAGGTTGCATTTTTTCTCTTTTTTATTCAATGATACCATATTTGTCGTCAAATTTCAACAATTTTGTCAACTAAAATTATCATTAAAAAAGCGTGACAAAAATATTACTTTATGTTATAATAAAGTTTATTTGAAAAAATTTTTGGAAGAGGAACAGATTATGCGTTTAAAAAGCATAGAAATGCAAGGGTTTAAATCCTTTGCAGATAAAATTTATTTGGATTTTAATCCCGGCATCACCGCTATTGTAGGCCCTAACGGTTCGGGAAAAAGTAATATCTCTGATGCAATCCGTTGGGTTATGGGTGAGCAGAGTGTTAAATCTCTGCGTGGAAGTAAAATGGAAGACGTTATCTTCTCAGGAACTGAGGCAAGAAAGGCTGTAGGTTTTGCAGAGGTAACCTTGGTTCTTGATAACTCAGACAATTATTTCTCCCTTGATTTCCCTGAAATCACGGTTACTCGTCGTGTATACCGAAGTGGCGAGGGTGAATATTACATAAATAAAACCCTATGCCGTCTTAAAGATATTCACGAATTATTTATGGATACAGGTCTTGGTCGTGATGGCTACTCCATCATAGGTCAGGGTAAAATTGACAGCATCCTCAGCACCAAATCCGAGGACAGACGTCAAATTTTTGAGGAAGCCTCAGGAATTTCAAAATATAAATACCGTAAAATCGAGGCTGAACGCAAGCTTTTGCAAACAAATGATAATCTTACAAGAATTGAAGATATATTAGGAGAACTTGAATCACAACTGGGACCTTTGGAAAGACAGTCGGAAAAGGCAAAGAAATATCTGCTTCTTCGTGATGAAATGCGTGGACTTGATATTGGGGTTTCGGTTATAACCGCTGAAAATTCCAAAAAGGAGCTTGAAGTTCTTACCGAGGATATAAATCTTCTCTCTGCCCAGATTGAAGAAATCAAAAAAGGTCTTGAAAAAACCGATGAGGAAATCTCTCAAATGTATAACGAACTGGGGGAATATGACCAGAAGACAGAGGGATGCCGAAATCTGGAAAGAGAAACCAATGAACAGATTAACGAACATAAAAACAATATCAACCTGTTCCTCAGCGATATTGAACATAACAAACAGAATATCCAAAGACTTGAAGAAGAGGTTAAGGGCGGAGCTTCTGAAATAGAAAGAATTGACAAAGACCTTCAGGAACATCGTAATATATTAGATGAGCTTAACGTTAAAAAAGATGCCGCCGCAGAAGCACTTGAAAAGCTTATTGAAGAATCAAAGGCAGCCGACACTGCCGCAGGTGATAAAAACAGTGTTCTTGAATCCCTCAGAGGGGATATAGTGGAACTTAATTCTTCCATTAATTCCTTGAAATCTTCAATACTCAACCTTCAGGTTCTTGGCGAAAGCTTTTCTTCCAGAAAAAAGGTTATCGAGAGTGAAATTCTTGATAAGAGCCGAAACAAGGATTCTCTAAGCAAAGAATATAATGAAAGAAAACATCTTCTATCCCTTGCCGAAGATGATGCATCAAAATCAGAGCAGATAGTTCTCAAGTTACAACAGGAAGCTTCTTCTGCAGAAAAAGAGATTGAAGATATCCGCCAGGAGCTTAATCGCCAAAATTCGGAACTTAACCGCCGTGTATCAAGGCAGAATATGCTCCGTGATATGGAGAATGAATTTGAGGGTTATAACCGTGGCGTTAAAGGTGTTATGACCGCATACAAGGAAGGCAAAATTCCCGGTAGCGAAATTTACGGGCCTTTAGCACAACTGATTAAGACAGACAAACAATATATTGTTGCAATAGAAACCGCACTGGGCGGAGTAAATCAAAACATTGTTACCGAAACTGAGGATGATGCAAAAGAGGCTATTGGATATCTTAAAGGTCATAAGTTAGGAAGAGCTACATTCTTGCCCGTTTCTGCAATCAAGCCAAAGAAGTTTGATTCCTCTTCTGTAAAAGGATTAAAAGGTTTTATTTCTGTTGCGTCCGACTTGATTGAATGTGACAAAAAGTATAAGGATATAGTAAGCAATTTCTTGGGAACAACCGTTGTCTGCGATAAACTTGACAACGCTGTAGCTATGGCAAAAAAATCAGGGCATAAGTTTAAGATTGTAACTCTTGACGGAGATATAATCCAGGCCGGCGGTGCTATGACCGGCGGAAGTATGTCCAAGACCACCGGTTCCCTTTCAAGAGCAGGAGAAATTGAAACTCTCACCAAGGAAATAGAAAGAATTCAAAAATCCGCAGAAGCACAGGAGAAAAAGCAACAGCAATTATTAGTCAGGATTGAAGAAATAAAAGCAGAGCTGACCCGGGAAAATCATAATCTTGTTGAGAAAAAACAAGAAGTTGTGAAATACCAATCAGAGCTCAAGCACTACGAGGTAATGCTTGAAAATGTAGATTCTGCGTCAGGACGTTTGGATAAAGAACTTGAGGAGATAATTAACAGAGAGGCTGAAATTAAAGAGGATATTAAGAAGAAACAGCTTGAGATTGAGGAAAAAACTGAAATCAGCAAGACAACCGAGAAAGACTTGACAGAGGCTCAACGTGAGTATACCGAGCTTGCAGGCAAAAATGAACGTCTTATTTCTCAATTAACAGAACTTAATCTGGCACAAAACACCACCCTTAAAGATATAGAACTTCAAAATGACCGAATTGCTCGGCTGAACACGGAAAAATCTCAGTATCTTGACGCAACAGCCGCAAAGAACAGCGGAATACAGATGTTTATTCAAAGAAACACCGATATCACCGCTCAGATTGAACAGACTAAGGAAACAGTTGAAATTCTTGAACAATCATTGCTTGATTGCAGGGAACAGATTACACAATTAAGCTCCGGCAGGACAGAGCTTGAGGAAAAAATAAGAAAACGTCAGGAATCTGTTAAGGATGTTCAGGAGCAGATGTTCCAGCTTACCCAAAGACAGGGCAAAATGGAGGCTAAGGCAACCAAGTTTGAGCTTGAAATCGAATCTGTTATCAGCAGACTTTGGGAGGAATATGAATTAACTTACAGCGAGGCTGTAGAGTTAAAACCTCAAAATGATGACTTTGATTTTAAAGCGGCATCTGCCAAAATCCGTGAACTTCGTGAACAAATCAAGGCTCTTGGCAATATTAACATTGATGCTATTGAGGAATACAAAAACATCAAGGAACGATTTGACTTCTTGACAGTGCAGACAAACGATCTTCAAAAGGCAAAGGCTGAGCTTGAATCGGTTATTGATGAAATGCTTACCATTATGCAGAGCAGATTTGCAGAGCAATTTAAGGTTATTAATCAGAACTTCAATAAGACCTTCTCAGCACTCTTTGGCGGTGGTAGAGCTGAGCTTTCATTAACCGACCCTGAAAATATTTTAGAAAGCGGAATTGAAATTGAAGCACAGCCGCCGGGCAAAAAGCTTCAAAGCCTTACATTATTATCAGGCGGAGAAAGAGCATTTACTGCTATTGCACTTTTGTTTGCCATATTAGATGTCCGTCCCACACCCTTCTGTATTCTTGACGAGATTGAGGCGGCACTTGATGATGTTAATGTATATCGTTATGCAGATTATTTGAAGAAATACAGCAGCAAAACACAGTTTATTGTTGTAACCCACAGACGAGGCACAATGGAAGCTGCGAACATTCTCTATGGTGTTACAATGCAGGAAAGAGGTATTTCAAAACTCCTTTCCCTTGACATTGATGAAGTACAAAGCTAAATATTTGGGAGGAAAATATGGGATTATTTAATAAAATACGAGATAGTCTTAACAAGACCAGAGAATCAATAAACGAAAAATTTGAAACCGTTATCAATACTTTTAAGTCTGTTGACGAAGAGCTTTTTGAAGAATTGGAAGAGGCTTTAATTACTGCCGACTTAGGTGTCAACACTTCCCTTGAGATAATCGACAGACTTCGTGATGCCGCTGACGAAAAGCATATTGTTAACAGTGTTGACCTCAAAAGCGAGCTTGCTCAAATCCTGAAAGAAATTCTTACAGAGGGCAGCGACAGCAAAATGGATATTCACGGCTTACCGGCTGTTGTTATGGTAATTGGTGTAAACGGCGTTGGAAAAACCACCTCTATCGGAAAGCTTGCTAATATGTATAAACAGCAGGGGAAAAATGTTGTAATCGCCGCCGCAGATACATTTAGAGCAGCGGCAATAGAGCAGCTTGAGGTATGGGCAAACCGTGCCGATGTAAAAATAATTAAGCAACAAGAGGGTGCCGACCCTGCCGCTGTAGTTTTTGATGCAGTTAATTATTGCAAAGGAAAATATGTTGATGTTCTTCTTTGCGACACAGCCGGCAGACTTCATAACAAGAAAAATCTTATGGAAGAGTTGAAGAAAATATATCGTATCCTCGACAGAGAATTACCTATGAGCGGAAAAGAAGTTTTGCTCGTTCTCGATGCAACCACCGGTCAGAACGCTGTTCAGCAAGCTAAAGAATTTAAAGAAGCTGCCGACATTACCGGCATCGTTCTTACTAAGCTTGACGGAACCGCAAAGGGCGGTATTGTCTTTGCAATAAAAAACGAATATGACATCCCTGTTAAGCTTGTCGGTCTTGGTGAAGGTATTGATGATATTGATTTATTTGACCCCAACGACTTTGTTGATGGAATATTAGATATATCAAATGAAGATTAATTTTTAACAAAATTATATTTCTCAATCTATTTTAGTTCGTCAAGTTTTCTCTTGATTGTTAGTATTAAATGTAGTATAATGAGGAATATTAAATAAATATGTTACAAAGGAGAGATTGTGATGGATAACAATAAACGTCCCGAAACAATGGAACGTATAACCACAGAAGCACTTGCTCAGGCTTTTATTGATGAACAAATTAAGGCTGTCAAGGAACAGGTTGGCGACAAGAAGGTTCTTCTTGCCTTATCCGGCGGAGTTGACTCATCTGTTGTTGCTGCACTCTTGATTAAGGCAATTGGCAAACAGTTGGTGTGCGTTCACGTTAATCACGGACTTATGCGTAAGGGCGAAAGCGAACAGGTTATTGAGGTTTTCAAAAATCAGCTGGATGCAAATCTTATCTATGTTGATGCAACCGACCGTTTTCTTGACCTTCTTGCCAATGTAAACGAACCCGAGAAAAAGAGAAAGATTATCGGCGGCGAATTTATTAAGGTATTCGACGAGGAAGCCCGTAAGCTTGAAGGTATATCTTTCTTAGCTCAAGGAACAATCTATCCTGATATACTCGAATCCGACGGAGTAAAGGCTCATCATAACGTTGGCGGTCTTCCCGAGGATATGGAATTTGAATTGGTTGAACCTGTTAAGCTCTTGTATAAGGACGAAGTTCGTGTTGTAGGTTCTGCATTAGGTCTTCCTGATGATATGGTTAACCGTCAGCCATTCCCTGGTCCCGGACTTGGAGTGCGTTGCTTGGGAGCTATAACAAGAGACAGACTTGCCGCTCTTCGTGAAGCAGATGCAATCCTGAGAGAAGAATTTGCAAATAACGGTCTTGCAGGCAAAGTATGGCAGTATTTTATTGCCGTTCCTGACTTTAAGAGTGTTGGCGTTAAAGATGATAAACGCTACGAAGGTTGGCCTGCTATCATCCGTGCCGTTAACACAGTTGATGCAATGACAGCAACTATTGAGGAAATTCCTTATGCATTGCTCCACCATATAACAGACAGAATTACCCACGAAGTTCCCGGAATTAATCGTGTTCTTCTTGACCTTACACCAAAGCCAATCGGCACAATCGAGTGGGAGTAATATAAATTTAATTTATATTGAATTATTTTGCAGACAGTTGTTTTGACTGTCTGCAGTTTTTATATATTATCCATATTATCGCTACATATTATAAAATATTGTACTCAGAGCAATCTCAAAACTATAAATATTGACATTATTCTATTTTTGGTATATAATATGTGTGAATGAGGTGCTGAAATGGATATACTAACAATAAAAGAAGCAAGTTTACTGTGGGGAATTTCTGTAAGAAGAATTACTGTTTTGTGTAATGAGGGCAGAATTGTTGGAGCAAAGAAAATCGCAGGTGCTTGGCTTTTACCAAAAAATGCAGAGAAACCTGCTGATGCGAGAATTAAATCAGGTAAATATACCGATTGGAGAAATAAAACAGATATGGCATCTAACGATTTTGAAAGCAATTTAAAAAATCTTAAAGGAACTTTTGCTGTTGAAAGTATGACGGTTAGTGAGGAAAGTATTAAAAACCTCAAAAGAATTGATAGTGGTAAAGTAAGCTATACTGATGTAATCGAAGAATTGAAGCTTAAATATATGCAGAGGGCGCAACTATGTTTTCAAAATATGATGTTTATACAACTACCCAATCAATTTATTGCTATCCCGATAGTAATGTGTTGAAAAATAAATTAAATATAAGAGATAACAAACTGCTCAAAACTGCTGAAGAAGAAATTACACTTATTAAGCAAATGGAACTTTTGAAAAATCCGATTAAGGGTAACTTTTCAAAAGCTCATCTTATGAATATACACAAGTTCATTTTTGAGGATATATACCCTTTTGCCGGAAAAATCAGACGAGAGCAAATAAGTAAAGCGGATACGATGTTTTATCCGCCGAATTTGATTGATAGAGAGCTTAATAAGGTGTTCGCAAAAATAAAAGAGAAAAATATGCTCAAAGAAATAGACAAAGAAAAGGTTTTTGATAGTTTAGCATATGTGATGGCAGAACTCAATATTATACATCCTTTCAGAGAGGGCAATGGTCGTACCATTCGTGAATTTATCCGCCTTATGGCAAAACGTATGGGATATGACCTGAATTGGGGAAATGTAGATAAAGAAGAACTCTTGGAAGCATCAATATTGTCTGTTGACAACTATAAGGTGTTGGTAGGAATGCTTGAAGCTTGTGTGGAATAATGTTGTGAGTACATTTTGAGTACAAAAACTTCCGTAAATAAAATCACCACGATGAAAAATGCAAAATGTGGATAATAAAATTACGAAAAAGCAATGAAAATCACAGTGATTAAAAAAGAGAAAGTCGAGTGGGAATAAAATGAAAAACCCCAAAAGCCTTGAAATATCAGGGTTTTCGGGGTTTCTTTTTGCGTATTAATAACGTGTTATAGAATTATTTGTTTTAAAAATTGAAATTTATAAGGTTATGGAAAACTTAATACTGCATAACAACGTTGATCCTTTCCTTATGGGAAGTAAAAGCGATTTGCTTGACTATCAACCAAAATCCGGTACTGCTATTGCTTATCATTATGCAGTTAAAAAAGAAAAAATTATAAATATTGAAGTGCATTTCACAAATCCGAAGGATTTATTTCATTCTCTAATCTTTTCTTTATTTTCTCTTGTAATTTTTTTATAATATGTTATAATTTTAAATATACTTTTATTTCACGAGGAGAAATTAACGTGAAAGTTCCTTTCCCGTTAAGCCTCTGGCTGAATTTATTGTCCGTGCAAAATTTTCCTCGCATATATGCTTAGAAATGCACATGGACGAAATAATCTCTTATCATTCCTTGCTCTGCGGATAAGAGAAATTTAATTATTATTTGTACCGACGCAGAGCGGCGGAATGGAGATTATTATGAATAAAACCAACAAAGCAATTATGATTATTGCTTTATCCACTATGGCAATAATTTTAGTAATTATGGGCGTGGTGCTGGTGTCTGTTTTAAACTCAGACATTTCATCTGACCCTGTTCCAACAGCTACTGTTGCAGTATCAGAAACACCTACAGAGCAACCAATCCAAACGGTTACTCCTACAAGAACTCCTGTTCAGACTTCAAACAATACAGTGGTTCAATATAATATGGATGTTATTAGATGTAACGAATGGATTTCTCTTCTTTCAGCACCTGACATAAATTCCACACGTCTTGCTCAAATTCCGAAAGGTGCCTCTGTTGGATTTATAGAAATGTATTCAAATGAATACTATAAGGTATCATACAATGGAATGGTCGGCTACTCTTTAAGCAAGCATCTTTTACCATCTAACACCCCTGTTTTGGATGTAATGACAGTTGTAAATTGTGACGAATGGATTTCCCTTTTGTCTGACCCTAATGTTCCTGATGCCGAAATAGACAAGCATCGTCTTGTAAAAATTCCAAAAGGCGCTCAGGTAAGTGTTCTTCAAAAAACAAATGGCAGTTATTATTTAGTACGCTACCAAGATTGGGTTGGCTATGCCAAAACAGAATATTTAAATTAAGGAGATAGAAAATGAATAATAATTCAAGTAAACCTGTTATAATTATAGCTTTGACAACAATGGTAATTATTCTCCTGGTTATGGGAATAACCCTCGCATATGTGCTAAGCGAAAAATCAAATGATACGCCGGAACCATCAGCAACGGTTGCTCCTACAGAAACTGTTGTTGTCAACCCAACCTCATCTCCGACAGCCCCGCCAACTCACACGGTTGCTCCGCAGCCGGTGCAGACAACAAGTAATACGATTGTTGTTTCAACAATGTATGTTGTAAACTGCAACGAATGGATTTCTCTTCGTTCAACACCCAATACAAATGCTTCAAGATTGGTAACAATTCCTCTTGGCTCATCGGTTGGATTTATTGAACAATCAACCAACGGCTTTTACAAGATTGCATACAACGGAGTTGTCGGTTATGCATTAAGCCAGTATTTGAGTGCAAGTCCGGCTCATTCAAGCTATGTTCCATCAGCACCATCTACTGCAAAAATGACGGTTGTGGATTGTAATGAATGGATTTCTCTCCGTTCAACACCAAGCACAAATGCTTCAAGAATTGCAGAGATACCATTGGGTGCAACAGTTGAATTTTTGGAAGTTTCAAGCAATGGATTTTATAAAGTAAGATATAATGGTGCAGTGGGCTACGCCCTATCACAATATTTAAGATAATTATGAATAAAAATGCTATGTTAATAATCATTACCCTGCTTATTTCTTTGACACTGATAACCCTATCAGCTGTACTTGGTTTTTCGGTTGTCAAGAAATATGGAGCAGAACAAAAAACGCCCTCTGTAACAAACACCGATATTATAGATAACAGCACATCATCATATGAAGATAAGCCAAGCTCGGTCGTTACAGACTTTAATCCTGACAATCTTCTTTTCAATCAAAAGAGATTTTCTCTTTATACATACGAAGATATGGAAAAGGATTTGGAAGTATTAAGTAATCATTTTTCATCCTTTTGCGAACTTGATTCTATCGGGGAAACATTTGACAGCCGAAAGTTATACAGGCTTTCGGTTGGAAATCCCAAATCAAAAAATCAATACATTGTTACAGGCAGTATTCATGCAAGAGAGTATATAACAACAAAGCTTGTTATGATGCTTACATATGATTTTTTGTACAGTTATCAAAACCAAGATGTGCTTATTCATATTGTACCTATGGTAAACCCTGATGGGGTTTCAATAAGCCAATTAGGCAAAAGCGGAATTAGAACAGATAAAGCATATAGACGGATAGATGAGATTGCCGCACTTGATAACAGCAGTGTTGATAATTCAAACTATTTAAGATTATGGAAGGCAAATGCAAATGGTGTTGACTTGAACCGAAACTTTGATGCATTATGGGACAGCTACCAAGGGGCAGGTCATCCTTCTGCCGATATGTATAAGGGAACCTCTCCCGGTTGTGAGCCTGAGGCTGCAGCGTTGATTAAGCTGACCAAAGAAAATCCCATTAAAAAGACCATCAGTTATCACACACAGGGACAGGTGATATATTGGTATTTTGGGCAGGAAGGAGATTTGCTCCAACAGACCGAAAAGTTTGCAAAGGATATCAGCAGTTCTACAGGATATCCAACAGATGCAAATTATGAAAAGCTTGACCCTGCAGGATATAAGGATTGGGCTTTAGACAAGCTTGGCATACCAAGTATCACCATTGAAGTGGGTCATGGCGGTCAGCCCGTTGACGAAAGTCAAATCAGTGATATTTATAGGCAAAACAGAGATGTATTCAATATAATGATTACAGAATAAGTGGCTGTAAAAATTACCTTTACAGCCACTTTAAGGGGATAGGAAAAAATGAGGCAGAATGGACAAACTGAACCCGAAGATGTCAGCCATCGAAGGTTCAAATAGCTTGTGCCTTATACTTGCTAAATTTCGATGCTTTCAATTTATCGTCATCGAAAGGCGGCAGCCTTTCTTCTTCCTCTGCGTTAAAATCATCATAAATTTTTCTGCGTATAAGGTCGCAGAGTTTAAAAAGAGGAAATTTTGTTATAAGACAAAGAAAATTCAAGAATAATACTAACGTATATTTGCAGAATTTTCTGCAGTATTATTCAAAATTTCCCTTTATAAACAATAAGCAGTTTGAACCTTCGATGGCACTATACTTCGAGAGGTGAAGTTTGTTCATAGTAAAAAGGTATATATTTGAAAAATCGAATTCATTTGAGATTTTTCTTCTACTATTGTTTCAAATTAATCATAAAATGAACTATTTTTTAG